>JAOZHP010000071.1 GCA_026014815.1 Candidatus Bathyarchaeota archaeon
AGGCTGCATAGCTTCGTCTCCTGATACAAGCAACACACTAAGCTTCACTGTAAGCTGGTCAACAGGAATAGACACTCTTTCCGGACTTACCGGCAAGTATAATGTAAAAGCAGACAGTGGGACTGGCTGGTACTATTGGCAGGCGAATACTTTGGCAGACTCAGCGGTCTATACAGGTGTCAATGGAAATACTTATTACTTTGAGGCTCTTGCCAGAGATTCAGCAGGTAATGTGGAAGTATTCACTGGGACTGCAGAATGCAGTACGTATGTGAAGGCACCTGTCTCTGGATACACAATGTCTGGTATAGTTTACCTCTCTGATTCGCCGCCTTACCCAGATGGGAGTATCGTGACAATAAACGGGAAAGCAGATACAACCGACAGCGCTGGACACTATAATATCCCAGGACTCATTGCCGATACTTACGATATATATGTGACTCACGACGGATATTACGTCGCTGAATCATCGGGTGTAATAGTCTCTCAGGATACAATGATACACTTCACGCTTACTAAGATTCCTACATACACAGTGGATGGAATAATTAAACTCTACGGTGAAGACATTGACCTTAGCGGAACTGCAGTAACTATGAACGGCTATCTTGATTCAACCAATACTTTTGGTTGGTATGAGATTGAGGTTGAGGCAGGAACTTACGATATATATATAACCCATAATGGCTATGCCTCTGACTCATTCATGAGTGTGGTAGTTGATACTGATACAACGATGCCAACCGACACACTCTATCCTATAACCTACACAGTTGATGGAATGGTAAGTGGACCTCTTGATTCAGATGGAAGTATAGTAACGATAGATGGTAAAGCAGATACAACAAATACTTTTGGCTATTACGAGTTCTCGGATATACCAGGTAGCACATATACAATGACTGCATCGCATGAGGGGTATATCGACGCAGAGACAACTGTGGTAATTTCTTCTGATACAACGATAGGCTTTTTCCTTGAATATGAGGAAACGGATACAATCCCTCCGACTTCATCTACTGCTTCTTCACCTATAAAGAGTACGAGGCTCACTTTCCCGGTTAGCTGGACAATCGGGAGTGATGAGGGTGGCTCCGGATTATCTGGAAAATATAAAATAAACATCAAGGACGGTGCCAGTGGTTGGGTTACATGGCTTGATAGTGTAGAAGCAACATCTGCAAATTATTTAGGCGAACAGGGACACACCTATTACTTTGAGGCAGGCGCAATTGACAATGCTGGTAATATTGAGCAGTTTATAGAGATACCTGAATGCAGTACCTTTGTGGATACAACGATTCCTGATACTGCTGCTCCTTCACCGCCAGCAGGAGTATTAGCATCCGGAGGTGATAGAGAAATTACTATTCTATGGGACCCAAATACAGAGACTGATTTAGCAGGTTATAATGTGTATCGCACTGATTCAGCGGGTGGACCTTATGAGCGTATAAATCCGTATCTCATCACAGGTAACTGGTATAAGGATGCAAATCTTGCCGAAGATGTTACATCCTGGTATGTGGTTACGGCTATTGATACTTCAAACAATGAGGGTAAATATTCAAATGAGGCAAGTGCTACTACTTCTAACCTCGCCCCTGAGCCAGTCTCTGAGTTTACAGGTATTCCTTTAAACGGAGCAAAGATAGAATTATCGTGGGTTATATCGCCCTCTTATGATGCTTATAAATACAATCTTTACTGGGATGAAGGGTCAGGAAACATAGACTATGTAACTCCAATGGCTGTGGTGCTTCATCCTGAAACTACCTGGATATCTGCATCCCTGACGCCTGGGACTCAATATAAATTTGGTATTCGGGCAGAGGATGGAACCGGGAATGAAGAGCAGAACACTCGTATGGTAGTCTCAGTGATGGCTGAAGGCTCGACTGCTGGGCTTGTCAAAGCACAGATACTCACCCCGCATGCTGGCAAGCGAATTTGGGGAAATAGAACAACAGTATTGGCAAAGTTAGTATATGGGACAAGGGAAGAAGTGAAGTGTGTCAAATTC
>JAOZHP010000072.1 GCA_026014815.1 Candidatus Bathyarchaeota archaeon
CGTGACCTACTATGGCTAGCTCCATCAAAAGAAAAACGGTGTATTGGTATAAATGAGGAAGGGTTAGTAGATGATACGTTTACCGTCCATCTCAAGGTACTCGGTGCGCTTCTTGTCCACCTCGTCCTGGATGTACTTCAGCTGCTCCTCACTGAGCCTCCTGAACCGTCCCTGAGCGCTCAGGTACTCTGTAACCGGCTTCTGCTCAGGCTTCCTAGTCAGGTTAAGCACCCCTTCATTCACCTCGTAGAGGGGGGTGACCCATGTATCTACGCCCAGCTTGGTGACCTCAACGGCTTTTGCAGTGTCGAACCTCCACCCCGTTGGACACGGGATGATGGTGTGGATGTACCTGAACCCCTTGATGCCCTTAGCCTTCTCCAGCTTCCGCTTCAGGTCCTGCGGGTACGCGACGCTCGCTGTAGCCACGTAAGGTATCTTGTGAGCCGCCATGATCATGGGTATGTCTTTCTTGTTGCTTTCCTTACCCATAGGCGTCGTTGTGGTCCAAGCACCGTACGGCGTCAACCCGCTCTTCTGGATACCAGTGTTCATGTAAGCCTCGTTATCTATGCAGATCTGAATCATGTTCTCGTTGCGCTCCGCAGCAGCAGACACCTTACCGAAGCTGATGTCAGCCGTGCTACCGTCACCGGCAGAGCTGATTAAAGTAATATCGTCTCTGCCCTTGGCTCGTAGCGCCGCCGCGATCCCCGTGGCTCCATCGCTGTTGAAGCTGAAGTGGATGGACATGCGAGGTATCTTGATCAACCTCAACGCGCACATGGCGCATGGCCCGTCACCGTACACGATTGTGTTACGCCCGAATACCTGTAGCGCCAGTTTCCAGAATAGTGGTCCACCGCATCCTGGGCAACACGTGGTGCCTCCCTGAATGAGGGACTCCTCGTAGAACTTGTCGAATAACTCTTCTGTCATTTACATCACCTCTCCTAGGTCGTGGGTCTCAACCCAATCCACAGCGTTTTTCACCTCTCCCGTCTCAGCTGCCAGCAGGGTCTCGTTGCACATGTACTCTATCTGGTTCATGGTGACATCTGTGCCTGATAGGCCGACGTGGAAGTTAACCAGCAGAGGCTTGTCCTCCACATGGTATAACGCTCTAGCCAGCTCCATGCTCACGACGCCTCCACCGGCGGAGCCGAAGCTATTGTTCCTGTCAACGACGCCAATAGCCTTGTATTTCGGCGCTATCTTCTGCCACTCCTCTGTGGGGAACGGCCTGAAGCCCCTGAGCTTGATGAGCCCGATCTTCTTTCCCTTCTCCCGCATCTCGTCCACCACGTCTCTCGCGGTGCCTGTCATGCTTCCCATGGTGACTATCACGGCCTCGGCTCCATCACAGTTGTACTCCTCAAGGAGTCCATCATAGCCCCTACCGAACACCTTCTTGTAGTCGGTGTCAACCTCCTCGATGATCTTCTTAGCCTTCTCATTGGCCTCAGCGACGCCGAGCCTGACTTGTAGGAAATCTCTCATGGGTGGCGCCCTAAAATCCTCAGGCATTAGACTGTACCACTCATGCTTATACGGTGGCAGCCATTCATCAACCTTCGTTTGAGCGGGAACCGTTGTCGGGGTCGCAGTGGCGGAGACGAAGTATCCGTCATAGTTTACCGCCACAGGCAGATACACCTGATTGTTTTCAGCTATCTTGTATCCCATGAGGATAGTATCAAGAACCTCTTGGCTGTTTTCGCAGTAGAGCTGTATCCATCCCGTGTCTCGCTGCAGTAACGCGTCGTTGTGGTCTGGCCTTAGCCCTCCGAGGGGAGCCATGCTTCTGTTTACCCAGCACATAACGATGGGCAACCTGCGACCCGGGGGCTGCCAAAGAGGCTCCTCCATGAACACTAAGCCTTGGCTGCTGGACGCAGTGAATACTCTGGCGCCGGCTGTGGACGCTCCTATCCCCGCCGCCATGGCTGTGTGCTCTCCCTCTACCTTGATGTACTCGGCTTTCATCTTGCCCTCAGCGATGAAGGTGGCGATGTGGCTGATCAACTCAGTCTGAGGCGTAATCGGGTACGCAGGCACAACCTCGGCTCTTGCGAGTTTGGCTCCCCACGCCGCTGCCTCGTTTCCATCCATCATCCGTGTGAACTCTTCAGTGATCATTGAGCTCCCTCCTTAACCATCTCGATGGCGTGCACCGGGCACTCGTTGGCGCAGACGCCACAACCCTTACAGAAACGATAATCGAAAATAACCTTCTTCTCCTCGGTAAGCATCACGGTGCTCTCAGGGCAGTACAGCTGGCAGATGCCACACTGGATGCACGTCTCGTGATCAACCTTGGGCGCGAAGCTACGAACTATCTGACTCATTTCCGTACCTCCACCGCGTCGTATCCCTTCTTCACTGCCTCAACGTTGAGCTCACCTATCCTACCCGGGAAGGCGTGCATGATGGGCTCATACAGGCTGTCCAGCTTCACCCATCCAGTAGCCTTCGCTATCGCCCCCATGATTATGGTGTTGACGATAGGGATAGCACGCACACCGAAGACCTCGACGCTGATACTTGTAGCGTCGACAGTAGCCACGTTGCTCAACTCGACACCCAGGTCAACCTCACTCGGCTTAATGGTGTGGTTAAGTATGGCTGTGCCTCCTTTCTTGAGTCCCTGCCTGACCTTGGGGTGCTCAACAAGAGCAGGGTCCAGCACGATTAACGCGTCTGGCTCGTAGATGCCGCTTGTACGCCTGATGGGCTTGTCGTCGAGTCTGAGGAAGACTGTGACGTCTCCTCCTCGTCGCATGCCCCCGTAGACGGGAATCTTCTGGGCGTATTTGCCTTCGTTGAACGCCGCCTCGGCGAGCATCAAGGCGCCGCTGACTGCTCCCTGTCCACCCATTCCGTGGAACCTTATCTCATTCAAAACCTATCGCGTACAAGTACCGAAGGTGAGTTGATAAAACCTCACATACGGTAAACTAGACTTCATTTCAATATCCACGTGACCATTGAATCAATTCTGTTTGATGCATACGTAACTGACCGACATCTCTAATAACCCCGCTTCTAAAGAAAAATATGTGAAACTTAATGGTCAGACCCATGACTGAGGACAACCTTATCAGCGCCTTCGCTGGTGAGAGTCAAGCCCACATGAGGTACCTCCTCTACGCGGACCGCGCAGAGCAGCAAGGATACCCCAACATTAGCAGGCTCTTCAAGGCAGTCGCCTACGCCGAAAAGGTCCACGCAGTAAACCATTACAAGAATATCCAGCATAAAGGAGACACCAAGACCGTAGCTGGCGCCCTCTTCGGTAGCAGAACCGTTGAAGAAGACCTCCAGAACGGCATCGACGGCGAGCATTTTGAGATAGACGAGATGTACCCCGCATACATGGCTGTAGCCAAGGCACAGGAAGAGCACGCAGCCGAGGTAAGCTTCAGGTTCGCGTGGGAAGCAGAAAAGACCCATGCATCATTCTTCGAACGAGCCAAGGACGCCATAATCAACGAGAAAGACTTGGAGATCAACCAGATAGGCGTCTGTACGATTTGCGGGTACACGATAGAGAACGAGCCACCAGACAGGTGCCCCATATGCAAGGCAAAAAAGGAGAGGTTTACCCTCTTCCAATAAACTATTAGGTCCTAACCGTGGGCTTCGTGACAATCTCACGAACATAGAGATCGAACATATCATTCAGGTGAGCAGGCTTTATCACTACAGCAGTGTCACAGCCCTTACCCGTTCCAGCGATGCTGATAACATCCTTGTCCATGTCCAGCAAACCTGCGTCAGCCGCCATGTACGCCGTCTCCACCACCACCTTCATGCCCTGCCCAAACATTCTGAGCACATGAGCAACAAGCCCAGCCGGGCCAAGAGTGTTGAACTTCTTGTTGATCGCCCTGTCCACACCACCGAAAGCGTGACCAGTCGTCAGAATAATCCCACCCATCTCCTCGATCTTGGCCTTGGTCTCGTCGCTCATCTCTATCTTACCCGGCTCCCTGAACCCGGCGCTGTGAGTGACAACGATAACCTTGTAGCCCGCACCGAATTGCTCTAGGGTCTTCACCGCGGTTCCGCCGCGGGTAGAGGAAACGATTATCTCCTTGATTCCCAGCTCGTCGGCTCTCTTCTTAACGGCATTGAGCGTGACCGCTGTGTTATCTTCCTTGATCTCGTCATAGTAGACTATTGTCTTCTCTGTCAATATAATCACCACTTATCGGAGTGATTCGTCGAATTTAACAAATTCCAATTATGTGTAGCTGAGGCAATTTTCGATAATTCCTTAATACAAGCACGGCTTAGCAATACTATAATACGCGAGGTAGCGGCGTTGAGACTACACAGACCTGTGATACTGGCAGCGACACTCATGCTCCTAGTGTTACCAAACGTATACGCCGCCGACTATTCACTCATCAACCTTGAACTAGTCACATACAACGACGGCGTAACTGACATATACACCAGCTTTGAGGTGGACCCCTCCAAAGTCAGAGTGGACGTACCATTAATCGGGTACCCTTTCCAGGGTCTTCAAGCCCTTGACCAGGACGGATTACCTTTAGATGCAGAGGTAACCCCCACGGGAGCCACTGTGGACACACTCGGCTCCACAGAGCTAGATATAGTGTACCTGACATCAGCATTAACATCCAAACTGGGCACCGTCTGGACTCTCAACTTCTCCTCACCCATAACATCCACGGTCCAGCTTCCGCCTAGTTCTACCATAGTCAGTCTCAGCGACGTACCTCTCTACATCGACACAGAGGAGGACAGCACCATCCTAGTCATGCTTCCAGGCGATATATCCGTAAGCTACATTACAACCATTATCGACCCTAGGGGCATCGCCCAGGAAGCATTAGACGAGGCAACGGCGCATATCGCTGCCATTAAACTGGAGGGAGTTCAGACACTGGAGGCGGACACGCTTCTAACGGAAGCAGAAGCAATGTTCCTCTCAGAAGAGTACAGCGAGACCGTAACGTTAGCTGCTCAAGCCATGGACGCCGCTGACGCAGCCAAGGAAAAAGCCCAGCAAGCCACCTCCATGATAGAGGAAGCAAGCCACGCAGTGACCGACGCCGAAGCACAAGGCCGAACACAAGGCATCGAGGAGGCGAAGCAGGATCTAGACCAGGCAACCACAAGCTACGATGAAGGCGAGTATCAGGACTCCTACACGTCCGCGCTTCAAGCTAAGCTCGCGGCGGAGACCGCCGTCCAGCCCCAGATCAACACCATGTTACTCATCGGTGGAGGAGCCCTCGTTATCACTCTAGGTATAGTTGGTTACCTCATAGCACGGCGAAAACCGGAGGCAAAGCCTGTTGAACAGGCGCCGATACGCCTAGAGGTGGACCTGAAAGCCATCTTCAAGGCGCATATGAACCTCAGGATGGATGACAAGGAGGTCATCCGGTTCATCGCCGAGAATGGGGGCGAGGTCTTCGCCATGGAGATACGGGATCGATTCGAGATCCCACGGACCAGCCTATGGAGGATGATACGTAGACTCATCGGTTTCGGCATACTGGAGGAGCGAAAAGTAGGCGGACAGTCACTTGTCCGCATAGTGGGGAGGTATAGGAAGTGATTGAGGTGAAACACCTATTCCAAATTGTTCCCCCATGTTCCTCTAATAAAGGGATTCAATCTGTATCCCCAGACGTGAAACACATGAAGAAACGTACTCTGGCGATGATAATCACAGCTATCATCCTAGCTCAGGGTATGATAATCGTCCACGCCGAAGCTGCCACCGGCACAATAACCATCCCCAACAAGTATCTACAACCCGGGGACACGTTTACTGTCACAGGCTCAGCTGAGCCAAGGGTAAACGCCACGGTGAAGCTCACTGCCTCTAACGGGGAAACCATAACACATATAATAACCGTCCCGGGTACCGGTCAGTTCAGCCGTGAGATACAATTACACTCTGAGATGAGGCTCGATGTCTATACTGTCACATTGATAGTAGATGACACTGTTATCGCGACGGGAGAGGTCATCGTCTCAGGCATGATGCAGAGGGACGTAATCAACAACATGATTCAGGCCCTACAGCAGTTACATCAACAACTCAAGACCCAGATAGCCAGAATGGAGGCAAATGGTGAGGCAGTTCCTCCGGCTGTCAGGGAAAGCTACCAACTGGCACTCCAAGCTATAAGTGAAGCAAAGACGTTATGGGACGACGGGCAGACAACGGCGACCCTTGAACAAGCGCAGCGAGCCCAGAAACACTTCCAGAACGCTTTCAGGCTTATAGAGACTCAAGAAGACACCGAGCCAGAGCAGATTCAAGTTAGGGCTCAGGCAGCGGAGAGAGCACTCAAAGAGGTAAGGCGACTAGAAACCACCCTAGACAGCATAAACAGTAAAGGCATAGACACACCGCTGCTGAGACAGGCACTCATTGAAGCGGAAAGAAATCTCCAACTCTCAATAGAAAGGTACAATGAACGAGACCTACAGGCTGGAGATAGCGCACTGAGGACCGCCGTCGAGCAACTACGGCAGGTCAACGCCGGGATACAGCGTGTAACCGAGACAATCAAGGCGCAGCTCGCGGCAAAGTACAAGGAAAGATTCCAAGACAGGATCAACCAGCTCAGAGACATCGTAGACACCTACCAAGAGAAACTTGACGGCACTGACAGAGCAAGGCTTCTCGCAGCCCTTCAGGAAACCGAGGGTAAACTAGAGCAAGTTCAGGAAAACCTGGACATCGGCACAGTGGACATGGAGGAACTTGAGGAGATCAGCGACGACATCGAGGAGGCCGTCAACATGATACGGAGCGAGCAGACAAGAAACACATTAAATGAGATGGACTGGACCCAAGCCCAAGTGCAGGCTCTCACAGAGCGTCAGGAAGCCCTTAAGGAAAAGTTCACTCAGGCGCTCAGAGCAAAGCTACTTGAGAGAAGTAGACAGCTGCAGATACTTCGCGACCGTATGCAGAGTCTAAATACCACGAGCATCCGCCCGTCAGACTCAGGGGATACCCCAACAAACTCAACGGACGAGTTATCGCCAAGCTTGGGTGGCAACTAGCGGGAAGGGAATGTAAACTCTTTTCCATACATCCAACATTAATTGATCAAATTGGTTGACTGCTGGCTACCCTACGGAGACACGGAGATATACGTCTCAATAGAGATGGATAACCTCATCAAGATTCTTGAACCCATAAAAGCTGAGGAACCTAAACAGATAGGCGATGTACTTCTCAAGGCGCTGGACGAGCCCACAGGCGCTGGCACCCTTGAACAGCTTGTTGGGCCAGACTGTAGGGTCGCCATCGCTGTTGATGCATCCATGAACCCTCAGACCGCATGTCAAATTCTCTCGGCGGTCGTCAAGCAGCTTGTAGAGCTAATTGTTCCACGGGACAGGATAACCATAATCCTCGGTGACATCATGCGGGATAACGGGAACAATCGCCTCGTGGAAGCCATACGTGAGAAAAGCGGCCTCTCACAAGTCAGGGTAATCGATAACACAAGGTCATCATCTGGCCACGTCGATCTGGGGGAAACAAGGGCAGGGACACCAGTAAGAATCAACAGGGAGTACCATGAAGCCACCCTAAAGATCGCTGTAGGTGACGTGACGGTTGACAGCCACACAGGGTTCAAGGGAGCTCACTCCGCAGTCATCCCGGGAATCGCTTCACCCCAGACCCTCTTGGAGAACAGGCGTAACTACTTCAAGGGGGCTGTGAGCCCCGGCGTCATTGAGCTAAACCCCGTCAAGGAGGACCAGATGGAGGCTGTAAAGATGGCTGGGATAGACTTTGCCGTCAACGCAGCTTCGGACCCCGCAGGGGAGTTCATCGATGTCTTCTGCGGAGGCTTTGAGGAGTCATGGGGAAAAGCGGTCACTGCCCTTGAAGGATGCTACGAGTTTATGGTCGATGGAGTCTCGGATATCACAATGGTCAGTGCGGGCGGTGGTAGGTATGACTATAACCTGTATAGTGCCTCAATGGCCCTCAAGGAGGCGTCTAGGGTCACCAAACGCAATGGTGCCATAATCCTGTTAGCGGAGTGTAGTGAGGGACTGGGCGCAGATGCCTTCAATAAGCTCAGCAGGGTCATGGAGCTATCAGAGTTCGGGAGAAGATACACCTATGGTGCCGAGGCTCTTCAGCTTATCAAACAGATAACAAGGAACCAGAGGGTCATCCTCGTTTCTGCGTTGCCACAGTACATTGTGGAGTCTATTGGTATCGAGCCCGCTAAGACCGCCAACGAGGCGTACACGATGGCGATTACAGGCAGACGGGCCAGAGGAACCTATGTAATACCCTATGGTTCCACCTGTAAACTGGTTGTCTAAGAAAGAATGTTGCTCTATATTACATGCAAATAATGGTTTTAAACTAAAAACGGGTGGATGCACCGACTGAGGTGTAGCAGTGGAGATAATACTTATCCACCTAATGCTTGCCATACTTGCCTCAGTGTTGTCTATCTATATGATCTTGACGAGGCAGCACACAGGGGCAAGGATAATGACCTTGCTGACACTGGGGGCGTCGCTCTGGGTCTATGGGTACGCCTTGGAGATGTTCTACAATAGTTATGAAGCTAAATTGTTCTGGGCAAAGTTCCAGTTCATCGGTATGGGAGTTACAAGCATCATCCCATTGTTCACGCTCTTTTATTACCAGAAAGATCGTCTGATCAACAAAAAGAACGTGATATTGCTCCTTATTGTTCCAATAAGCATGGTGGGCCTCGCCTTCACGAACGAGCAGCATCACCTCGTATTCAAGAAGATCGCGATGAACTTCTTCGTAGAGTATGAGCCCCTCATTAAAACAAACGGCTTGGCCTTGACATTCTTCCTTCTCTACACATACACATTGATCCTTGGGTCATGCATCTACGCGATATCTCAGATACGGGAAGCCCGGTCCCAGAGCGTGAAACTTGAGGCTCTAATGATTGGAGGACTACTTCTTCCCACCTGCCTCTCATTTTACATGAACTTCATTGGAACGACACGCTTGATCGATTACACTCCAATGGCCTTCAGTATTTTCTGCATCACCATGATCATCTACGCTCCTCAGGAGATCAGGCTAGGGAACATCTTGCCCGTGGCTTACGCCTCGATTATCAACGGTATGAATGATCTTGTTGTCCTCACTAACCTGCAGGGAATGATACTGCACCTTAACCCCGTTGCCTCTGAGGTGTTCAGCAAGGAATCAGGGATCAAGCCCATGAATCTAGTCGGAAAATCCATCGAACAGGTTCTGCCTAACATGAATAGAAACAACGTTGCGCAGCTTACCAACGACGCCGAAGTCAAGTTTGGTGAACACTACTACGATGTCTCTGAGTTCAAACTGCCTAACTGGAAGGGAGTGCCTTCAACAGAAGTGATTGTACTCCGCAACATATCTGAGAGAGTAAAGGTAGAGGGTAGCTTGCAGATACTCCACGATCACGCGACAGAGGTATCTCAAGCGGGTAACTTCGATAAGATAGGCGAGATCACGTATCAGGCCATGTATGATTCTCTGGACTTTCAAGCCGGGTTCCTTGCCCTCAAACAGGATAACGGTCTTGAGATACTCAGGACTTGGGGTGTATCCGAGGAGTATCTTGAGGGCTGCATGAATACAACGTTATGCGCAAAAGTCACTGAGCCAGGCTCCGAGATCATGGACCTCAAAGATCTGCATTGTTACAGAGAAGAGCTAGGCTACAATTTCATGTTGATGGTTCCCGTCATCTCTGTAAACGATGTCCTTGGAGTCATCGTGATACTAGCCGACGAGGAAACCGCGTTCACCGCGAAAGAGCAGATGCTTCTGGAGATCTTCTCAAACCACGTCGCATCCGCGATAGCCCGTATCCAGCATGAGAGTGAGCTGAAAGAGCTGCAGAAGGCAGAGATCAATCAGGTACTGGAGGGAGCCAACAGAGTAGCCAGCATGGTGCGGCACGATCTTCGGGGCCCGCTTCAGACTATCAAGAACGCGTCGTTCCTCATCAAACTAGACTCACAGAACGTCGAGACGATGAGTCCAGTCATCGACAAGACCTTGGATTATATGGTAAAGGTAGTTGAGGGCCTCAAGTATAGTGGTGACGCTGACAGCCTCACCCCCGTGAACATGGATCTTAACATGTTGGTGGAGAACAGCCTCAAACAGATAATCATACCCGAGGACATTTCAGTGAAGACACGGTTCAAAGATGTCGAACTGGTACATCCTTTTGACAAGACTAGAATCCATCGTGTCCTTGACAACCTCATCAGGAACGCCATCGACGCCATGCCTGAGGGTGGTGAACTGATTGTGAGCACAGAGAGAACCGAGGGACTCATCCGGCTAGTCGTTGAGGACACGGGTGAAGGCATCGAGGATGTTAGCCAACTGTTTAAACCTTTCAGGACAACGAAGAAGAATGGCATGGGCCTCGGTTTGATCTCATGTAAGCACGCGGTGGAGGCTCACGGAGGATGGATCACAGTCGAGTCAGAGGTTGGTATCGGCACACGATTCATCATCGATTTCCCGGTGGATACGCCTCATATCGGTACAAGCGCCACCAATGTAAGCGCCATAATGGAAAAGTAGATCAGGAACCCAAGTTTTCTGGACAAGCTCAGTGATGAGAGATCATCCAGTGGTTCTATGGACTCCATGCCCTCCCTCATCAGGAAAAACGCCACAACGACACCCATTATCATGTACCCTGAGATAACTAGGAGGAGTACACCGGCGACGCTGATGATCTTGTGAGACTCCCTCCCCACGAGGGCTCTAATCAGGTGGCCACCGTCCAGCTGCCACGAGGGGATCAGATTGATGAATGTAAGGATGCAGCCCACCCACGCGGCGAACGCCACGGGATGCATCACCAAAACCATGCCCTCCTGCGTCGGCTTTATCACATCTGCAATGATCTCCAAGAGCTTAGGCATTGGTAGCTGCTGGAACCTTATCTCTGGGAACCTGATCATCCACTGAGTGACTAGGTTCTGGGGTACCACGAAGCTTAGACTCATCCCAATGACGCCCATCACGGTGGTGACTAAGAAACCTGTTATCGGTCCACTGAGCCCCAAGTCAAACAACGCATCCCTGTTAACGGGTGGCTCCCTCTGGGTTATTACTGCACCTAGGGTGCCCCCCATCCCGGGGGGAGCTGGTATGAAGTATGGCATACTGGCGTCTACTCCGCGGTACTTGGTGATAGCATAGTGCCCTAGCTCGTGTAACCCAAATATGGTCACTATGGCGAACGTGAACAAGAGAGCGTTCAGGAACACGGGGGTGTCCTTCATTAATACCTCCCTGAGAACCGGGTTGTTGCTCCTGATGTAGCCGTCGATGAAAACCGTGACTACTGTCGCCGCGAAAAGGATTATGTTCCTGCTGTAATCCTCTTTGAACTCGGGGTTCCTCTCCAGTATGCTGAGGTGATAGTTGTCTACTATCCATCTGATACGCGGCATATACCTGATGGGCCTGATCTCGTCTGCCAGAGCCTTGAAGGCATCCTTCATGATGTACTGCCTGTAGCCCTTTCCACGTGTCTTCACTATGAAGGTGGGTGTCGTTCGCTCAAAATAGGCGTCTGTGACCTCGAAGTGTCTCTCAACAGCCTCTACGTACCGTTGATCCATATCCCCACGTGCGTCAGTGCTCTGGTCCGCCATCCGAACTTTAATGTATCGATACCCTAAAAACAATACCCGCCGGTGCTCCGATTTATTTAAATTCTAGGGGTTAATCCTTTCTTGGACTCAGTTTGGTCGATGCTGGCTACAACATAAGAGTGTTCAACCCGGAGGAGTTGCAACAGGTAATGAACATCAACACAGCCTGCCTCCCTGAGAACTACAGCACCTTCTTCTACCGTGACCTGTACCAGAAGTACCCTGAGACCTTCCTGGTTGCCGAGGTCAACGGTGAGATACAGGGCTACATAATGTGCCGCATCGAGAAAGGTTGGTCAAAGCTGGGGAAACTCACTCCGGCAAGGCTCTGCCACGTTGTCTCCATCGCTGTTATGGAGAACTACCGCCGCAGAGGCATCGGCAAAGAGCTTGTCATCAAAGCGATGATGCGTGGAAGAGAGCTATACAACTCAAGTGAGGGATACCTTGAGGTACGTGTAAGCAACGACGCGGCTGTTGGGCTATACGAGAACCTTGATTTTGATAAGGTGAAGCGCAACTACGGTTATTACATGGATGGGGAGGACGCCTGGGTCATGGCTATCAACCTCAACAAGTTTTAGCAACCATTATTATATGCCACTGAGTTTCTGATAGGAGGATACAAACATGGACCTCATTGATGGGATGAGTTACATTATCATACTGTTCTCACTGGGCGTATTCTACTGGTTCGGCCGCTTCACGATGAAACTCATCAAGCAGCACTATGACATTTATCCACTCCTCTACGACCTTGAGGAGTCCGAGAAGAAGAAGAAACAGTAGAAAGACCCTCGATTAGTCTTCTAGCCTCTTATCTTGGATGTCTCGTTTTAATCTTCGTAGCCACTACAGATTCTTTTGGTCCATGCCTGTTAACCCGTCTGGGAAAAATGCCAACGTTATCACAAGGAATCCGAGTGGCATTAAGCCAGACCATTTCAAAGCGGATAGCCCAAGAACATGGAATAACACCGTGCTTAGTGTCTTCTGGGCTACCGCGATGAAGATTCACCCAGTGATAGCACCGTAAATGTTGTTCAGGCTTCTTTTGTTTTCCATGATGCCACATGTTCCAGAACCCCGAGATGTGATCCCAAGCCATAATCGCCATAACAACGCCTCGTGTGAAGTCAATGAACTGCAGACGCCCGGAGGTACGCTGAGTTTTCACGAGGGCTGACATATTAAGAAAACTCCATGTTTTCATTTATGTAATTTTGCAATGATGAATTACGCGTCCTTTGGTATTCTCATTGGGGTTGTATATGCGTTTTCATCGGTTTCTCCCTAACAATGTAAGGCTGGAAACATGGGGATACATATTTACGTTCCCACTACTTTAGCCCTAGAGCTATGAGGAAAGCCGGACTCATCCCATGGACCGAGGTAAACAACTGGTCCTGTATCGCCTGCGGCAACTGCTGCCTAGGGTACCGTGTGCCCCTCAAGATGGATGAGATGGTCAAGGTCAACGCCATGTACGGCCCAACCGTGTTAGAGTACGGGATGGGTAAAGCCTACCTCAGGAACCAACGGAATGGTCGCTGCGTCTTCCAAAGACCCCTAATGAACAGATGGATATGCACCCTACAGGGCACAAAGCCCACAGCGTGCAGGCTTTTCCCCTTCAGGATACACAGCAAGCCCATCTACAAGCGAGGAGATCAAGCCGGAATCAACCTCAAGGGTAAGATCATGTATCTCTACATGGACCCCGACTGCCAGGGAATAATTCATGGGCAGCCAAGCGACAGGTTCAGGAATCAGATAGTGCCAGAGATCATCAGCATGGGCATGGGGCTACAGGTAAAACAGAAGTACACCACATCACGAAGCATCCACTGGAGGCCCACCTGAGAAACCATTAATATGGCTTCCAAGAATCTCCCTTCATGAGTAAGCAAATCACTGTTGCCGGCGTCACCGTTGACCCAGGCAAAAAAGCGTTAGGAGTTATCGAAATCAAAGATTTCTGGGCGGACGGACAATGCATGGAGATACCCTTCATGGTGCTTCATGGCTCAAAACCCGGGAAAACTCTCTTCATTCAGGTAGCCCAGCACGGCTCAGAGGTGATGGGCCTCGACGCCGTTAGACGATTAATCCACGAACTGGACCCAGCGGAGATGAGTGGAACTCTCATTTATTGTCTCCCAAACCCTCTCGCGTTTAGAGAGAAGGCACGTGCCACGATGTTTGACCCCAAGCCGGGAGGCATGAACAGGATCTGGCCTGGGAACCCCGAGGGAAGCCTCACCGAGCGCATGGCCCACCTTATCCTAGAGGAACTGGTTAGCCACGTCGACGAGGTTGTGGACCTCCACTGCGCTGGGCGCCACTGCCCTGTATGGGTTTACTATGAGCCTGACGGTGTCTCGGAGTTGGCTCCACGCGAGACTGCTGAGAGAAGCGAGGAAATGGCAAGGCTCTTCGGCGCCCCGGTCCTCTACGTCGAGGTTGAGGCGTATGGAGGCAGAAAAACCCTTAGAGCCATCTGTGTGGATAAGGGCATCCCCGCTATAGTGCCTGAGCTGGGAGGCCACAGCCATTTCGACGAGGAGATAATCCAGCTCACCCACGTAGGGCTAAGGAACATAATGATAGACCTGAGAATAATCGAGGGAGAGATCAAGCTCCCCAAGAAACAGGTGAAGCTCAAGTGGAGGGGCGACCCCAAGATCAGTGTATCCTATACTCAGAAGGGAGGCGTGTTCGTCCCAACTGTGAAGCTGGGCGACATAGTCAAAAAAGGTGACCCCGTGGGCTTTATCTACAGCCCAAGAACCTTCGAGACCATCGAGACACTGTACTCGAAGCAAGACGGATACGTGTTCACTATACGGGAAAACCCGGTAGCCCATCAGGGCGACGGCCTCGTTAGCGTCCCAGAGATACTGGGGTGGCTGGAGAACTAGTCCTCCAGTATCAGCCCCATGACAACGTCGTCACAGTACCTCCCAAGCACATGGTTCCAGTGATTCATGGCTAACCTGCCCTCCTGTTTGAAGCCGCATCTCTCATAGACCTTAATGGCTCGGTCGTTATGCGCTACCACCTCAATATTAACTAAAATAACCTAATAATTGTATTGAACGCCGTCACTCACGGCGATAAGCACAGATCAGAATCCCTGCAAGCGTCACAATTCCCCCAAAAAGAACGCTAGACGTAGGCACCTCGTCTAAAAACAAGATGGCTAAGATGGAAGCCCCCACAGGCTCACCGAGGAGGCTTATGGAAACGATGGGCGCCTCGATGTACTTTAGAGCCCAGTTGTAAACCGTGTGACCGAAGATCATAGGCACCACCGCGATAGCAAGAAACAACCCATAATCCCTTAGACTGTACCCTGTGAACGGCTCACCCATCACAATAGCTGACACAACGAGGAAGAGAGCCGCCGTCGCGTACACAGGTGTCACATAGGTGGTGAGGTCAAGGTTTTTCCTAAAAAACCTGCCCCCGAGGATGTAGATACCCAGCATCACCCCTCCTACGAGGGCCAGCGCGTCACCGTAGAGGTTCATCTCCCCCAGACCAGCGTCCCCAATGGCGATGATGGTCGCGCCGAGGAGCGCGGTGACGATCCCAGCTAGAACTCTGCTGTTGATGCGTTCCTTGAGCATGAAATGGCTGATGACGGCGACGAAGACAGGGTCGATGTGAACGAATATCACGCTGCTAGCGACGCTTGTGAGGCTGAGGCTCGTTATCCATGAGGCGAAGTGAACTGCGAGGACTATGCCAACGCCCATCAAACCCAAAAGAGTTCTCGTTCCAACACCTCGCAGCTTCTCAATCCCCTCGTTAGCCAAGAAGAAGGGGGACAGAATGAGTGTGGAGAGAACCATCCGGTAGGCCGCTATGATGATGGGGGGCGCCACGGTCCATCTGATGAGGATGGAAGCAGTGGACACCGCGACGATGCTTATCACCAACGCAAGCCTAGGCGGGAAACGGGGGCTGTCACTCATACAGTCGTTTCTCGCTTTACGGGTATAAAACATAAAGCCTGAGACACTGAGAAGATGAGGAAGCAGGATGCCGGGAAGAATCACTGTGGTTGAGTACGACCCAGAGTGGCCGATGTACTATGAGAAGGAGAAAAAACTGATACTCGAAGCCATCAGCGAATATGTTATCACCATTGACCACATCGGCAGCACCTCTATTCCCGGTCTAGGCGCAAAACCCATCATCGACATACTGGCTGGGATGGACAGCCAAGAGACCGCGGACTCGTGCCTCGAACCGTTAAGCAGGATTGGTTACGACGATGTCACCCCTGAGCCTCAGGAAGATGACTGGTATTATTGTCTAGGTAAGGGACCTCATAGCCCCGGGGTACACCTACACTTCGTTAAGGATGGTTGCGACCATTGGAGGAAACACATCCTCGTTAGGGATTACCTGAGGACGCATCCTGAGATCTGTAGGGAGTATTACGAGATGAAGCTGGCGTTGGTTTCGAGGTACGCTGACCAGCGTGAGATCTACACTGAGTCCAAGTCCGGGTTCATAAACAGGGTCGTCGAGAAGGCTCTGAGAACCATTCTTTAATATTAAATATATTTCAATCCTTTCTTTTTCCATGTCTATCTTTGAGGTTGAGACCTGGAAAGTGAAACCCGGAAGGGAACATGAGCACGAGAAAGCGATGAGGACTTGGATGAAGTGGGTTAAAGAGCACAAGGACCTCTTTCCTGAGTGGCTGAGCCTACGTTACTTCATCAAGTACATCGCCGGCGAGGAGACTGAGCGCCACATGATGATATGGGAGTACGAGAGCTTGGCTGCCTTCGAGGCGTACAAGGCACGCAGGAAGGACTATGAGGGGCCCTACGCCGAGTACAAGAAGGTGGACCCATACTACATGGACCTCTTCGATCATCTGAGTATGAGCGTCGAAGTCTGGAAAGATCAGGACCGCGATATCTGGATAGAATAAAAAGTTATGACTCCATATAAACGAGTCTGAAAAGATGGTCGATGTCCATCTCCAACGCGGCGACGGGCATCTCAACATCCCAAGCCTCAAGCACCTCTGGCTTTATCTCGCCTGCCCAGCAGAGAGGCTCACTGCCAACCTTGGCTATGAACCTTCTTCCGTCGATGAAGCAGTCCCATCCTCCTTCCTCGACCTCTGCCTTCAACGCCAGGTTGTCTAGGAGCCCTTTCATGAGTGCCTTGACCTCGCTGAAGTTGGCTCGGGCGTGGCATAAGACGATGGATAGCCTTCGCTTGGTCTTTGCCCCTGTCTCCGTCGATGGGTCGATGACTACCACGTCGTCAACCTCGTAGATGTTCTGTGGGTATGGGTGATGCTTGTTGAAGCTGATGATCTCTATGAGGCTCGGCAGCAGCCTGTTCCTTAGGCTGTCATAGGCCTCCATCTTGGGGTTGGATGTCTCACAGATGGGCTCCTCGGGGAGGCACATCCTTGTGAACAGCTTGTCCCTGTTGCTCATCATGAAGGTAACCACCTCTAGGAGTCCGAATCCAACTAGGAAGTTCCTGAGTCCACGGCTGAACACCTCTTTGGGGTCTTCACCCGCTGGGCTACTGATAGGTGGGATCTCTGGCTCGAAATTGTCGTAGTCGTATGCTATCGCTATATCCTCGACGAGGTCGATTGGGTGCATGATGTCTGCTCTGTAGCTTGGGATGCTTACGTGGATGATGTCTCCTTTGATCTTGGTGCCGTGTCCCATCTTCTCAAGCTCCTCGGCTGACTGTTTGGGAGTGAACTCGTAGCCCAGCGTGTGGTTAACGTATTTGTTGTCAAGCTCCATTACCCACGGCTGTAGGTTAGGTGTGGTTAGCACAGTGCCGTCAGGGTAGTGGTTGTGTACCTCATGGATCTCGGTGCCTCTGTCCGCTAATGTTGTGCATATAACGTTGAGTACCTCGGTGATGGCTTTGAGGTCAGTGCCTGTGATGTCGATGAATATCTCCGAGGTTACCTCGTCTATTCTAGTGTACTCGCCGTTGATGATGGGAGGCATGCTGAGTACCATTCCTTTCTTGTCGAGTATCATGGGGTACTCCTTGAAGCCCTCCACGGTCCACGCGTACTCTTTACCCGTCTTCATCTCGGTGAGCATCCATGTGAGGTCTTTCTCGAACCTCTCTCCGAGGGGTCTGAACTTGAACTTCGGAGGCTTGGTTGTGTAAGTGACTGGGAACTCTATTGGCTTCAGATTGTGGAGCCCGATGGCTACCTTCCGCCGCTTCCTGCCATGGGTCATGTGGAGCTTTTCCTGCATCTGGATGATGCTTCTGATGAGTGGGTCATCGAAATCCACGTTCTTGATGACCGCGGTCACGAACCAGGGTCGTACTTTCTGTGTCTTCTTGTCCACTATGACCTTATAGTCTGATTTCTTCACGGGGTAATCTATGAGACCCGTCTTTGCGCCTGTCCATGACGCGTATGCTCGGGTGAGTCCCTCGATGCTAAGCAGGTCTGGCCTGTTGGGGAAGACCTCTAGATGGAATCCTTCCTCTGATTCTCCCTCCCAGCTTGTGCCCAACATGGGAAGCCTCTTCTGCAGCTCCTCTATGGTGACATCTCTGCCCAGTAGCTCCCTGAAGTCCTCGATGAATACTTCTATGACCGGCATCTCAAATCACTCCATCCACAGCTTTGCTCTCCTGAGCAAGCCGATGTCGTTACTGTAAAGCTCCTTGATTGTGTTGACCTTGTAGCTCTGCATCACAAGCCTGTCGAAGCCGGGGCCCCAAGCCAACACTGGAACGTCTAAGCCTAGCAGTGGTTTAACGACCTCTGGTCTGAACATTCCTGCCCCAAAGAGTTCGTTCCATATGCCTCTTTCCTCGTTCCAGACCTCGGCCTCCATACTCATCTCCGTGTAAGGGAAGTAGCCTGGCCTGAACCGGAACTTTTTGACGCCAAGACCCTCCATGTACGCCTTGAGGTAGCCTTTCATATCCCTGAATGTTACTCCCTCGCCTACCACGATGCCGTCAGTCTGATAGAACTCTGCGAGGTGGTTCCAGTCGATGGTCTCGTTCCTGAACACGCGTCCTACGCTGAAGAACTTGCCGGGCAGGTCCTCTGGCTTGAGTTTGGCTATCTGGTTGACGCTCATCCCTGTCCCGTGTGTGCGTAGGCAGTTCCTTGCCGCGACCTCTGGGTCCCACTTGTACTGCCAGCCCTTGCTGCCTGTTGTCCAACCGTTTTCATGGGTCAGCTTTACCTGCTCCACCATCTTGGGGTCAGGCAGATGCCCTTTGTATGGTGTCTTCATGTAGAACGTGTCCGCGAGGTCCCTCGCCGGGTGGTCCTGAGGCTGGTAGAGTGCATCAAAGTTCCAGAAACTTAACTCTAGGTAGTCACCTGTCATTTCTTTGAAGCCCAGCTCGACCCAGAACCTTCTGATGTAGTCGATGATCTGGCTAATGAAATGCCGTTTACCCGGTGTCACACTGGGCGCAGGTAGAGACACATCGTACCTCTGGAAGACCGCGTTCTTCCACTCCTTGTTGGCCAGCATCTCAGGTGTGAGCTGAGTGATTATCCTCACTCCCTTGGTTGACTCAAGCTCAGGGATGACCTCCTTTCCGAACTTGGTGATGGCTACTGACTTGTCCATATGCTCGGATTTAATCACGAGTTTACGCTTGATGAGCTGCTCAATGATATCCCTCTCGGTGTCGGTGAAGACACTGCCCTCAACAGACTCAGATTTGTACAAGGTTTTCAAGAGTCTATCCTCTACGAGATCAGTGATATCTCGTCCTTTTTCTGTGAGCTCAATTCTTCCTTTATCTATGTTGGCCCAGCCGTTTCTCCGGCTCCACGCCAGCGCGATGTTGATGCCCTCAAAGGTTTTCTTGAGGCTTCCAATCTCCTGGGCTCCGTGAACCAGCAGGTTCCTTAGGTTCACCTCGGGGAGGCCTTTCTTAGCGTACTTGTTTCCTTCCTCTGTTAACGTAAAAAACTGTGAGACCTTCTCCTTAAACGAGACAACGCCCTTCGTCTCGGCCCATCCTGACGCCTTCTCAACGGCGTCTCTGCTCAGCCCTGTATGCAGAGCAAGTTTCTCGGTAGTGGCAGTGCCCCTCTCCTTTAGCTCTAGGAGCACCTTTCGTTCGTTCTCATGTAGCTGCATGGCTACTTCCTTGGGGTTCATAGGTCTCACTAACCTACCCCATAGAGGAACGAGAATCATTTAAAAGTTGACTGAGTGCCCAAAAACCGGTTAATAAAATAAAAGGTATGAAACCCGAGGGGTTCACGGCGTGCTACAGGGCTAGGCTACAACACTTATGCCTGTCGAGACCAGACTGACCTCGATGTCGCTAACCGTTGACACCACCAATCCGGGTGGCGGGAAGTCCATGCATCCACCTGAGACGCCTTGAAGGGTCTCGATGTTCCACCTTGTTCCGCAGGCGTCGCATTGGAGGTACTTTTTCTCCACTATGTGGAAACTAAAGCCGTAACATGGCTCACAGACCCTGATGCCTGCGGTCGTCTTGCCCTTGGGGGTAGACATGATGATAAGTGGCAGTACCTCTCCGTCACTGTACTCAGCTAGGGGTATTGTTCTGCCTTGGTACACCAGTTCATCTGTGGGTTCCTCTAACTCCAAGTCAAGGAACACCAGCTTGTTGTCCTCCATGAACTCTGCGGGGATAGACACCTTGCCGCCATCAGCCGAGACCACCGGCGCTGTGTACATTATTCCCTCAATGTAGTTGGGGTAGTTGCTTGTATTTCCGGCGCCATACGTTGTTAACGCCCAGTAACCAACTGACGCGACTAATATCGCCGCGATGACTATGGTGTTGGTGTTGGACTTTGGTTGCTCCTTTACCTTCTTCCTATTCCGTCTTTTCTCTTTCTTGCTTTTCTTTGGCATTCTAATTCCTCTGGTTAATCCTCGTCACGATGCGTCCGTCGATCATGCCAACGACCTTGTCAGCCAGCTTGGCATTAGACTGATCATGCGTGACGTAGATGATCGTCTGTCCGTCTTCATCGTTGAGTTCACGAAGAAGACTCATTATTTCGTCTCCGGTCTTCTGGTCCAAGTTACCTGTGGGCTCATCAGCCAGAAGTATATTAGCCTCATTCACTAGACCTCTCGCCACGGCGACGCGCTGCTGCTCACCGCCACTCAACTCGTTAGGCTTATGTGTGGCTCTCTTCCCAAGTCCCACCTTCTCAAGCGCCTCTAACGCCCACTTCTCCTGATCCCGTGAGTCCTCGCCAGCGAGCGAGAGGGGTATCATAACGTTTTCTAACGCTGTAAGATATGGAAGCAACTCGAAGGTTTGGAAGATGAAACCCACGTTTTCCCTCCTGAATCTGGCACGTTCCTTGGAGGTTAAACTGTATATCATTGAACCATTCACCTGTACGTTACCATGTGTAGGTGTGAGCAGTCCACCGATAGTGTATAGTAACGTGGATTTGCCGCTTCCGCTTGGCCCAGTAACTGCCATGAAGTCTCCTTCCTCGACCGTAAGGCTCACCTCGTTCAAAGCCGATATTTTTTCCTCGCCCATCGTGTAGCTTTTGGTTACGTTGTTGATTTCTATCATGTTAAATCGCCTTCAATGCGCTCACTGGGTCTATCTTGGTCGCTCTCCATGTGGGGTACAGGCTCGCCACAAGGCAAGCCACCACGGATATCGCTATCGAAAGTGGTATGCTGAAAACCGGGATGTCTTGGATGATAATAGGTGTAGATAACACGAGAGGTCCCATAATCATGGATGAGAGAACCCCGAGGGCTGACCCCAAGACGCCTCCCACCAAGCCAAGGATCACGGCCTCGAACAGAAATATCTTGTAAATATATGTGTTGTCGGCTCCAAGACTCATGAATACACCGATCTCCCTTCGCCTCTGGTGGACACTGGAGACCATAGTATTCATGATGCCGGCACAGCCAGCCACCATCACAACTGATGCCAGCATAAGCGAGAAGTTAGCCGCCTGCTCCACCATCTTGATCCGGGTCTCCACTGCCTGTTTTACTGGAGTGGCCCGTACGTCAGGGATCGCGTCAGTTATCTGTTCAGCGATAACCTCGACAGGGCAGGTAGAGCAAAGAGCCCCGATATCGACGAGACTTATCTCTCCATCCATTCCAAGCAATCCCTGAGCTACGTGCAGCGGCAGGAACACAGTGTAGTCATCATTCGATCCTGTCTCATTGAGCGCAGCGACTACCTTGAATTCACTGTCGTTGATAGTTACAGTTGAGCCAATTGATAGATCAAGTGCTGACATTATCTCTGAGCCCATCATGGCCTCGTTGCTGTCTTCCACTGGAAGTTCCCCTGTGACCTCCCACCAGACCTTGAGGTACACCTCGCTATCCGCGTTCAGTCCCACGAGAAGAACGTTCTCACCCTCCACCATGGCTGTCCCAAAGAGTTTAGGTGAAATTGTTCTGATGTTCTCGGCGTTTTCAATTTCTGATAATTTTGTGAGATGGTTCTCCTGTAACGTTGATCTGCCGACCATGACGTTTCCGTATGGAATGCTGATGGACTGGGTGTCCGGGGTTACCACGATGTTGGGTCCGTACTTCTCAACTTCCTCACCTATGTGCGTCTCCATGCTACTGGAGATGGTGAAGGTGGCCACAATTACAGCGATTGCTAGTATGAGTCCAATGCTGTTGAGTATTGAACGTCCCTTTCTTCGGGAGATGTTCTTTAAAACGAGTGTTGTGGCGCGCATTTGATCACTTTAACTATGTTTTTATATCCTGAGACGAACTATGGCGTGTAGTTAACAGCAATAAATATAAACTTAACTACAGAGCGTAGTTCACATGGAGAAAGGTGCAGACTGGATAGACTTCCAACCACACAAACAAGACCTCACCAAGGTACTCGGAGACCTGGAGGCAGACATAATGAAATCCATCTGGGAGCTCCAGTCAGGCAACGTCAAACAGATACACGAACACCTGAACAAGGAACGAAAAGCCGCCATAACCACAGTAGCAACTGTCCTCGACAGGCTCTACGGGAAAGGCTTGGTTGAAAGAGAGCTTGTAAAAGAAAAGGGCATCCGATATGAATACAAACCAGCTATGACCCGCATACAGTTCGAGACAACTGTGGTCAGAAACATTTTCAAGGGACTGTTCGAGAGCTTTGGTGAGTCCGCGATAAACTACTTGATCGAGAACACCGGGATACAGGACCAGGAGACCATCGAGGAACTCAAAAGAAACATTGAAAAGTTAAAGGAAGAAGCCGAGTAAAATTGTTAGACGCTATAACTGGGGTCCTCACCCCATACGTCACCGTGCTGCTGTTATCTACAGGAATCTCAGTGATAGCGTTGCTAGTTCTTGGGTTGACTAGCCCCCGGTCATATAAGTGGCGAACTTGGACGATGTTCATACCCCTCGCAGGGTCCGTTGCATTGGCGCTAAGAATCTCTCCTTCGTGTTTCGCTCATTACCTGTCATTAACAACGGGTGACCCTGTGCATCTCATCTGCGCTGACCCAAGCTTCGCCTACGTCACATATGTCTGTAGTAGCTGGGTCACTCTCATCACTGCATCATTCTCGACAGCAGCCATCCTCGGTATCATCAGCTACTACCTCGGCGGCTGGACAGTAAGGACACTCTACGGTTACCAAGAGGTAGATGGAGAGGAGATAGGAGACCTCTATTATGGCATCGAGGAGATGTCTGATAGAGCCGGCATTTACACTCCAGGCATTTACCTTATCGAGTCAAGCAAGCCCCAGATATTCAGCCACGGCGGACATGGTGAACCTAGTATCTTCATCAGCGTCGGGCTTCTTGAAACGTTAACCGAGGAGGAGATCCTTGCATGCGTAGGTCACGAGGTCGCTCACATCAAGAACAGTGACACATTGGTTAGGTCAGTGGCCTCAAGCCTGAAGATCGCATCTTTATTCAACCTTGTTGGGTTCCTGACGGAGCCAATGCTGGCACGTGACCGCGAGTTTCTGGCAGACGAGGAGGGAGCCAGGCTCTCAGGCAATCCCCGCGCCCTAATCTCAGCCCTACTTAAGTTGTCTCAAGTCTCTCCCAGTGGCTTCGATAACCTGCTGCTGGGCAGTCTCTCTTTGAGTCAGTTTATACCTAGAAATGGTAAACTGAATTTGCTATCAAGGCACCCTCCCATAGAGGAACGCGTCAAAAGGCTCATGAAGCTACTGTGAATAAGAGGATGCCCCTTAGGTCTCTTGAATCCGATTTCTGTTTCATTAAATAATGGATGACGAGGAGTTCCCCTACTTTTCCATGTAAGGAATCTGGGTCTCGGTGTCCACGGTATCTATCTCAGCATTCAAAGCGATAGGAAGACTCACAGTGAATTTAGTTCCACATCCAGGACTGGACTCGTATTCAATGGTACCGCCGTGGGCCTCGATGGACTGCTTACACGAGGCTAGACCCAGTCCTGTCCCTGTTGTTTTTGTGGTGAAGAACGGTGTGAACAAGTTATTCTTCACTTCCTCACTCATCCCATAACCGGTGTCGCTGACCTCAAATTTCGTGTTGTCCCCGTCGCGGAGAAGCCTTAGCTTCAGTTTGCCCCCATCAGGCATCGCCTCAACTGCGTTTCTAATCAGATTATCGATGGCTCTTCTCAGCTTGATCTCATCCATCAGGAATGGCTGTATGTTGTCGTATTCTGAGATTACCTTGATGTCATCAGGGATTAAAGTGGTGTCTAGGATCGAGGTGATGAGTTTCCTGGGGTCAGTGAATGTCTTATTGAGCTGTCTGGGCTTGGTGAGCTGCTTCAGGTCTTCAAGGATGCTCATGGCGTAGTCCACGCTGTTGAAGATTGTGGAGATCATCTCGTCGGTGGTTTCGGGACTGGACTCCATGAGGTGCGCCGCTTTTTTAATGGTGGATAACGGTCCCCTCAAGTCATGTCTGACCATGCTGCTGATTCTGTCAGCTCCTTTTAGGAGTTCGCTGGTTTTCTCTGTCTCTATCTCCTCGATCTGTTTGAGGTGGCTCCTCATGGTTAGTATCCGCTCAACCGCTGACTCTATGTGTTCTACGAGGGTCTCAAGACGCTGTACGTCAGTGTTCTTGAAGGCGTCGAGTTCAGATGAGACTACGTTGAGCACCGCCATCGGCTTGTTGTTAATCTTAATAGGTATGGCGAGCTCGGATATTATCGGCTCAGAGTGGGTGTCAGTGTCTTTGACGAAGTGAGGGCATTTGCATACGTTTCCAATGTTCAGTGTCTCTCCCACGTTGATGGCTCGCACCGTGATACCCGGCCCGTCGAGGGGCATTACTATCGGGGTTCCATTGGACTCTACTAGGAAATGCTGATGAATTAGCTGATCCTCCTCAACTATTCCTAGGCTGCCATTCTTGAAACCCAAGACTTTGAGTATATTTGATGATATTTCCGCTATCTCGCGTATAGAGACAGCCTTGGCTAGGCTTGTGGCGTGAAGATGAAGCGCCCTTATCTGGTTCTCGCATATCTTCATCTCTGTAATATCACGGGAGATGGCGTCGAATCCAATGATGTTTCCTTTGTCCTTGACCACTGTCAGTGTGGTCACAAGGCATACGTTCTCTCCGTTTTTTTTTTGATCCACCTGTAGCTATGTATCCTTGTCTGAGACTTTTTTCCCTCAACAAGCGCCCTGATCTCTTTCTGAAAGTTTTCTCTGTCATTTGGGTGGATGTAGTCATTAAGAATCAGGTTCTTTCTATGGAGGTCCTCAGGGTCAAGACCAAAGATGCTGAGAAACGCTGGATTATACCGAGTGACTCCTGGGTAACTCAATCCTATAGATGGCGTCAGGGGAGTTCTGAACCATCCGGCTTAGCTCCCTTTCACTGTTCCTCAGTTGCCTCTCTACTCGATGTTTCTCGACAACAGTCTTTATGCTCTGTTCGAGGAGCTTGTAGTGCGCTGAGTCCATCTCTTTTCTGATGTAATGGTTCACCCCGGCGGTGAAGGCTCTCTCAGCTACTTCCTCGCTTCCCTGACCCGTGTAGAGGATTATAGGTACGTCGCTGACAGCCCTGATTTCCTCGATTAAAGTGATGCCGTCTACCTCTGGCATCTTATAATCCGTGACGATGCAGTCATAGTCACCGAGGCTGGATAACGCTTTCTTTGGGTTAGACGCCGACTTGATCTTTATCCATGGATTGATCTCGTTGAGAATCTCCCTCGTGAAATAGAGAGTCTGTTTCTCGTCATCAATATGCAATACATTGATCTGATTGGACCTATTATCCTCTGGGTTAAGCGTCAAACTAACCGGCTTGTGTTAAATTTTGATAATTATATAGATAATGGTCTATGAATCCATGATCTATATTCTCAGTAGGTCACCTGAAGTAATCAGTGAGCTTCTTCTGGGTCAAAGTATGCCTCAGCAGTGGACCAGCCTCAAGCCAGCGCTCCAGTGGGATACTTAGACGGCTTAACACGCGTCCAATTGCCTCGTCCAGTGTTTCAAAACGATGTGCCTCTTGCTTCATGGCGTTCCTCACGTTCTCACGTACCTGCCATACACCTACTGGAAGAATGTAGTCTGGGTATGCCTCCCTGAAGATGAAGACCTTCGCCTGTCGCTGCACCTTTTCTAGGTGCTCAAGGACGGCGAGCTTACCCGCATAATAGCAGCCACCCATCGAGGCGTACTTGCTTCGCCCCTTGTAGGGCTCCCAGTCGGTGACTATGGAGACGTGTTCCTCGTCTGGGTTCCAGAGTGTCTTGGGGTACCACGCCTCATATGCCTAGGCATCCGGGACCAGCATCACCTCGAACCTGTTACCGATGTAATCCGACTCGTATACCTCGAACTGGTTCAATAATGGGTAGTCCTTCACCTTCTTGGTGAGGTGCTTCCCGAGGAGATCATCCACAGCGGTGATGCTCCAACGTGTAGGCACCAATCTACGGTTCTTCTCCACGCCGAAGCTGCCCATGCTGAACGCCTTCATGATGTTGCTGATAGGTATACCTTCATCGAAGAGCTTGACTGTAGCAGGAGCCGCCTTAAGGTCAGTATCATAGTGAGCCTTCTCCATGTGGGTGTTCCATCGAATATACCCGATGTTTAAGTTCTCCATGGGGGCTGTAGGACCAATGGGCTGAACATCGTCATTCATGTACAGCCTCTTTGTTGGCCTCCGTAACAGCTTCAACTCTGTCTCTACGTAATGCTCAGCGAGGCTAAGCTCCCTTGTTTTATCAAGGAGTCTCCCTGCTTTCCATGGCTTTCTGACGTTTACCGGCGTCATGCCTCTGATGAGTTGACTCCTGTAGCCTATGATCTCGTCGATGCTCTTACCGAACCACTGCTCTGGCGCGTCAAGAATCTCTGTGTTACCGTGATACGTCGGTGTAAGTGGTCCGATCTGGACGTACGGGTACCCGAAGCGGCCAACAAATACACCGGGTGGGCTGCTTCCATCAATCTCCGTGCCTTTAACTGATTGAAATAACTTTGAGAAGGCACCCAGTCGAGCCATGAGAGGGCAACTGGTTTTACCACAAAGCATCTTACCTCCCTTACAGACGGTGCAGAGGCTGTGAGTAGGAGTCTGTAGCTTCAGCTGGTCTCTTGTAACGTCAAGGGTTGACGCTATCTGTGGGTCACCTTGTACCATCTCTCGGACCCACTTGTTCCTTGGCTTGAACTGTGTATTGATGCGCTTTCCCATCGACGTCAAGATAGTCAACTATATTAAAAATGATGTAGGTCAAGTTTTGTGGAGAGGGATAGGTGAAAATGGGTAAAAGCATCATAGTCGAGGATATTCAATTCCAGAGCGAGGGATACACGCTGAAAGGCAGAACCTACAAGCCGGCAACCGAAGGAAAGTATCCCGCCGTCGCGATATGTCATGGCTTCCCCGGCGACAACAAGAACATGGACCTTGCCGAGGAGCTGGCGCTTAACGACATCGCGGTCCTCGTTTTCTATTATCGTGGCGCATGGGGAAGCGAGGGCTCATATCGCTTAACATACCTTGAGCCCAGCACACGGGACGCAATCAATTATCTCAAAAGCCTCCCCAACGTTGACACCGAGCGTGTGGGACTAGTGAGCCACAGCATGGGCGCTGTAACATTGACTAAGCGGCTGAGCCAAGACAAAAGCATCAAGACCGGTGTACTGATGGCTCCAGCAGCTGATCTGAGCCAATACACCGGTAATGAGTCTCTCAAAAACATTGTACCTGTCTTCATGAAGATGGCTGAAGGAAAACTCACAGACTTATCCGAAGAATCATTGAGCGAAGATTTAGTCAAAGCCGCCGGGACGGTGAACCCAGTGGACAACGTTGGCGCCGTTACTGTACCTTTGCTGGTGATAGTGGGTACCGCTGACACCGTAACTACCCCCGAGTCCTGTAGGAAGCTCTATGATGCAGCCAATGAACCCAAGGAATGGGTGGCCATCGAGGGCGCGGATCACAGCTTCACCGAGCACAGAATCCCATTAACGAATAAGATAATCAAGTGGCTGAAAGTTCACCTTTAATTAATTAAATCCGTTATCCTCAAAAATATGGGTACAGCACCTTTTTCAAGAAACGTTTTCGAGTAATAAACGAATCATGGAGCGGTTTCCATCCCGAGTTAAAGGACTATATGAAAAACTAGACGATAACTCGAAGATCGCACTCGGCGCAGTCATAGTGTTCTCCATGATGATGTCCATCTACGTCTACAGCAGCCAAGTAACCAACACACGGTACCCAGTGAACGAGTACTTCAAAGAGGGACCCCAAACCATCTCCGGCGAGCCCGAAAACCCATTCGACTGGATAAAGGCACTGATCTATCTAGGGATATTCGGCACCTTAGTGTTGATATTGTACACGTACCTGATGAGCTATCCATGGTTCGTTACCATGATCACGAACCTTAGATTATCCTTGGCCTCAGCCATCGAGAAGCTGCTATCCCGACTCGATGGCCTCTTCGAGAGCTGACATTAAGGTGTGAAGGGGGCGTCATGCCCAGGAACAACCATCACAGGGTTAAGGTCCCTGATCTTTCTCAGGCTCTCGATCGCCGTCTCCGCGCCTATGTTCTTGGTGACCACGCTGGGGGCTCTGAGTTCAAGGAGGTCCTCCTTGATTATGGCTGCGTCTCCTACCAAGGCGACGAGGCCAGCATCCGTCTCCACGAGGGTGGATATGCTCCCTGGGGTGTGTCCAAGAGTTTCTATGATCTTGACGTTGGGTGATACCTGAACTGTGCCTTTGATCTTTTTCATGTCCATGATGCCGAAGAACGCTTGAGTGAACTCGGGCCAGTACAGGCGGTCACAGAACTTGACTTCATCCTCGTGAACATACAATGGTTTCCCCTTGAACAAGTAGTTGGCCTCGATGTGATCGTAGTGGCAGTGACTGTTGATCACGACATCGATGTCATCTGGCTCCAGCCCAAACTCGCGGAGCCTCATCTGAAGCGTGCCGTACCTTCCTAGCTGCAGTATCCCTGGGTCATGCACTATGTTGAGGTCGCCGTCCCTGATGAGAACGGTGTTGGTGCTTCCTAGACTGAAAACCTTGTTTCCGTACACCTCGTTCACGGTTTCCTGCGGCATCGGTGTGACTGGCCACCTGACGCTTAACACGGGGTGGCCTTTATGCAGCCCGACCCTATGATAGAAACAGTGTACAAGTATCTCCACTTGGGCGTGTTTGCTCAAGATTCTATCACCCATACTCCTGGTAGGACGTATGAGTCTGAGAGTTTATCACGGTTTCTTTCAACTAATGCACAAGGGTTACGGGAGACCATCTCTAGTGTCTTCTCCTCGTCTACGTCTAGGAGGCTCATGAGGGCCGCCACGGCTTTGGGCTCCCTCATGCCTAACCAGTCTGTCGCGCCCGAGGATGCGATGACCGGGATATCATGTTTGAGGGCGATGCTGGTTTCTTTCCTGAGCTGAATGATCTTGTGCCTAAGGATTCTAGCATCCTCGACGAGCAACTCTTTGATATCTACCTCGTAGCTGCATCCGCTATCCTTGGCCAGTGTCGCCTGGTGTCTGTCCATCCATGCATGTTTCCGCCTCGAATCATCCGGGTACCTGAGGATGTCTACTCTGTGATCCTTGGCTGCCTGCCTTGCCACGTTCTTGGACAGGCAGAGCACCGAGATAACCTCGTAGCGGCGCCTGTTTTTCTTGAGGAGACCGCTGAGCTGCTGCTGGTTCTTGGGAGCGATGTCCAGCCTGGAGACAATATCGATATTATGTTCCTCTTTCATGGACCTATCAATTGGTATCCCTACCGCGTCGAGTCCAAGGGTCACAGCGTGGCTTAGCATCTGACGCTTGTTCTCTTCGTCTGGCTGTATATGGAGGTCCATGTACTTCATGTGGGTCACATCGTTAGTGTCTGGATGTAGCTGCGCATGACTTCGACTGGGTCTGACTTGTGTGGTAACTGGAGCTTGGTTTTCACCCTGATGGCGTCATGTATATTGAAAACGAGTTTTCCCTGATGCGCCTTCTGTTTATCGAACCTCATGTACAGGTTTCTTGAGTCATCGATCCTTTGAGGCAACTCATCAATGAGTGCCGTCAACTCCAAGGAAAAAAGGTTCCTGAGAATGTGGTCGAATAATTCCGAGGCCAGTCTCCTATGCCTCTCAACCAGTTTTAGGCTGACAATTGGGTCCCCGAAGTAGCCTTGGAGCTTGGTTCTGGTGAAGTCTGGTACGTCTATGCCTTCTGGGAAAAGGTTCAGAACGGCTTTCTTGACCTTAGACTCGTCTTCTGTTGCGTGGGCGAGAACCGTGAACTCTATGCTTCGCACCATACGTTCCATGGGCACCCTTCGTCACCTTGTCTTGGGGATGGTTGAGGGTCCTCCGTGTATTATATTTATCTCCGGAGGCCTCCCGACATGCATAGGTGTGTTATAGACTTTTAGGATTCTTATGGTTTACCGGTGGAGGGTAATCCTTTTCTAGCATAGGCATGTTCACATTTCTGGGCGGTCGTAGCTCAGTGGATAGAGCACGGGTCTTCGGAACCCGGGGTCGCGGGTTCGAATCCTGCCGACCGCGCCATTCTCACACATGTTTTATTCCCGTTTCCCGGAATAATTGATTATGATCCCCGAGGTTCATGGCATCAGGCCTGTCTGGGTTGAAGTTGATCTAGATAACCTGGCTCATAACATGCGTGAGACACGACGCGTCACCGATGCCCCCTTGATCATGGCCGCTGTCAAGGCTGATGGCTATGGACACGGCGCACCGAACGTAGCCAAGGTTTTCCTTGATAACGGCGCTGACAGGTTAGCGACGGCTAACATCGACGAGGCGATTCAGTTGAGGCGTCATGGGTTTGAAGCCCCGATCCTTGTTCTTGGATACATCCCTGAGTACCTGTACCCAAAGATGCTTGCCAGTGATGTGACGCCGACAATATACAGTGTAGAGCAGGCTGAAGCTCTCAGCAGTGCAGTGGCTGAGGCAGGCGTGGAGGCAAAGTTTCACGTTAAGCTTGACACAGGAATGCGTCTCCACCGTCAGAGTATAGGATCCCACTTTTTCTCGTAAGTTTTAAGCGGCGATGCACTTGCGTTACACACACGTAACACTTAAGCGGGGAATGGCACGAATGAACGGTATGGAAGAAGTGGCACAATACCTATTGCTTCTCTTAGCTACTTTAAGCGACATACTTCAAACTATAGTACAAAATCTCGTTAGTGGTCTCTTTGTTGTTTTAGGAGGCTTCATAATGTTTTTTATTGTTAACCCATATCGTCGATATTACGCTTTTCGAGATACATTAGCTAGTAGTGCAATACGTCATTCGTACATCATTTATAACATTGATTTAGCTCCAATGTCGTACACCAAAGCACAGGACGAAATCAATGGCTGGATTGGAGAAATAAACGTGATAAGGAATAAGCTAATTCTAAATAATTACCTATCCCGATTCAGGATTCCGTCATCTTTTGAATTAGAAGAAGCTCTTAAAATGGCGATTTTTATCCGCAATACACTGAACCAAAAGGAGCATATAATAGAGACTCACGAAAGCTATCAACGATTGATGGAAATATTTGATATAAATCAGAGTGAAATAAGGCAGCACGCGGGTGATTGAGTAATGACAGAAAATGGGATAAAAGTAGGTAACTATGAGTTCTCCGAGTTTAATCCTGATAAAGATGGAGGACGAGTTATATTCAAAGTTAGGGGCAGAGAGGGATATACTTTAAAGGAACGGGATAAGACGGAAGTAGAAATAATGTTGGGGCATATAGGAAAATGGGAAGAAAAAAATAAGTGGCGTGATGAAGAAACTGGCGAACAAATCAAACGAGTTTATTTTGTGGATTATGAAACGGATATAGTTCCTATTATCTGTGATGATGGTCGAAGACATAGGGAATGTTTCAGGATTTTTATAACGCATAAAAACGATTTAATGTACCCGATGGAAAATTTCTGGACGTATATTAAAAACGCCATTAAATGGAAACAGCTTCTTGATACCAGATCAAATCTGCGCTTAGGAGGTACAAGATGTTGAGTGACATGTATCTTGGTACCAGAAGAGTTATGCTTTTTATTGATGGGGGATATCTGAACAGAAAATTAAAGGATGTAAAAGGAGATGTGATCTATGTTATTGAAAAACTCGAAGACCTTAGAAAAAAAGTGCCCGCGTAACCTTTATGCGGTGATGCATTTGCGTTACACACACGTAACACTTAATCGGTGATAAGCACCATGAAATGGTGCAAAAGAGAAGAATAGAAAATGGATAAGGGAATTGAAAGGATTAATAAAATGCTGGAGTTAGCACACACTAACGCCGCTATATTTCCACCTACGATACTTTATAATGAGGGTTGGATGCTCAGGATTTTATTATCACTCCAGTCAGAAGGGATGGGGGGGGTTACCCTTCACTTTTCTATCTGGAGCAAGGTGGTTTTCTGAGGCACTGATAGATTCCCCGTTTCTCCCTCGTTTCCGGGGAAACCCATTAGCTGAAGGTTGGACGCATCTTGATGGAGCAGTCGGGCATTTTGATATAAGATCTGGAACGAAGGCAGGGCTTGTGCTCACAGCCGATTCAAAACAATTCGTGATTATTGAAGCGAAGATGTTTGCTCCTTTATCCAAGGGCATTACTAATGCCCCAGACTATGATCAAGCCGCTCGAAGTGTAGCGTGTATCGCTTGGGCAATTAAACAAGCAAATAGAAGGGCTGAAGATTTCGAGTCTCTGGGTTTTTATGTTATTGCTCCACGTGAGCAAATCATGGACGATGTCTTCTCGTCACAGGTCAATAAGTTCAGTATCAAGGAAAAAGTTGAGCGTCGTATCGGTGCCTATTCAGGCGATAACAAAAAAATATGCTGAGTTACAGACATGGCACAAGGATTCCTTCCTTCCAACTCTTGAACGTATTGACATCCGTTGTATTCCATGGGAAACGGTGATAGACAAGGTTGATGAACCTGATATTCGGAATTTCTATAGTCGATGCCTTAAATTTAACAAATCCCAGCGCTCGTGAGTTTTAAGCGGTGATACACCCATATATTTATGGATATTTTTATATTTTTAGGGCTTACTCGGACGGGTACAGCAGGTCGCTTAGTAACATAGGAGAGGTGGCCGCAGGTGGTGTAAGGGCTCCCATCGTGGGCAGAGTGTGTATGGATCAATGTATGATTGATGTGACGGATGCTCCTGAGGTGACCATCGGTGATGAGGCTACACTTTTCGGTTTGGGAGGACCCTCTGCAGAGGAGGTGGCTGACTGGATAGGCACGATAACTCACGATGTTACCTGCAAGGTGCCAAGAAGAGTACCCAGAGTATATCTGATGAACGGTAAAGTGGTCGCGGTTAACGACTACGTGAACCCTTCGGGCGTTTCCGTTTAGAGCGACTCTGTCTAGGTCCTTTTCTCTCTCTTTGTTCTAGGAAAACTGTTTTGGGAACGCTGTCTGGCTCTTCTCTAAGTTTTATGGCTGCGTAAGGTGAGTCCACTGGCCCGAAGATGTCGAATACTTCGCCTAGTCTTTTTCCTTGTTTATCTATGACGGTGTACCCTATTTTTGTCTCTGCCTTAAGCTGAACTACTAGGTTTCCCGTGCTTTTGGATCGGTGGAGTACGTCTCCGAGTTTCTTGGGCATGTTACTTCCTCATGTTGGACGCGATGTCCATTATTATCTTTGTCTTGCTGCCTTTCTTGTCCACAAGGATGACTCCTGTTTTACGAAAAGGATGTTTGCTATATGCTGCCCCTGGGGTGAAGATGGGGTTAAGTCCTAGAGTGACTGCGATTTTCTCGATGTCCTCGGCTTTAGGGTCCTTAATTGCTTTATCCTTGGGGACTCGTCTGCCTTCGCCTCTCGTGTACCTGATGTCAAAGTAGGCTGGCCAGATCCTTAGTTTACCTCTTCCCCTCATTGATACTCACTACAAATAGTTGTGCCGGTTTCCCGGCTAAGAAACTTACTCCTCGATGATTACCGCGTTCAGGGCTCCGTCCTGACCTGGCCTTGACACGATGCGTGCCATGCCTTTCTCGGTTCTTATGACGGCTCCTTTGGTGATGACTCTTCTCCTGTTATAGTCCACGTTAGCTGGGTTACTGACTACATTAAGGATCTCAAGTCGTTCTGTTGTTCCTGTGGCTGGGTTGTTGACGTTCACCATCTTGGCTTGAACTAGCTTGACTTTCTCGTTGTTACTGATGCCTGAGACTGTTTTTCTCTTGGTCTCGCCAAGCAGTGTTTCCACTGGGGGCCTGCCCTGTTCGTGGATTCTTTTTGTACGGAAGGCTCTTTTCCTGCCGCCTGTTTTCTTTCTTTTTGATAGGTTGTCATGCCATGCCAAGGCGTATTCTCCTTGATATTCTAGCAGTATGACAGGAATCGTATATAAAAACGCTTTCTTATTGAAAGTTTGATACCTGCTATATGGTACAATTGTTCTCCGCGTGAACTGTGTTCCGTGTAACTTGAAATTCATGTTTTTATCTGCTATTTTGGATTACCTATACGTTTTTTGTTATATATCGTGACCTGTTCTGAGCGTTTCTAGGGCTCATATTAAGGAAAACAGCGTCAGTTCAGCTTTCTTTGTAGTACCCCCTCTCCCCCTATGGTGTCACGCATTCAGCAAGAGTTATCACGAATGATGTTGCCTATCAAGCGATACACATGAGCGACGACGCCGTGAAGCTCAGTCACGGAGCGGGAGGCTCCACCGAGGACACCCTCATCCACGAGTTATTCCTCAAGCTCTTCGAGAAAAGACAAGCAATGAACGGCATAGCGCTAGATGCCCTCGACGACGGGGCGTCAATAAAACTCGGTGACAGCGAGGTAATCCTTAGCATCGACGGCCACACCGTGGACCCCATCTTCTTCCCTGGGGGTGACCTCGGCAAACTCGCTGTATGTGGCGCGGTCAATGACACCGCTGTTATGGGTGCCACACCAGTCGCCGTGCTAGACGCCATCATAGTTGAGGAGGGTTACCCCATGAAGGATCTACGTAAGATCGTAAAGTCAATGAATGAGACTGCTAAGGAGGCAGGAGTCGCTATCATCGCAGGCGACTTCAAGGTCATGCCTAAAGGCAGCCTCGACGGCATGGTGATAAGCACAACAGGTGTCGGTATTCTCAAAGGGAAACGAATCCTCGACAGTCAGGCCAAACCAGGCGACAAAGTAATAATCACAGGCACAGTCGGCGACCACGGCATCGCACTCATGAGTAAACGAGAAGGACTCGCCTTCGAGACCCAGCTCACATCAGATGTATCCCCAATCCATGAGACAGTAGCAGCAGCCCTAGACGCTGGTGAGATTCACTGCATGAAAGACGCCACTAGAGGCGGCTTAGCAATGGCTCTAAACGATATAGCCGAGAAGAGTGATGTAAGTATCTGGATCAATCACGCCAAGATCCCGGTCAAGACCAGCGTAATGGCGGCGTCAGAGATGCTTGGCCTCGACCCTCTTGAAGTAACGTGCGAAGGCAAAGCAGTGATGGTTGTCAGCAACGAATCAGCTAAAGCAATCCTCGAAGCGGTTAAAAAGACAAAGTACGGCGTTGACGCAGAGATAATAGGTGAAATCAGGGAGGACCGTCCCCGTATGGTGCTACTAAGAACCCTGGTGGGAGGAACCAGAGTACTGAGGAAGCCCATGGGAGAGCCCATTCCTAGGGTCTGCTAGAAACCCCTCGTCTCCCTCCAGATCATCGAATAGGCTGCTGATGCTCCCGTTCTCCAGTTTATCTATCTTCAACTCCCTGAATATCTGCTTGAGCTGTAGCTTGCTCTTCATCGGTGTCTGACTGAAACCAAAATAGTCACCGAAGAATGATGTAGTGGTGATAATGTAGCTGCGCTCCTCAGACCGCTCCCTGTTGATGAGACCCATGCTCTCCATCATCCTAAGATGACTATATACGTGGCTGCCCCTGTCCTCCACTACCTGCCGTTGATCCACAGGCTGATGGAAAGCCACATAACTCAACGTCCTCAATGGACCCTTCTTCAACAGCGGCTTGTGGTTGAACTGGTTCACAATGGCCTCGTACTTCTCATTCAACTGCAGACTCACCCTTTCGTCCTCATGAACCATGATCTCAAGCGCTCCCATCCTATCGATGTAACGTTTGGTAAGCTGACCAACCAGCTTCATAACGGTCTTTTCAGATTTGGTGCCCGCAACGGACTTCATGTCATCTACAGATAGAGGTCTACCCGCTGAATACAAGGCAGCCTCTAATCTACACAGCCGTTTCTCGTAGTTCGTCAGTTCCTTGCTCACTGCTCTTCCTCCACTACTGAAATTAAGATATCAAGTTCCTCTTCATCCTGGCTCAAGTTTATACGCAGCCTCTGCGCCAGGAACAGAAGCATCATGAAGATACGGACTATTTCACGCCAGTTTTGACCATAAACCAGATCGCGGAGCTTCATCACACCACCCCTGTCATGCCTCCACTTGATCTCCTCAAGGAGGTCATCGGCCCTGCTCTCAATCTCCAGCAGATACTGCTCAGCCTCAAGGAAATCCGGGACCGAGATAGGCAACACGGGAAGCTTTGGCTTTAGCGTCCGGCTTCGCTCCGTTAACGCCTTCTCAAGAGCCTCGATGAGATCATTTACAGTAGTCGTGGTATGCTCAAATCTGAAAGGAAGCGGCAACGCAGGAGGCACATAGATGCTGTCCCTGTCCTGTTCGGGTTGAGGAAACTCCTCCATTTTCATGAGCATCTCAGCCTTCTTCTGGTAGATCATAACCGATGACTGGATAGCTGTACCCGCGAGACGGAAATCGATGCCGACCTTCTCCATCTCCTCCAGCAGCGTAGCGAGTAATACGACCAGGTCAACCGTCCAAGGTGAGACTCTGTCGAGTTTGTTCTCCCTAAACAAGACATCCCAAGGCTGCCTGAGATAGTAGGGCTTCTGTCTCTTCCTCAAGCCGCGACCTTCGCCTCCTTCATCGGTAACGCCAGAACTCTGCTGCAGCCGTTCTGAGAGAAGACACCGTAGATACGGTCCGCGTTATGAACCATCACGTCCTTAAGGCTGATCATGAGGAACTGGCCGTCCACACTGTTCTCCTTTAGTACCTCAGCCAGCCTGCTAGTGTTCAGGTCGTCAAGGTGAGCGTCGATCTCGTCGAAAAGGTAGAAAGGCGCCTTAAGGAACCGCTGAATAGCCAGCAGGTACGCTATAGCCGCCACGCTCCTTTCACCGCCTGATGCGCCCGTGGCCAACCTCATGGGCTTTCCAGGGAACTGGATGTAGAGGTCCACACCCTCACTGAAGGGGTCTTCAGGGTTCTGTAGTTCAAGCTGTCCGTCGCCGCCACCCGTGAGTTTGCTGAATATGCTGCTAAAGTTCTCACAGATCTGGAGGTAGGCCGTCATGAAGTGGTCCTGTTTCTCTCGCTCCACCTCATCGATGAACCGTAGGATGCTCTGCTTTTCCTCCTCCATACCGTTGATCCTTGTGCTCCTCTGTTTGTACTCTTGCATGGTTATGTGATAGTGATCGATGGCAAGCTGGTTAATGGCGCCTAGACCCCGCTTCTCGCGCTTAATCTGGCCCAGACGACGATCCACCTGCTCAATATCCACGTCTTCAGCTTCAACCTTGTCACTGAAACCCAATCGCGCTAGCTCTTCCAGCTTCTGCTCCGCCTGAAGTCTGATACGTTCCTTCTCCAGCGTCAGATTACCGATACGTCTGTCGATGTCTATTCTGCGCCTGTTGATTGACTCCAACCGGTTGTTGATCTGCCTTAGAGTTCTCTGGTGCTGCTCGTATACGTGGCTGGTGGCCTCTACCTCGCTGGTGACCTCTGAGAGAATCTTGTCAAGCTCCTCGATGTCACTGTTGATCTCCACAAGTTGTTTGTCTAGTTCCTCTCCCTCGGACACCAATACCATTATCTCCTCGTTGGCGTCCATGATGTCATGCTCGGCCTCGTCTATCTTCAAAGATAGAATGCGGTCCACAAGGCTTGTCTGGATCGTCTTGTCGTTCTCAAGCTCGTTGAGCCCTTTCTCTAGGACCGCTATCTCCTGGTTAAGTGTGTTTCTCTCCACCTCGAAGCCGGCGACGTCGCTCAGTCGTATCTCCCTGAGTTTCTTTATCCTTTTCTTGGTCTCCTCTATTTGATCAATGGTCCTCTGTTTTCGCTCACCGAGGATGATTTGGAGTCTCTCCTCGTTGTCCGTCTCGCCTTTGGCTTTCTCGATGCTCTCCATCAATTGACCCATGTTGTAGTCCAGACGGGTGATGCTCTCCAGCGTAGACTGCTTCTCGTCCTCGATGCGCTTAACCCGCTCCTGACTGTCCTCCATGTACTCGGTGAATTTCCGGAGATCGAAGCCAGATGTGCGAAGCTCCTTCATACGGGTATTAAGCTTACCCCTCAGGTCCTTGATCGTGGTAGAGAGGTTTCCCATGGACTCCTCCGACGGGATGAGCTTGCTCCAGTCCGGTGGCCTCCTGTAGTATCCACCGATGATTCCGCCTCTGGGCTCGAAGACGTCACCCATCTTGGTGACCGCCCTGTAGCCCTCGGCTACCACAAGTTCCGCGGTCTTCGGGTCCTCAACAATAAATGTATCTCCCCACAGCAAGTGAACCACTGAGGCGTAGAGCTCGTCATACCGGATGAGCTTGGGGATAGCGCCAATCACGCCTTCTATCTTCAAGTCGGGGAGTTCCTCAGGTTCACGTAAGCCATCTAGCGGGATGAAACGTGTCATGCCCAGCTTGTTTTTCTTAAGGCGTTCCACATGCTCCTTAGCGATCTCGATGTCATCTACGACGACTGCGTTGATCCAGCCGTTGGCGGAGCAATCAGCTGCTCTCTGATGCGGCAAATCGATCCTGATGAATCCTCTCAATGGTCCATGGTATCCTTCCATGGCCCCTGCCTCACCTATCTCCCTGATCCTTGCGAGGGCCTTTTCTTCGGTCACGATGTTGGCCCAGAGGTCACGCTTAGCGCTGAACTCGGTGATGGTGGTTTCGGCGTCTTTGGCCAGCTGATTAGCGTTCTCGATGGTGCTCCTGATGTTTCTCTGACGCTTGACTTGATCCTCCACGGTCTGGATCATGTCCTCCAGCTTTATGGCCTCCTCTTCCTTGAGGGCGTCATATTCCTTGATCTTGTCTTCGAGGCTAACGCGGCGTTCGTTAAATGATTCTTTCCGCTCGTTGTAGCCCATGATCTTGTCTTTTATGGACTCCATGGCAAGGATGTGCTTGTTGAGCTCGGTATCTATTCCTGTCAAGCTCTCTTGCATAGGCACCAGCGACTCCGTGAGGTTCTCGAGGAGCCTCTGGTTCTGCTCAGCGGTCTCACGTGCCAACTGAATCTTCTCGTTGAGTTTATCGAGTGCCCTCTGTTTCTTTTCCATCTCCCCGCGCGTGGCCCTCTCTTTATTATTGAGTTCCGCTAGCTGGCTGTTCCTGTTTGAGATCTCGCTCCGGGCTGTCTCCTGATCCTTCTCCTTTTCCATGATGGTGCGTCGAAGAGCTAGCTTACGTCCCTCGATCTCCCTCAGCCTAGCGACCATGCTTTCCTTTAGAGTGTTCTTGCCCACCTGTTCTGACTTTAACATGGGTAACTGGGTGTTTCCCCTCTCAGCCGCCTCTTTGTTATACTCATCTAGACGCTGCTGAGCAGCCGCACGTTCATCCGTGAACTTCTCTCTGTCTTCCTCAAGTTTCTGAATCTCGTCTTCTCTTTCTTTTATCTGACCGGAAAGCTCCTCCAGTTTTCCCTCCAAGGCCTCCAGTTGGCTTGACAGCTTGTACGCGCTGAGCCTGTTCTCCTCCTTGTCAAGGAGATTGAAAGTGATGGCGTTGTTCCTCTGCTTCTCTAGGTCGTTGACCTGTCTCTTGATCTCACCGATCTGGGCCTGAGCAACCTCTATCTTCCTCTCAGCGTCGCTGAGCCGAATCTTGGCGTCAGCCTTCTTATTGTCATACTCAGTGATGCCCACCAAGTCCTGTAGTGCGTTCATTCGTTCAGAGGGGGTCAGATCGCTGAGCCTGGTGGCTGTTCCCTGAAGAACTATGTTGTAGCCACCTGGATTGATTCCGGCCATCTCAAGAAGATCTAACACCTGGCGGCGGCTTGTCCGTTTTCCATTGAGGAAGTACTCGCTTTTTCCTTTGCGGTCCATCTTTCTGCCTACGCTGACGGTGGTCCTGTCGATGGGGAGTCCTCTGTCACTGTTGTCGAAGTATAGGCTTATCTGGGTTACCTGTGCGCGGCCTGCAAGTTCCTCGCCTGCGCCGTCATAGATCAAGCCTGAGAGGTCGGGGGTCCTCATTCGTTTTGATCCCAGTTCACCGAGGACGAACTGGACTGCGTCCAATATGTTGCTCTTGCCGCTTCCATTGGGGCCAGTTATTATGTTGAAGCCCGGCTGGAAGTTGAGTTTGATGGGTTCGCCTCCGAAGGATTTGAAGTTTCGAATATGAATGCGTTTGATGAATACCACTTAATTTTCACTCCCCAATTTATTCCCCCGTTCGCGATATGATAAAATCTAGGTGGGCACCCAGCTAATGTTACCATATCCGTGTTAACAATTCAAGGCTGATGTTCGATGAACGCTGTTTTAGAGTTATATTACTCCGTATTATGCAGGGATTATGCTTCATCTCTCGCTCGACCCTGAGTTGCTCTCACTATGTGAGAATAATCAACCCTTCTCAGAGTTTTAAGTCTTCCCAACTATAAGAAAACAACAAAAAACTCAGTAAAAAACGTCGATATTTAACCAAAGAAGCAAAACGATTACTTACCGAATCTACGCTTTCTAAGCTGATACCCTCTGATGGCTCTCATCAAATCTATCTTACGGAACGCTGGCCAGTAAACATCCATAATAAACAACTCGCTGTAAGCTGACTGCCAAACCAGGAAATTACTCAGCCTGACCTCCCCAGAGGTCCTGATGATGAGGTCAGGGTCAGGGTTAGGCAGATGAGCAGTATACAGGTTCGCCTCTATGGCCTCCTCGTTGATGTCATCCGGCTGAATTTCTCCCTTCTTCACCTTGTATGCCAGTTTCCTCATAGCATCCACTATCTCGGCTCTCCCGCCATACGCGATGGCGATGTTAAGATAGAAGCCATCATACTCCTTGGTGATCTCCTCGACCTCCAAGATAAGCTCCTGTAGCTTGTCTGGAAGTTGAGTGATCCTCCCAAGTGTCCGCACTCTCACCTTATTGTCGTGAATCCTGGGGGACTGAATGACATCTTCAAGGGTCTTCTGGAAGAGCTTCATAAGCTCATCCACCTCTTCCTTTGGCCTGTTAAAGTTCTCAGTGCTGAATGAATACAGTGTGATGGTTTTGATGTCTAGCTCTAGGCACCAGTCTAGGAACTTTTCCACATTGTCTGCGCCCTCCCAGTGTCCTTCCCATGGTATCATGTTCTGGGCCTTTGCCCATCTGCGGTTTCCATCGGTGATGACCCCAATGTGTTGGGGCTTTTCCTGTGATTCTATCTGGGCGTGGAGCCATCTCTCATAGACGCTGTAAATGCCTAATGTCTTGAACACTTCGTACAGCATCTTGTATCCTTGCCCATAGACTCCTTTGGGTTAATAAAACGTTAATGTTCAGTCTTCATGTCTTCGAGGGTTGGTAAAGAACTCTCTGCCGTACTTCCGATAGATGAGAATCACCGCGATAATGGTGGTGGTAACCCCTGCAATAGTGTAGAAGATGAGCGGCGAGAACAATGTCAATGTGATCTCAGGGTTCATGAGTATCTCCGCTGACTCAAGCACGATAAGCCTCATCCAGAAAAGGAAGATTAATCCAACTGCGTTCTCCCAGATCTTTGGCTGCCTCTTCTGTACATAGTGTCTAGAGGCATCGCCTATGATAACTACTGCGAGTCCTCCCGCGATGAGATCAGCGCCTCTAATGAAAAAGGCTCCCGCAAATTCAGGAAGATTAGCTGCCCAGAACGATAGATCCCCGAAGGGTTGATCCATTTCAGGCAGGAATTTCCAGGCATACGTGATGCCCTGATAGAACCCAAGGAGTGAAAGTATAGCTCCCAGCCCCGATGAGATAAGCGTCAACCATTGCTCGGCTGGAGGCAGTCTAGGTTTCATGGCGGCGAGCCTCTCATCCAGCCCGAAGCCTTTGATGAACAGCACCAGACCGAGAACGAACGCCACCATCATGCCCGCGTTCTCCATCTGATTGCTGGCGAGGAGGAACCCAATGATCACGAGGAGTACTCCCGGTACCCCGAGGCTGACCCTGCTGTAATAGGGGTCCTCGACTAGCATCCTGAAGTACCTGAATATTATTGCCCAGGTCTCCTCCAGTCGTTCGCTGTGCTTCACCACCACGTGGTGTATGCTTGTGATGGGTATCCTGCTCTGGATTATGGGTACAAGCTCCTCGTCCGCGAATCCGTCAGTCACAATGATGACGCCTGTCGCGTTATAGATCTTCAGCACCTCGTTGAGTTCTCGTACCATCTTCCTGTCGGCTTCGACTCCACCCATACTGCTACCCGCGATGGTGGATACCTCAAAGTTCTCGTCAGGATACTGCTTTATGAGCTGATCATAGAGCTTGATAGCCCCAAACATGGCGTTGGCGTCTGCTTCCTCAGGGTCCGCGATAGCCAACGCTGTGGCTGCCTCAAGGTTCTCGTCTCTGCCCAGCAGAGGGGTCTTGACGTCGGCCTTCTTACCGATGTCATTGTCTCCGTCTATGCAGATGATGAGTGTGCGTTCCGTATCCGCCATGCTTGATACAGCCTAAGTTACGTTGTTCTGGTTAAATATTTAGGGGTGGCAAAAAAAATAGGGGAGGTAAGTTATATCTCCAGGTTTAAGGCTTCCTTTAACCCCTTGTAGCGGTTCCTTATGGTTACCTCTGTGACCCCCGCTGCGTCGGCTATCATTTTCTGTGTGCGTTTCTCGTCACACATAACGCAAGCTATGTAGAGAGCAGCAGCAGCGAGGCCCATGGGGTCCTTGCCTGCTGTTGTCTTTAGTCTGGATGCTTCCCTCAGTATCTCAACCGCGGTCTGCTGAGTTTTTTCACCTACTCCTACCATCGCAGCGATCTTTGGTACTCGGAGTTGTGCATCCGGTTTGGGCATGTTGATATCTAGCTCTCTGAGCATGAGCCTGTAGCATCTCGCAATATCCTTTTTCTCTATTGGGCTCTGGGCGCTGATCTCTCTGAGAGTTCTTGGCGTCTGGGTTATCCTGCAGGCAGCGTAGAGGCTCGCAGCGGTGATGGCGCTGATGCTTCTGCCTCGTACGAGTCCCTTCTCCAAGGCTTTCCTGTAGAGGACTGCTGCCTTCTCTTTGATGCTGGGCGGTATGTGGAGTTTATCGCTGAGCCTGTCCAGCTCAGCCATGGCCTGGGCTAGGTTCCTGTCGATGCTGCTGTGGACTCTGCTTCTTATCTGCCATTTCCTGAGTCTGAGCATCTGGAGCTTGGTGTCCAGAGGTAATTTTCTTCCATAGGCATCTCTTCCTATTCTACCAATCATGGTGGTGAGTCCCTTGTCGTGGACCGCGAAGCTTAGGGGGATGCCTACCCTGCTTCTGCTGTCTTTCTCGACTGGGGTGAAGGCTCTCCACTCTGGGCCTTCATTAATTATGCTGTCTTTCATGACGAGTCCGCATGACCCACAGATGAGTTCACCTGATCCTGGGTCAAGGACTACGTTTTGTTTTCCGCACTCGGGGCATACGTCCTCGTTGAGGAGCATGTTCCCATCTTTTTTCATTTTTTTACACTTTTCGGGGTGTTTCCCTTCGCAGAATCTTCCTCGTTGGGCCGATTCAGAAGAACTGTACACTCGGGTAATTGAGTCCGGATTAACAGATTATTTAAGCTTTTCGGTTAAGGTTATATTTCCGTATGTTACTTATATTATTTCTTAAGCTAGGTCAATCTTTTATCTTCGCCGTATGGGCAAGCCTTCTGGCATGTTGTGCACATTAAGACACTGTTTTTTGTGTGTCTCGGCATATGTTGACGGAAGACTTCATCCGGTGTAGTCCTGTACGTTGTATATGGCAGGTTCTCCGTGATGAGGCGACTTAGCTCGGCCTCGGATATGCCTATGAGGCATCTCTCAGGGTCTACCTTGTAGGGGGTGAGGGCTTTTGTTGGGCACGCGTCGATGCACTTGGTGCAGTCGCCGCAGAGGTCTTCGGTGCTTGGCTCATCCGGGATCAACGGGGCATCTGTAAGTATACTCTGTAGTCTAATCCAGGGACCATACTCTGGATTGATTATCAGGCTGTTCTTGCCTATAGGTCCGAGTCCTGCTAGTTGCGCCATCTTTTTCTGGCTCAGGTTGAATGGGTAAATGACGCAGTTGAAGCCTTTTTCCTCCAGTTTCCTGAGGACTCGTCTCGCGTAGAGACGCATTCTAGTGTAGATTGGGTACTCGATGCCTCCATTGTGGGTTATCTGTGCCTCATAGATGTCGTCGAAGGCGTGGTACCCCAGAACAACAATGCTTCTTGCTTCCTTCATGTAATATGTGGTCTTCTCGGATGGTTGCTGAACTTGCCATCCGATCCAGTGATTCGGTGTGGCGTCGATGGTTTCTGGGGATAAGATGCCGACTAGTTCTGCGCCGTGGCTGAGGGCGTATTCTTTTACCTCTTTTGTTAATGCTGTAGAAGTTTGCGTCATGGTTGGTCTTGGAGTCTTTGTTTTTGGTGGATATTAATTCTAGGTCTGATGCTGGGTTAGGTTTATATTGTGTTCGCTTGGTTGTTTGTGTGCTGTAGCCCGGTCGTCTAGCGGTCAAGGATAGGGGCCTCTGGAGCCTCGGACAAGAGTTCGAATCTCTTCCGGGCTACCATCTCCACATGTTGGAAATTACGACATACTTGAAAAAGAAAAAGTTGACACGCAACGGTCGTGTAGCGTGTCTTCCAAGGTTCTATTGATTTCGCAGAGGAGATTAATCGGGATGAGCGCTGGCTAGATCCTGAAGCTTCTCCATTAGTTGCTGAATCGTAATTAGCTCATTCACGTTCAAAGGTCCAGATGTAGGTTCAATTGGCATGGCATAATCCTGACCACCAGTTGAATCCACAAACCAGAGTGCAGCAACATACAGAGCCGGAACCATCAGCAGCCGAACTTCGTAATCACCATCCTCAAGCTCACCTATTGAGTCTGCTACATTCAACGCAGAGATAATTCCAGTTACTAACGGTCCCTCATTGACATGAGAAAACACTGGTTCCCCATCACCACCGATGACTGCGTCGGCGGTCGCAACAACCTCATCATCGTGTTTAACTAAATAACGCCAACTTCGCTGCTCCGCTGAGGATATGTCCCCGTTTTGTTTCAGGTCATCTAACCCAAGATGGTAAACTGGAACCGCCTGATCTGGCGTAGTCTGCGGAACACCTCCAGTTAACTGGATCTTTGCCAAAACAGGGGTTCTGAAGGCTTTCTTTGAAGCCATTTTCCCCAACTGGTTCGTAACTATCTCCTTCACTTTGCTCGGTTCTTTTTTATATTTTAATGGCATCATCTCACCTCTATCATGGTTGCACCCTGTATCTATGAGTCCAACTTCCTGAGCCTTGATAAGCTGTTTGGAGCACCGACAGACTAACATCAGAGGCTCCATACCAAGGGTCGTCAACCGCCACCATGCTTAACCCAGGGTTATATCCATCAATAGCTAGGAAATGGCCGCCTCCTCCACTCCATCCAACTCGGATGCAAAGAGGGCGATTGTTATCAATCTCCTGTCTTATATTCGACATATTTCCCGACCCGGGGGACATGGACACAAAATTGCCCGTTCTTTGTAAAGCCCTGTCGAGATACCACGGTACATTGCAGTTACTACTCGACCCATTCTGGCAGCAATCATCCCTACCTAACTCAGCATTCACGACCGTGCATTGAGTCCAATTAGAAGTGGCAAGGAAGAAACGGCTTACACTAGCTGCGGTGGCAGCCCAGCACCAGTTTGTCTGCTCTTGATGTTGCATTACGAAAGATATTCTCCCCCAAACTGAATCTTGTGTCACTCCGAATATTATTTCATAAATTTGTCTAATGAATGCAATTATCGCTTCGATAATATCTCCAAACCCCATAGTACTCCCAAGAGTTATTGATAATTATTATTAATAAATAGTTTTACTCGTGTTTGACTACATAAGTACACGTCACACATGCAATTTAACCCGTAACGAAAAGGGGCAAGAATAGACCTCTATTCAGCATACAATCTCAAAGTATACAAGAGATGAAAACGAGAGTAGTTGTCTCTTCCTGACTACCATTTTCTCATATCCATTTTGAAATTGAAAGACGCCTAGGTTTACCTAAATTATTTTATATTCAGTTAATGCAACAGGCATTATGGAGACCCGGGAAATCAAGGAGACCTTAATGAACCTATACGAGAAGACACTAGAAACTCACAGCGGAGCAAGCAAGGACGTCATAAACCTCATAATGACCTTCAGCCTGTTCTTCACAGCGGCGGGCTTCTTCGTAGACAAAGGGCTTTCCAGCCTCTACCTGCCTGCTCTCCTAGGCATGGGGTCATTCCTCGCCATGTACATAGTTATGGCCCACTTCTGGAGAATGAACTGGTACTATGAGAGCCAGTTAATACGATTCGAGATAAACCATATCATAGAGCACGGTGAGCCCAGCCCCCGTTTCTCCCTGTCAAAAATATCGAAAGCATATGAGAGAGGCACAGAGAACAACGACCTAGGTGCGGCGGCGTTGGGCCTCGGCTATGTGTTACTCGGAATACTGGGCTCAATGGCATTAATGTTCAGCCTCATACCCGTCGAGTCCATGAGGTTCCTAATACCGACACAGGTAATGTTACTCGTGTTGCCCGTCGCCTTCATATGTTACAAGCAATACAGGCACCAGATCAACTCTTACAACTGCTTATACAAACAGTTCTACACAGAAAAACTGGAATAACAATTCAGCACAGGCACTAAGAATCTTACTTTATTATTGAAATTATTTGAAATACATAGGCTTCACTGAATTGATTTCCCTAAGTTGTGTTAATGATGTGTTCACATCAGGATAAATAACGTATCTGGCGCTGTCAACCACAGATAAGGTCGTAGTATAAACATGTACAAAAACAGAAAAGCCATGACTGGTTTGGAGACTGCTATCATACTGGTGGCATTCGTCATAACCGCAGCCGCCTTCGCGTTCGTAATACTTAACATGGGGTTCCTGACAGCCGAAAAAGCACAGTCAGTAATCAGCTCAGGCATGAGCGAAGCAAGCTCAGCACTACTAACAGACAGCGGAATGATCGCACAATTCTCAAACATCACCGGTGACCAGAGCGAAATCTGCCTGGTCAAGCTGACATTCTACCTCAAACTCAGCCAGGGCCACGAGCCAGTGGACCTGGACGACAGCAAGCTGGTCGCTACTTATACCAGCCAGCGTGCTCACGGCGAGCTCTACTCAACCAACGGCACCATCATGACAGTACAGGGAATTAACACTGACGGTGACTCGTTGATAGAGACGGGTGAAAAGTTCAAAGTCATTATTGACTTTAACGAGCTTGATGGGTCCACTCTTGATCCGTCAGTGAGTGGAGCCGCAGACGTGTTGGTGCATCCCTATGAGGAGTTCAGGATCGAGTTGAGGCCCTCTGCGGGTGCGGTGCTTACTATTGAGCGTCAGGTACCGGCAGTCTATAGCACTATTATGACACTCGAATAGCGTCATCTCCCTCCCCTTTTTTAAAAATACAAATTGTTTTGAAATAATCTTGAAACCAAGATTGATTAACGTTTTTCGAGACCTATCAATGACTCATTTTTTACCATGAATTATACATTGATGTCTGGGAGCTTAGACATTGAAGTTCATGGATTTGTTTATTGTTGATTGCCACGTTCACCTCTGGATGCTTAAATAGGGAGGATAAACAATCTCAGGAAATATAATGTAGAGGAATGGCTCTGCTAATCCTGTTTCCGTGTGTACTTCCATAAAAGCGCCGAGGACGCGTAGGCGTGGGCGATGGCCATGACCCACACAGGTTCAAGCGTCCTCTCTATGAATAACTCCCCATATAGCCCCATGGTGGTGGCTGCAATACCTAGCCCCCAGACTATCCAGAAGAGCATTTTCCTGTCAATGACCATTATACCCGGTAGAAACAACGTGATACTATAAATGGGCTCCCCTTTTTCAGCTCCCGAACCCATGTATTTTTCACCAAAACTAGGACGGACATACATTAATTCTTGTAATGATGGTTGATGAGTTTCAAACACCGTTTCCTTAATCAGAAGAGACAACGTATGAGTAACATTCGAGTGATCTATGATGGAGCTAAAGCATCTCACTGAAGACGTGGCATACATTCCAGGCGCCGTGAACATCGGGGTCATCAAGACCGGTGACACCGTCACCCTCATCGACACAGGCCTTGACAAAGACAGTGGACGAGGCGTAAGAAAAATCCTAGAAGCGGAGGGCCTCAAACTCGGGCACATCGTAAACACCCATAGCCACGCAGACCACTTCGGTGGAAACGATTATCTGGTAAGGAACTTGGGCGCCCAGGTATACGCGCCTCCCATCGAGTCAGGGATCATTCAGAACCCACTCCTGGAGCCTGTTTACCTGTTCCATGGCGCTACACCAATCAAGGACCTGAGAAACAAGTTCGTTCTAGCCAAGCCCAGCCCTGTCCATCACCTGCTGGAACCCGGTGTGACTAGCATCGAGGGTAAAACAATGCAGATTATTCCGCTGCCTGGGCACAGCTTCAATCAGATGGGGGTCCTCGTGGATGATATCATGTTCTGCGCTGACACCGTGTTCAGTGAGCGAGTGATCGAGAAGTACCGGATACCCGTGGTTCAGGACGTGGGGAAGCATCTTGAGACGCTGGAGAAGCTGCGTGAGACCAATCATAGCTGGTATGTGCCTAGCCACACCAAGCCGACGGAGGACATAATTGAGCTAGTTGACAGGAATCTTGAGACTGTGAACGCAATTCTTGAAGACGTGCAGGGAATACTCGATGAGCCCAAGTCAAGTGAGGAAGTTCAAACCGAGCTCTGCATCTCCTATGGCTTGGACCTTGGTGTGGTTCAGCAGTATTACCTGATTCATACCACAGTCATGGCGTACTTGGGCTATCTCTACGAGGAAGGTAAAGTCAAGATAGAGTTGAAGAATAATAAGCTGAGCTGGGTCCTAGTTTAAGTCACCTGTTGTTAGTAAAAATCATAAACACAACTATATCGTTAGCGATATGGATGATCTTGGTGATGGGAAACCCATGCTCCTCGGAATGGTGTTGATCATCTTCGCCATTCCATTCATCTACGACGCTGATTTCATGAGGCTAATATTCTTCACTCCCGTTATCGGGTTGATTAACATCCTCTTTTAGGCCTCATTCAGCGCATTATACGCTGACATGATTCCTCCTGAGTACAGGGGCAAGACCGTGCGCCAAAGAGGACAGGGTGACCCTGACTCAAATCTTATCACAGCGATCGATGAGTATCAATTATGCCCAAAATCCTTGAGCTAACCATCAAAAAGTTCCATGAAGCCCTGAAAGAAGGATCATTATCCTGTCGTGGGCTCACAGAAACCTACCTGAAACGAATTAAATCATATGACTCTAAGCTCAACTCGATGGTGGTGTTGAACCCGAACGCAGTTACAAGAGCACAGGAACTTGACGAAGAGTACCAACGGACAGGCAAGCTCAGGGCACTGCACGGAGTACCAGCCATCATCAAGGACAACTATGATACACATGACCTGCAGACTGCCGCGGGTAGCCTAGCCATGAAGGGAAGCATTCCGCCCGATGACGCGTATCAGGTCAGGAAGCTTAGGGAAGCAGGGGCGATAGTCCTCGGGAAGAGCAACATGGCCGAGTGGGCGTTCAGCCCTTACCAGACGGTGAGCAGCATCAAGGGCACCACGAGGAATCCCTACGACCTTGAAAGAGTTCCAGCTGGTAGCAGCGGTGGCACCGCCGCAGCTGTCGCAGCCAACCTTGGATTAATCGGACTAGGCACCGACACCGGGAACAGCATAAGGGGCCCCAGCAGCCACTGCTGCCTCGTAGGAATAAGGTCAACCATGGGACTCACGAGCAGAGACGGAATCATTCCCCTCTATCTCCGAAACGATATAGGAGGCCCCATGTGCAGGACCGTAGAGGACGCCGTAAAGGTTCTGGAGGTCATCGCCGGTTATGACCCAGCTGACCCCGTCACGCAGCATAGCAAAGGCAAGGTTCCAGAGAATTACACCCAGTTTCTCGTTAATAATGGGTTGAACGGGACGAGGATTGGGGTATTCAGGTATTACACTGACCAGCCAACCACCGACCACCAAGTGGTCAAGGTCTTTGAGAAAGCAATTCGAGATTTGGAGGCAGCGGGTGCTGTAATCATAGACCCTTTCAGCGTCCACGATTTTGAGGCACTCACCGAGGACATCTGGATCAACACCTTCAGACGTGACCTTGAAACATACTTGAATTCACTCGTTGAGCCTCCATACAGGACTCTCAATGAGATAGTGGATACGGGTCAATACAGCGAGTACATAGCCAGACGGCTCCAGCGGATATTGGACATCGAGAGCCCTGACAGCGGCGACCTCTACACTGAGCCAAGAAACATAGAGTTACGGGATGCAGTCGTTGGCGCCATGAATGAAGCTGAGTTAGATGCATTCGTGTATCCCACATGGAGTAACCCGCCGCAACTCATCGGAGACAAGGACTCACCAGCAGGTGACAACAGCCAAAAGATACCGCCCCACACCGGAGTACCTGGGTTCACGGTGCCCATGGGTTTTACTTACGGAAACCTGCCGGCGGGGCTCCAGCTAGTGGGCAGATTGTTCAGCGAGCCAACCCTCATCAAGATTGCTTACAGCTACGAGCAAACTACCATGCATAGAAAGCCACCCGTATTAACGTGAAAGTGTACGAGTCCCCAAAGATAACGGGTTATACGAGGAAAAAGTTAGAACTCCTCGATAGTCACAGGCTTCGTGTGAACCCTGAACAACCTGTCCAACGGGTCAATGTATTCTGCATCCGAGACCTCAACGAGCCCATATGTGTGAAGCTTCCTGAAATCCACCACCCCCATGATGAGCGATGAGAACCATGCAACATCCATGGATGCCTCGACATCGTAACCCTCCTCCCTGATCCTTGGCTTTCCTTCTACGAAGTGGATAATGATGCTTCCATGGTTCTCCGGGAGGAACGTGTCCTTTATGTTAAGCTTGACACGTAGGGTTTCACCGTTGAAGCTGTGATTATGCAATTCCTTGAAGAGCCTCTCCTTGTTGATGACCCTGTACATGATGCCGACGCCCTGCTGGTTGGTCTCTTGGCTCGTGTAGAAGATGTGAGGCTCGCCGTTACGTGGGTCAAGGAGCATGAACTGGATATCATGATCATTCGAGTAAAGCACGATCCTCTCCACCTGATCAAGCTGAGTCTGGAGGAAGCTAAACAAGCCTCGAAGCGCCTCCCCTGTCTCGTAGATAAGCCTGTTTACCTCGATATCCTGAAGGAGGAAGTGGTCTTCTCGCAGCTTCTTGAACCCGAAAGCCATGAACCCCGTGATTCGCCCATCCTCTCTATGAAGGATTACCTTGTTGCGCTTCATCACCCTCTCAAAGTGAGTCTTTTCTTTCTCTATCATGCCGTGGGTAACGTGCGCCAGCCGGTTGTAGAACTCCAGCATCTCTGGTAGGTCGTCTTCCCTCATCCATGAGACGTTCTCCCTGCTGCCTCTCGGTAGATCAACTGGCCTGAACCTGTACTTGTTCATCTTCTGGCCGTACCCGTACCCCATTTTAACATAGAAATCGGGTCTGAAGGGGTATAGCGTCGTCATGGTGGCGCCTCTGTCCCTGTAGTGGCTATGGAAGTACTCCATGATCTCCTTGGACACGTGCTCCTTCTTGTGAAGAAGATCCACGCCTATGTTGCCGACGCCTCCTACGAATGTCTGAGTCTCATAGAGGGTCATCTTGAAGTCGTGATGCCTCATAGCGCCCACGAGCTTATCGTCCCTGAAACAGCCATGGTAGCTGATGGGACCATCCTCGTTCTGGGTGTTCCGCATCCGCTCCTTCCAACCCTTCTGCCTCTCCTCCGTGACGTTGGTGAACATAGCTGGGTAAGCCTCCAGAGTTATCCTCGCGTACTCATCAAAGTCCTCATCAGCGAGACGTCTAACAATACTCATGAGTTGAACTCTGATTCTCATAAGATAAAAGTAAGGAATGATCCATCCTGAGAATATATAACGGGTTTTTAGATAAAGTTAGGAGTATTCTCCAAGTAGCTTCTTCAAATCTACATCGCCGACGGGCTGCTTCACCAAGGCCCCCTTCTTCAAGGTAGGCATTCCATCCGAGTAGGTTGGACGGTCCTCCCTGTAGAAGATTCCGATGGGTATCTTGTCATCCCACTCTCTTGCTTTTTCACAAGCATCCGTGAAGCTCTCGGCGTCGTGACCTGATTCCTCAAGCTTGTAGACCCTATCCATGTAGTACTTGTAGCTGTTGATACGGTTCCATGAGGGGCACGGCTGGAGCACATCTATCAACGCGAATCCCCGGTGATTAATGGCCTCCTTTAACACCATATTCATGTGTTTAAGTTCACCAACGAATGTTCTGGCGACGAATGTCGCGTTACTGGTCAGCGCGAGGGCTAGTGGGTTTATAGGTGGGTCCTGGTTGCCTCGTGGCGTCGTCTTGGACTTGTATCCCTGCATGCTTGTGGGGCTGGTCTGCCCTGTCGTAAGCCCATAGATCTGATTGTTATGGACGATGTACGTGATATCCACGTTGCGTCTGCAAGCGTGGGGAAAGTGCCCCATCCCGATGTTGAAAGCATCTCCGTCGCCAGCAAACCCGATCACGGTGAGGTCAATATTGGAAAGCTTGATCGCTGTAGCAACAGGTAAGACTCTACCATGGATAGTGTGGATGCCGTTCACGTTGACGTAGTCGGTGAACTTGCCGTGGCACCCGATGCCAGTGACCGCCACTATCTCTTCTCTTGTGAGTTCGAGGTCTACAATCACCTGCTTCACTGAACTCAGTATCCCGAAGTTACCGCAGCCTGGGCACCAAGTGTTCTTCACAATAGTTCCCAAATCCTTTACGTTTAGCATGTCCACACCTCCATCACCTTGTCCACTATCTCATCCGCGAAGAATGGCCTCCCATCGTACTTGAGAGCCACATGCTGGAACTCGAAACCAGTATTGAACTTAATGAGTGTACCAAGCCCCGCTGACCTGTTTGTCTCAAACAGTACACAGGCGCCTTCAAGGTACTGAGTTATACCTGACGGGAACGGCTCCATGAACCGCACCTGAACGAACCTTGTTTTCACGCCCTTCTTACTTAGCATACCAATTGCCTCAAGCACAGGTCCTTTCGTTGAGCCCCATCCGAACAAAGTCACGTCAGGGTCTTCGTCACCATAAACCTTCACTGGCTCAAGCTGCTCGACAGCATCTCTGATGTGGGGTACTTTCCTGAAACGCTTGTCCATCATCTCTTTGGTAGCCTTTGGCTTTGAGGTGACGAAGCCTCTCTCAGTGTGTTCGTTGCTCTGAACAAGCACCACTGCGTTCTCTGTGCCTAGGACGGCTCGCGGTGAGACACCGTCATCGGTGAACTTGTACCTGAGATACTCTTCATTACTCTCCCACGAGTCAACAAGTTTCCCTCTATCGATTTTGTAGCTTGAAGTGTCGAAGGTGGCCGAGGTCTTGTGGTTCTCTATTAACGCCTTGTCCGTCAAAATAATAACTGGTATCTGGAACCGATCAGCCAAGTTGAAAGCCTCCGCAGTTAGGTGGAAGCACTCCTCCATGTCTCCGGGTGCAACCACTATTCGTTGGAACTCACCATGACCACCAAAAACCGCGAAAAACAGGTCTGCCTGAGCAGTATACGTTGCCAGACCAGTGCTGGGGCCAGGACGTTGGGCGAGCATCGTAACGATGGGTGTCTCCGTCATTGCAGAGAAGCTTAACCCTTCTATCATCAACGCGAAGCCACCTCCGCTTGTTGCGGTCATCGCCCTCACCCCAGCGAAGGATGCGCCGACGGTCATGCATATTGCAGCTATCTCGCTCTCCGGCTGTAGCACCACCATGCCTGTCTCTTCCTCATGTGCTATGAGGTAGTGAAGTGCGGCGCTTGCAGGCGTCATAGGGTAAGCTGCGAAAAACTTGCATCCAGCTTGGATGGCGCCTAAGGCGACAGCTTCGTTTCCAGTTACCCATATTCTTTCAGGTCGTTCCCCCGCCTCCACACCGCACTTGAAGCTATAATCAAATTCTATGACCTTCTGCCAGCCGCGTTGAATCGCCTCATGGTTCATCTCAATGATCCTGTCTCGTCCTTTGAATGTCTCAGAGACGATGTCTTTCAACAGATTCATGTCTAGGCCTATGAGTGCGGCAGCGGAGCCCAACGCCACCGTGTTTCTCATGATGGTTGGGCCTCCAATTTCCTTTACGATATTAGTAAATGGAATCGGGTAGAAGGTCAGGTCGTCTCTAGTCACTTCACCTGATTCAAAGGAGACATTCTCGTCGTATATCACGCCGCCTTCCGGGTTCAGGTCATCTATGTGTAGTAAAACACTCTCCTTATTCAACGCCACAAGTATGTCGGCGCGTGGCGAAGGGCAATGAACCTCTCTGGCGCTTGCCCGTAGTTGATAGAAGTTATGGCCTCCACGAATGAGGCTGGGGTAGTCTATCCTGCCGTAGCAGTGGAACCCAGCCCTCATTAGGGCTTTTCCGAGGAGTATTCCGCTCCTGCTCACTCCCTGCCCTGCTTCACCACCTATGATTACTGATACTGTATCGTCAATGAGCCCTGTGCATTTCACAATCATCACCCAGAGTTCTCTACTACGAACACGTATCGGGAATTTAAGAGGATTTAGAGAACCCACATATATTGAATAAAAAAAAGGAGAAAAAAGAGGGTTACCTGAAGTAGTAGTGAGTTGTTAGAACTTTCGTAGAGTTATCCCTAGGCGGCCTGAACACCGTGAAGAGCTCCAACCTATCCTGCTCCTTGAGCCTATCATAGATCTGGACCCATGCGCACTCTTCCTCGTAGTCACCTACCTCGCATTTACCATTCACTTGGCCTCCGCAGGGTCCATTTAGTAGACCTTTGGCGCATCTGGTTATGGGGCAGATTCCACCTGTCTCGTCGAGTATACACTCTCCACATGCCTTGCACATGTCATGGAATTTGCCGATGCGCTCGGTTTGGCCTATGAACAAGGTCTCGTTAGCAGGGAGAACGATACTCTTCGTGAAGTCGCTTACTGTCTGCACTCCGCCTCCGCAGGACATTACGACAATGGCATCAGCTTCCGCGATCTGATCCTTGTTGTCCTTAAGGTCTCGCCTTGTTATCCTGAGATCACATGGTTCCTCAACCATGGTCCACCCGGTGGCTCTGTCGCCGAGTTTCTCGTACATCTCCTTAACTTGATCCTCTCCACCTGTCTGGCATGAGGTTGAACATGTGCCGCAGCCCACCACGAATAACTTCTTGAAGGGCTTCAGCATCTTAGTGATCTCTTCGTCACTTTTCATCTTGGTTATTATCATCTATCATTCACCTCAGAAATTCTCCAGTAACGATTCGAATATTCGCTCGTAGAGTACCGCCATTATGTGTATCCCCGCTGCGTTTGTAGTCTTCTTTATCTCCCTGATGATTGGCCCGAAGAACTCCAAGTTCACTTCGTCGTACTTTTCCTTACGTTTCTCCTTATCTGGCTCCTCTTTGGCCTTCTTCATACTAGCTAAAAGTTCTTGAGGAACCGAGACGCCTGGGATGAATTTATCGAAAAAGTCAGCTATGCCATAACTCTTCAACGGGAATATGCCTATTAAGACCGGTGTCTTGTACTTGTCCATCTCCTTCAGGAAGTTCTTTATTAGGTCGATATCGAACATGGTCTGTGTCTGTATGAAATCAGCACCTAACTTGGTCTTACGACCAACTTTAAGGACTTCAGGCATCAATGGATCAGCGTTGGGATTCGCGGCAATACCTACATTTATCTCGATTTTGCCGTGGATCTCGTTCCCTGCAAGGTCGACTCCTTCGTCGATCATCTTGTGAAGTAGATAGGTGAACTGAGCGGAGTCAATATCATAGACTGATTGCGCTCCCTTGTTGTCGCCTAGAACAGTGTGGTCCCCTGAAAGCGTAAGGATGTTCTTGATGCCAAGGTATTGAGCGGCTAATACATCCGAGACAACAGCAAGCCTGTTTCTATCTCTGATGGTCATCTGGTAAACTGTCTCTAATCCTACCTCTTCCTGTACTTTCCATGACGGCACAAGGCTATTCATGTAGGCGTAGGCGAGGGGGTTGTCAGTTACGTTGGCAGCCACTACGTAGGGTTTCATCGCCCGGGCGCTCTCAAGCACCTCCTCCAGGCTCGTTACCTTCTCGGGTTCAAGTTCGCCTGTGAGAACGAACTTTCCAGCGTGAAGGTCTTTGACTAAATTGCTGAATGCTGGACGATTCATTGTTATTTCACAATCTCCGCATGTAATACGATGTATCTAATTTTAAGTTTAATCCCACCGTAAATTTACCTAAATCTGAATACTATTCCTATGAGACATATTATAAGTATCCAGCTTTTTAATTACGGACGGAGGCAACGGAGAACGTTGTCAAAAAAAGACCTTAATATTAAGATTGACGAGTTGGAATCCAGTCTTGGAACAATCAAAGGACTGGAGATTCAGATCGGTCGAATTACTGACGAGGAGTGGGAGGAACCTATGGGGCCCACACCTTTTCCATCAGTCGGCACCTTCCGAGACTGGGACAAGAAGCTACTTAATAGGTACAAGCCATTCTACATGCCATTATGTGACCTGTGCTGCTTATGCACATACGGTAAATGTGATCTCACAGGAGACAAGAAAGGAGCATGTGGTATAGATCAAAAGGCGCAGCAGTCACGAATCGTGTTGCTAGCCTGTTGTATAGGCGCTTCAACACATACAGCGCACGCCAGGCATATGCTAAACCATCTACTAGAAGAATTTGGCAGGGACTATCTTCTCGACGTAGCGTTGAACACTAACGTTGAGGCACCTCACATACGCCTAGTCTGCGGCTATAAACCTAAGACAATAGGGGACCTTGAGGAAGCGTTAGACTATGTGGAGACTCAACTAGTTCAGCTCACGGCTGCTGCACACACTGGACAAGAGGGCGATAATCTAGACTTTGAGTCCAAGGCATTCCACGCTGGGATGCTTGACCACGTCGCGATGGAGATAGCCGATATCTCCCAGATTTCAACACTAGGGTTTCCGAAAGGAGTCTCTGAAGCCCCTCTAGCTCAGATGGGGTTCGGCTCTATCGACACTAAAAAGGCTGTGGTAATGTGTATTGGGCATAACGTGCTTCCAAGCGTGGATATCATCGACTACCTAATGGAGCACGACCTGTTTGACAAGGTGGAGATAGGTGGTTTGTGCTGCACAGCACATGATAACACAAGGTACGATAATCGTGCCAAGATTTTGGGCCCCATCTCATGGCAGCTACGTTACGTCCGTTCAGGGATACCCGACCTTGTCGTAATCGACGAACAGTGCATACGCCTCGATATTGTCGAGGAAGCCGAGAAGATTGGTGCGCCTGTCATCGCTACAAGCGAGAAGAGCATGATGGGGCTCCCAGACCGCACCCATGATGACCCTGATGCAATCGTAGCTGACCTCGTCTCGGGGCGTCAGAAAGGTGTGGTGATTCTTGAACCTAGGAAGGTGGGGGAGGTCGTGGTTAAGACCGCGATGGCCGTCTCACCAAAACGTAAAGAGTTCAAGGAACCATCAAAAGAGAAGCTGTTTGAAAACATGGAAAAGTGCCGTGGATGCTTAGAGTGCGTCATGGCGTGTCCCAATAACCTGCCCATCATGGACGCGGTTAAGGCATGCGCGGAAGGCGACCTATCTCTACTCAGTGAGTTACAGCCATTATGCGTCGGCTGTGGTAGATGTGAGAGCGCGTGCCCAGAAGATCTATCAATCATCAGCTACATGTACGCAGCGTCAGCCGATCAGTGCAAGGACGAGTGCTTCCAAGTAAGGGTTGGAAGCGGAGCCATAACAGACGTGGAGATCAGGGAGGTTGGCCGCGGGATCGTATTTGGAGAAATCCCAGGTATCTTAGCCCTCGTAGGCTGCGCAAACTACCCCAAGGGAGGAGGCGAGGTAGCGAAGATAGCCGAAGAGTTCCTCAAACGCAGGTTCATAGTACTCGCGACTGGCTGCTCAGCCATGGACTTGGCGACGACCCTCGACGAGGAAGGACAGAACCTATATGAACAATACCCCGGTGTCTTCGACGCAGGTGGACTGGTGAACGTCGGAAGCTGTGTATCCAACTCCCACATAACGGGCGCAACAATAAAAATCGCCAACATCTTCGCAAAGCGTCCCCTACGAGCGAACTATGAGGAGATCGCTGACTACGTCTACAATCGTGTCGGCGCGGTAGGGATCGCCTGGGGCGCCATGAGCCAGAAGGCCGCGAGCATCGCTGCTGGCTGCTGGCGCCTCGGCATACCCGTCATAGTGGGTCCCCACGGCTCCAAGTATCGTAGGAACCTGCTGGGGCGAAAGGACAAGGAAGAGGACTGGATAACTCTGGACGCCAGGACCGGAGATGACATGTATATTGGTCCGGTACCTGAGCATCTGTTCTACGCCGCCGAGACCATCGAGGAGGCCATAGTCATGACTGCCAAACTGTCCATGAGGCCCAACGACACCACCAAGGGACGCGCAGTGAAGCTAAGCCATTACATCGACCTAAGCAAGAAGTACTACGGCACCATGCCGGACGATCTTGAACTCTTTGTCAGGGGAGAATCGGATCTACCCTTCACTATGAAGGTGGAGCTCCTAGAGTACCTAAAGAAGAAGGGCTGGGAGGAGGGTAAGATAGGTATGCCTGATCCGACGCTTCTAGATAGAATGATTAGGAGGAAGAAATAATGTCCGCGAAACTAAGACCAGGTCAGACCGCGGAGATCGCTGGTCCTAAGCATGCCATGGTCTTTCCCAAACCCACTGTGGTGGCCTCCATGATAAAGAGGGCTAAGAGACCGTTGCTTGTCATAGGCTCAAAAGCTCCAGAGATCGTGACAGATGACGGGGACCTAATAGATTATGCGATTAAGATTGGCAAAAAAGGTAAGCTAACCATAGCGGCCACAGGTCACCTAATCGGCGAGTTCAAGAAGAGGAAGGCGAAAAACGTCTATAGCATACCGTTTATGAACCTAGGGGACAGGTTAAGGGACACCGACTGGAATGGATTCGACGGCAAGGGCCATTATGACCTTGTCATCTTCGCTGGTTCGCAATACTATATGGAGTGGCTGGTCCTATCGGGCCTGAAGAACTTTGCGCCAAACCTGAGAACCATCTCTCTGGGAAATCTGTATCAGCCTAATGCCAGTTGGGCTATAGGCACAGTTAATCACTCAGAGTGGATGAGTATACTCAAAGAGATTATTGAAAATCTTGAGGAGAAAAAGTAGATGTCACTGTTTGAAGATATCCCTGTAGATGTTGGAATCATCTACGAGGGTGAAAGGATCAGGGGACGCGATATGCAGATTGAGCTCGGTGGACCCCGTGAGGACTACAAGTTCGAGCTCGTTCGAGCACGAGAGATGGACGAGATCGAGGACGGAAAGATCACCATCATCGGTAAGGATCTGGATGAGCTGGACGAGGGCACCAACACCGCTTTCGGCCTCTTCATCGAGGTGGCCGGCGAGGAGATCGAGAAAGACTTGGAGGGAGTCATCGAGAGACGTCTCCACGAGTACGTCAACTTCATTGAGGGCTTCATGCATCTGAACCAGCGGTACGATATTCAGATGAGGCTCAGCAAGAAGAGCTACAAGAAGGGATTCACTAGCCTCAAGATACTGGGCGAGATTCTCATCAGGCTCTATAAGAGCGAGCTGCCGTTCATTGAGAAGATGCAGGTCTCGATAATCACTGACCCTGAAAAGGTCAAGGAGATGTACCAAGAGGCATTGGAGATTTATGAAAGCAGGGACGCCCGTGCACGAGGCATGAGTGACGACGAGGTCGATGTCTTCTATGGCTGCAGTCTCTGTCAGAGCTTCGCCCCCACACACCTCTGCGTCATAACGCCTCAGCGATATGCTAACTGTGGCGCCATCAGCTGGTTCGACGGCAATGCAACCGCCAAGGTAGACCCCAAAGGGCCTGTCTTCGAGATTCCGAAAGGTGCTCTCATTGACGCCGTCACTGGCGAGTACGAAGGCGTGAACCAGGTAATCAGGGAAAAGAGCCTTGGAGAGATCGAGAGAGTCCAGTTATACACGGGCTTCGGTTACCCTCATACGAGCTGCGGATGCTTCGAGGGCTGCGCCTTCTGGATACCGGAGGTAGACGCCTACGGAGTAGTACATCGCAACTTCAAGGAGAAGACAGTAAACGGTCTGGACTTTGTAACCATCAGCGACCTCACAGCAGGCGGACGACAGGTGGACGGGTTCCACGGACTCAGCATTGAGTACATGAGGAGCCCCAAGTTCATGCAGGCCGACGGAGGCTGGGACAAGGTCGTCTGGATACCACAGGACATCATGGACAGGACCAAGGAGTTTATGCCCCCTGAGATAATCCCCAAGATCGCAACAGAGAACGATGTATCAAACCTAGATGAGCTCAAAAAATGGCTCAGGGACAAGAACCACCCAATCGTGGACACTTGGAAGCCTGAAGAAGCACCTAAACCCATAGCAGAAGCACAGCCACAAATAATGTCACAACAGATGCCTATGACCGGTTTCACTATGCCGAGTCTTGAGCTGCCTGCAAGTGCCTTACCCATACAGGGTCTGCCCCAGGGAGTCAACTTGAAGATAATCCTCAAGAACGTTAAGATCAGGGCAGAGAAGGTAATCATAAGGGCCGAGAAGGAGTGAGCCCGATGGCCAAGGAAAAGAAGATTAACCTTCCCATCAGCGCGGACCTACTCGAGAAACTAGCAAAGTTCCAGGAGATCGAGCTTCAGGACGTGGATATTGAGCTGGAGGAGATCGAGTTTGATGTGAGTGGTAGCGGCGGAGGAATGAACCCGTATCTAACTCAAAGATTAGCCCATGAGTTCGCACTTATCAGCAGCTCCACTGGCAGAATTACTCAAGCCCTCGGCGGCATGCCTATGATACCGGTTCAGCCAATGATGCCTGTCATGCCTATTGCTCCGGTTCACGTCAAGCCGACAGAGCTTATTCAGGCTAAAACGACGATTCCGGAGGCAAACTATGTCGGCGAGATCGTTGAGGTACGACTAGGAGCTACAAAGTCAGAAGGAGGCACAAGATCGAAATCCTATGTGATAGGAGGCGAGACCGTGCCTGCGTACTACCAGTTCCAGGCCCCACCCAAAAACCGACCGATAATCGCGTTGGACGTGTTCGATTGGCCGAAGATCAGTTTATCGAAGGCCGTGAAGATGCACTTCAGGGAAGTCCTGGGTGACACAGGGGAGTGGGCTAGGCTATGCGTAGACAAGTTTGGGGCTGAGATGATCAATCTCCACCTTGTCACAATTGACCCCCTCATAGAGGACTCCTCTCCCAAGGCGGCGGTGAAGACTGTTGAAAACGTGCTTGAAGCCGTTGACGTTCCCATTAGTATCGGTGGATGCGGTGATCCTAAGAAGGATCTAGAGGTGTTCACAGCCATCAGCGAGAACATCGAGGGCGAAAGGCTTCTCATCAACTCGGTGACCCTTGACATGGACATCGAGAAGACTGCGAAGCTCATCAATGATTATAACAACACGGTGGTTGCGTTCACCTCGATGGACGTGAACAAGGCACGTGAGCTCAACAGGAAGCTCTACGACTTCGTGGACAAGACTCAGATAGTCATGGACACCACCACCGCGGCACTCGGATACGGCTTGGACTACGCGTTCACCGTCATGGAGAGGTGTAGACTCGCGGCCCTCAAGGGGGACCCTGAGCTCAATCACCCCATATCCAGCGGAACCACCAACGCGTGGGCCGCCAGAGAGGCATGGATGAAGATGGGCCCAGAGTTCGCCCCCAGAGAACTGCGAGGACCAATATGGGAAACCATAACAGGTCAGACACTGCTCCTCACCGGGGTAAACTACTTCATGATGATGCACCCAGCCGCGGTAAACTCCATCAAAGGATTCATAGACAACTTGATGAATGGACAGAAACCCACCGAGCCAACTGACTGGGTCACGGTGAAAATAGGAGGCAAATAAGATGCCTGCTAAAGAACTGAGCCCCATCGAGATCTACAAGCTCCTACCAGGTACAAGCTGCAAAGAGTGCGACGAGGCCAACTGCATGGCCTTCGCGGCCAAACTAGTCAACCGGGAGGCCCTCCTTGAGGAGTGCCCGCCACTTCTAGAGCCCCAGTATAAGCAGTCATATGACCAGTTATGGGCTCTACTGAAGCCAGCTGTTAAGGCAGTGGAGGTTGGGATAGGTAAACACATGGTCACCTTGGGAGGAGAATATGTCCTCTATAGACATGAGTTCACTTACTTTAATGAGCCCGCCATCGCGGTAGATGTCAGCGACGAGATGACCGACGAGGAATTTGAGACTAGGATACATGTACTCAACGATTTTGCCTTTGACTATATTGGTATGCAGCTCAAACTGGATATGCTCTCAATCAGGTCCAGTAGCGGTGACCCAGCGAAGTTCGCGGATGCAGTAAGTAAGGCAAACGACCTAACGCGTAAACCATTAATGCTGTGCTCCCATGACCCGAAGGTCTTGGAGAAGGGACTAGAAGTTGTAGCTGATAAGCGTCCACTCATCTACGCAGCTACCAAGGACAACTGGAAGGATGTAGCGGAGCTAGCCCTCAAGTACAGTTGCCCCGTCGTCGCGTCTTCACCCCTCGACCTAGATGGGTTGAAGAGCTTAGCCTTGACTTTGAAGGCGTATGGGATTGATGACATTGTCCTTGACCCTGGTACGCAGTCAACTCAGCATATGGGCTCCAACCTAGACACATTCACTGTGCTCAGGTTGGATGCCATAAACGAGGAGGAGGAAGGACTAGGGTACCCAATTCTCGGCATACCCATGATGGCGTGGACAGTCGAGGAGGAGGACCCTGTGCTCAACGAGTGGAACGAGGTTGTTCTGGCTGGAACACTCATCACAAGGTTCACCGACATGCTTGTCATCCACGGAATTAACGGGTGGGCGATACTTCCCCAAGTGTTCCTCAGGTCCAACCTGTACACGGATCCAAGAAAGCCCGTGAGCGTCGAGGCGGAGCTAGTGACCATAGGAGAGCCCGACGAGAACTCGCCTGTGCTCCTCACCACGAACTTCGCGTTAACCTACTACACAGTGGCCAACGACATCGAGAACGCAAAGGTTGACAGCTACCTGCTGGTTGTTGACAGCGAGGGCATGAGCGTCGAGAGCGCCGTCGCAGGCAGGAAGATGACAGCCGACACTGTCGCAGAGGCTATCAAGGACTCCAAGGTAGATGAGAAGGTGAAACACAGGAACATCATCATACCCGGGAGATCAGCGCGTCTCAGCGGCGAGATACAGGAAGCCTCAGGTTGGAGCGTCTCCGTAGGACCCCTTGACAGCTCTGGCATAGCCAAGTACGTCGAGGAGAAATGGAACCCCTACCCCGAGTAACCTACATCCACCTGATGTAACCGTCAGTTGAACCGGCCCCGCCCACGACAAGGCGGAGATACCGGTCTTTTCCTTTTACTTCTTCGATAACGCCTTTGAATTCTATCCGGTCTCCTTCCTCGAATACGCCGCCGTATAGTCCCTCGTAGCTGACTATCTCTTCGATTTCCTCGTCACCTGTCTCAAGTTCAACGTCTCTGAGACTGTACTTTGCTGGGAGATAGATGGAGTTGCTCGCATCAGTAATCTTTGCGTTTCCCATCCCGTATCCTAATCGCTGGTATGTGTTGTCACCATAAGTCTCGGTGATCTCATTATCGGTCCGGGTGGGATGTACCGAGAAATAGGTGCCATCGATGTATCCATAGTTCCACCGTTTTCTGGCTATTCTGTGGAGGTCATTCACGTTGAGGGGGAATCGTTCAGCTCGATTATTCACCCATCTCTCTAGCTCTATTGGAGGTATGGGTTGGATGACATCTGCCTCGCCCTTCAGCTTCACCAATGCCTCTTTTACTTTCATTGATGCGTCATGCCCGTAGACAGTGAGGTCGATATCACTGAACTCTGGGTTATGTATGCCAGTGAGTATGCTTCCAGTGACCCCAAGGCTCTCTGTCCCCGCCTCCCCAGATAAAACATCTCTAAGATCGAGTAGTTTCTGTTCAAGCGCGTCGTTTGCGCCTCTTGAACGAATCTGATTCAGCTTCTCAACGGGCTGATAGTAATGTTTGACGCTGGTCTTTGGGATCCATGATAAAGTGATGTTCCTCACAGGGCAATCGTAGAGGTACTGAGGATAATTCTCTTTGAGGTACCTGTACGTGTTCTCCACCTGACTTACATGATAGAATGGCAAGGTCCTAGTGTATCTCGCTCCTTCTTTTCCCCATTTCCCATCCACGGATGGGATGTACTTGAGGTAAGCAGTGTAACCGTCCGGTGGATGAAGATACCCCACCACGCAGAACAAGTGCCCATCAGTGGTCTCGATGAAGTCCCTGTCCTTCGGCTTCACAGCATCACCCTAGCTTAGACAACACGTGGTCGATGAGAGCCTCAGTTACATCAATCTCTGTGACTGTTTGAAGTCCCTCCCATCCCGGCGTACTGTTGAGCTCCACAACGTACGCATCCTTATCGGAGACTATGACATCAACCCCAGTGTACTCCAAGCCGAGGGTTTCCGCTGAACGTAGACTCATGTTGATTATCTCATTACTTGGCTCGTAGAACTCAGCCTTCCCCCCGCTGCTGATATTAGTCTTCCAACTGTCCGCGACCCGCCGCATCGAGGCCACCACTTTCCCCCCTATAACGAAGACCCGTATATCCTCGCCGCCGTGAGGAATGAACTCCTGGAGGTAGTAGACGCTTTTAGTCATCTCAAGAGCCCTGAACACCCTGTAGGCGATATCCTCACTGGTCACCCTGGTTATACCCATCCCGAGGGAGCCGAAGAGGGGCTTAACAACGACGTCTCCCCCTAGCTCAGTGAAGGCTTCCATAGCGTCTCTAAAGCTCTCAGTGACGACGGTGCGAGGAGTCTTGATTCCTGCGTCCTCCAGAAGAGCCGAGGTATAATACTTGTCAACGGCTCTCTCGATGCTCAGAGCAGGGTTGAATACCGCTACGCCAATGTCCTCAAGCCTGTGCAGGACGTCCATCCTGTAGAAAACCTGCTCCGCTGTGCCCCCAGGGACTCTCCTCACAATCACGGCGTCATAGTCATCGATGGGGTACCCCCTCACTGAAACTCGTGGCGTGGCACCTACGCGGCCTAGAAGTTTGGTGACTGGGAGAAGATGGGATTCCACTCCCCTTTCTTCCAGCTCTTTTAGGAGTCGCTGTATGTGCCACTCTTTCCTGTCTGAGCCTATGATGCCTATCTTCAATTATTTACGCCTTCTCCGCTACCAGGATCTCGGCGTTGCCGCCGACAGCCAAGTCACCCCTGTAACGTCTCATGGGTTTATCTATGTAACTTGTAGCAACATCGATGCCCAAGTTGCCTGCAAGCTGACGGAGATAGAGCCTCATAAACGTCGGCGTAAACGTGGTGTCGTACCTGTAAGTCGGTAGAAGCTCATCTATGCCTCCGAAGCACGCGATGAACCCGCCGTTCCCTTTGGCCTGAGCTCCTGCACGTCTCCCAACCTTACCGAAGACGAATATCTCGCCGCCATTCATGTGAACACCGGTGAATGGACCGGTGTCACCCAGAACGACGATCATGCCCCGCCTCATGAAGGACGCCACCTCCGAGCCCACGCTTCCGTTTACCACAATACAGCCGCCTGTCATGCCATCGCTGCTACCACGGTACGCGGCGCCTAACAGGTTCCCAGCGTCGCCAAGGACCCTGAGTAGGCCACCCTTCATCTCGGCGCCAGTCCAGTCAGCAATGTTCCCGGTGACGGTGATGCTTCCTCCCTTCATCTGAGAACCGGTGTGCATCCCAGCGTCTCCTTGAACTACGATACGTCCGGTGGTCATGCCTTTCCCGATGTACTTTACGTGACTGGCGTCGCCATCGACCACGATATCCTGCTCGTCAGGTGTCTTTGCTATTCTTCCCCCTACGTCGAAGAACTCGCTGAGGGAGTGAACCTTGTTGCCGTATTGTACGCTGAGTGCTTTGACTTCAGGTAAAGTCTTGCCCCCAATGATGTCAGGGGAGATAACCTCCGCCTCGATAGGTATCTTGCTGAAGCCTTTCGGTTTTAACACTAGTTTCCTCATTTTAGATGCCTCCCAGGCTTTCTTTGAGACTCATCTGGAACTTGCCAAGCTTTCCCTCAAAGTTTACAGCCGTTATCCAAGTGACTCCAGGTACTTTCGTAGCCGCGTCAACACCTACTCCCATGGCTTTCATCACGGATTCCTCGTCCAGCCCGTTGATGACAACCTCCAGTACAGAGTTGACGCCTTCCGGTATCTTGCTGTCCTTAAGGCTGTGCTTTATGGCTGGGCAGAAGGGAGTGTTTGTGCTCGCCCTGAGGAACGCGTAGGTGGAACCCACCTTGCTGCCGCTCCTGCAGAGGCCGCCAGGGAAAGGAGTGACCACTCCAGGTACCTCGTGGATGGCTTCGATGGCTGCCTCCGATGCCTTTAACGTGGCTTCCTCTGTGGCTCCCATTACTAGAAAGTTACCACCGGCGACGGCTTTCTTTGCTCCTATCTTTTCCTCGATGAGGAACTCGCCTTCCATGACGGGTATCCTCCAGAAACGTTTGCGTTGATGCCACCCGTCACCCATCCGCATCTTGACCTGGAAACCGTCACCGAAGAACCTGATGCTCTTACCGATATCCAGCATTGCGTCGGCTTCCTCCTCAGGTAACCCGTTGAATACGGCGGTGCTGGGGCACGTCAACACGCATTGACCAAGCCTGTTGAGTATGGACGCAGAGAGTTTACCTCGGCTGAACCCGTATATCATTACCGCTATTCCCGGTCTGCCGTCGGGGGATTCCTCGGGGGGTATCTCCCTTTCGATGGCTGCCTCACAGTCGCACGCGATGACGCTAGTTGCATACCCTGTCAAGGATGTGGCTGCGATATTGGCCCACTTCTGGGTTACCGCAGTTATGATCAACCTGCTTCCCCACATGCCGAAGCCTTCAGCGAAGGTGTCCTCAATCTCTACTCCATTATGCTTGAAACTCACTTCCATGCACCTCTTGTCTTATGGACCTTTTGAATCGGCAGATACTCGTCCTCCACAGGATAGTTCCGGAGACTCACAGTGTAATACTTCTTAAAGTCCTCGGCGAGGTCCTTCATCAGGTCTTCCTCGACCTCAGAGGGTATCTTGACGTCCACCCAGTGGGTCGCGCCGAGGGGCGTAGATACAACTTCCCCGTCCTTGACCACAACCTCTCCGCCTTTTATTGTGTACGCGGCGCTGGCGAATGCTTTCTCCAGCATCTTGTACTGGCTCGGCCTCCAACCAGTGGGGTCGAGGTCGTAGATAGCGACGTCGGCGTCTGCACCTGCTCCAAGGTGGCCTTTATCCTTCAACCCCAGTGCCTGAGCGGTCCCTGCCCTAGTCGATATGGCTAACTCGTTGAACGTGTATTCACGGTAGATGTTCGCTAGGCTTGTCCTCTTGAGCACGGCCTTGTTGAGTTCTCTCATGGTGTCTGTTCTGGCCTGTCTGCTCATGAGCCAAGCCATGACTTTGGGGTAGTAAGTGAAGGGTCCACCGTTGGGGTGATCAGTGGTCATGTAGACCTTCCAAGGGTCATCTATTAGGAGGGCCAATTCAAGCCCTATCCCCCACTGGACCGTGTTAGCGGGGTTGTTCTTCTTGAATGTGTATGGAACGACGCCTGCGCCTGCCTCCATCTCCACGTCGCTGTTCACCCACTTGTTTCCAGTCATGTTCCAGAGGGCGAACTGCCACGGGCCGTCACCCGTCATGGTTGTGGTGTCCGTGAAGATGAGCTGTCCCATGTCGAGGGTCACGTGGTCGTTACCGTTCACGTACTTTGCTATGTGTGGTGCCCCTGACTTGACGTTCATCCAGTTGTCACCTGCTAGGGCGTTGAACTGGCAGTGAACAACATGTATAGTAGTTTTTCGACCTTTCTTAGGCTTGATTGCCTTAGCAACTTCCATGGTTTCTATTGTGGTCTTGTAGTTCCCTGGCATCCCCAGGTTGTTACAGTGTAAATGGATCGTGTGAGGTAACCCCAGCGCCTCGTTCGCCTTGGCCAGACTCGTCACTATCTGCCTTGGCGTAATGTCATAGTCCTCGACCTTCCCATCGAGACCATAGACGTTTCTGCCCCATTTCCAGTTCTCGACACCGCCAGGGTTAACGATCTTAACCGCGTACCCCCTTGTGGCTCTAAGCATCCACGCCACGAAGGCGTTGAGCTTCTCCTGGTCTCCATCCCTCACGTACTTGAGAGTGAAGTAGTTGTTACCGAATAGGGGGAAAGCAGCCTTGTCGATTATCGGCGTGTCTATGAGTTCCTCGTGGACATGGCGCGCACCGAGGGGAGGCATCGCCGCCTCCATGACGCTCGTATACCCCATCTGGGCGTACCTGTACCCGGTCACAAATGTTGATGGGCAACTGTACCCCACGCCGCCGCGTGTGTACTTTCCTTTAGGAACCTCGTCCTTTCTATGGTCCTCGGGCCTCATGAGGCGGCCTATATTGATCTTGCTACCGGCGATGTGGCTGTGGAGGTCTACTCCACCAGGCATCACCGTCTTCCCTGAGGCGTCTATGACCTTGGCGTTTTTCTTGGTTTTTTCAACGACCTTTCCATCGCTGAGGTGTATATCCACCTTCTCGCCATCGATGCCATTCAACGGGTCGTAGACGTAGCCACCCTTGATCACTATGTCTTTCATTGCGCTACCTCCTTCAAGCCCTCTAGAATCATGTCAAGCACCTTCTCGTCAGAGTGGATACCTTTGGGTGGCTCAACGAGCTTGCTCAGCCTCAGAGGCACGCCGTCCATCCTGTAAGCAGTGCCCTCTGCCTCGACACCCGCTGTGGCTACCGGTAATACTACTTTGCTAAGCATGGTTGTTGGTGTAGTTTTCTGCTCCAGCGTGATTGTTGGAATCTTGGCTAGGTGTCTCGCTGCGTCCGCTGGGAAAGTGGCTGCAGGGTCAGATGCGATAATCATTGCTGCGTCCACCTCCCCCGACGCGAGTAAGTCAACGGCAGTGAACTCCCCTGGGTTATACCTTGGGTATCCTTTACTGAAGTCAATGGCGTAAGGGTATCCTGTCTGCCATGTGGCCACCGTGTTTGCGCCAGCCACATTGTAGTGGCCCCTCATGGGAGTGAGCACGAACTTTGTGTGACGATTCAGTTCAGATACCAAGCCTACGGCTGCGTCGATGTTCATGTGCCTGCCTTCGCTCTGTGTCAGTCCCAACCCGAAGAAAACGATCCCAAACTTGCAGTTTTTCATCTCCTCGGCGAGTTCCTTGATCTCTTTCATTGGGACTCCCGAGACCTCGTCAACTGGTAGCTCGTCGCCCCTGACAGTGGCGCGGAGTGCTTGGAGTAGCTCAAAGTCGCTGTTTGGCTTGATCTTAACGAACTTGTCTGCCAGCCTGGTGGTGCCGGTCTGTCTCACGTCAACTACGATGACTTTCCTACCTTTCCTGCCCTCAGTTGAGTACATCCCCTTCGGCATAACGGAGTACCTTACGATGTGACGTAGGTGCGCCGCCGTGGGGTTTGAGCCCCAGAACACGACCATGTCCGCTCTGTTTCTTGCCTCTCCGAGGGTAGCCTTAGACTCTCCTACCTGCTGGAGCGCCAGTATGGTTGGGCCGTGACACACCGACGCGGTGTTGTCAACGATTCCACCGGTGACCTCGCCTATCTCGACAGCCTTGCTTATGGCTCCGCACTCTGTGGAGCTTAATCCATAGATCAATGGGCGACGCGCATTGGATAATATCTCGACTGCCTCCTTGACAGCTTTCTTCATAGATGCCTTCTTGCCATCCACGGCTGCTGAGGTGATCCTGTGGGACCCGTGGTTAAGGAACTTGGATCTGGATACGGCGCATGCGTTCTTGATACCTGTAATATGTCCTTCCTCTACAGTTATCTCTAGGTCGTCGCATAGGCACCCGCAGAATGGGCAAACAACGTCAACGTGCTCCATCTAGCTCCCTCCTTTTAGTGAATCGACTATCTCGGTTAGAGACTGTACTTTTCCCCCCGCCTCAACCGTAGCCTTGACTGCTTTCATGATTGGCATCCCAGTGCCATCGGTAACCGAGTTATAGACTTGGTTTGCCCAGGGCCCATATGGGAAGAAAATCATTCCAGACTCCAGGGTCTTTTCCTCGACCCAGTGCACGGTAACCGAGCCATGCTCTGTAGTAACCGTTACCGGTGAGTCCTCCTTGAGGTCCAGCTTTTCCGCGTCACCGGGGCAGAGCTGGATAAGTCTGACACTATCGACATAGCTCTCGGAGGGTTTTCCCTCTTCGAGACCCACGCCTTGCTTTGCGGTTCTCCCTGAGATCAGGGTCACCTCGATCTTGTCCAATGCAGTCACCAAAACCCGTGCCTAGTTCCAAGCCGACTGCTTGATTATCTCGTTGTTAATCTCGCCACGCGTAAACGTGGCTCCTGTCTCGGCGCATGTTAGGGTTATAGCTGCGGGAGCGAATAACGCAGGGTCGACCTTTGTGAAGTCAAAGTCCACAGCCTTATAGATCTCGTAGCTGGTCTTGCCGTAGTCTTTACAGTTAGTGCTAGGCGCCTTTTCAACGATCTCTTTCAGCAAGTCCTCTGTCTCATCAACAACGTAGTTGGTGACTCCACCGTAGGTTAACGCGTCCTCAGCTCTCCCCATGGCTACTCCACCATCGGGGTGAACAGGCATTATTGGAGCGTATCCGGCTCCATACATGACCTTCTTGAGGTCAAGTCCAAGGATGTCTAGTCTGAATAGACCTGTCTCTACTATTCTTCCCGAGATCTGCACCATCCCCGCCATGGATGTAGTTGCGGTTAAGACCATGTACACGTTCTCAGGCGCAACATTACATCTCTCCGCAATGTAGTACGCGGCTGAGTCCGGTGGCTTCTCTTCTGTCTCAAGGAGAATCACGGCGACATCCGCCTCGTCCTTGTACTCGATCTTCTTGAACACGCCTTTGGGCTTCAACGCGAGAGCCCTTGCAGGCCCTGAGCCGTCAGCTGTGTATCCCTCGGGTTTTATTCTCCATCCTGCGAGCTGTGCGCCGAATAGTGCTACAGCCGGGTGATCGGTTGAGACTATTACCGTTGGAAGTTTGAGTCCGCCGTAGTCAGCGTAAATGAGTTCCGCTGTACCAGCGCCTCCCATGGCGATTCGTGTTACCATGAGACCTGCCTCGTATCCACCGTGTGCCTCCAGACCGGTGTCTATTACAGTTGCTCCTGATGGGAGTTTCTCGACGCCGACTCTGTAGTACTCAGGGTTCTCGATGAGTTTCTTTGTTAGCTTGTATGCAAGCTTGTTTATACTCAACATATTTAGAACACAGGAATTTCTTGGTGTTTCTTACCTAAACCTTTTGCGGTAAATTAATTATTCTTATTATGATAAATATCTTAACAATTCTAGATTTTTTCATCTAAAATTGCATAAACCAGTTAAATCGATGACATTTAGTCACTAGATCACGGCTATTTATCCATAAAGTCAACAACCTGGCCCTCCTGGGTCAAATTGAAAATGGCTATCTCTTCTCTCTGAACCCTATCCACACAGTATCCGTGCTCAAGAATTCTAAGATGCCAGTCAAGAGTCTTGGCGTCAATGCCCGTATCCTTCTCAAGGTCCTGGATAGTTTTGATTCCTTTCTGAATCGCCCTTAGGATATCTCTTCTAACCGGGTTGTTTATCGCCCTCAGGTATCTGCGGTGCCTCTCCTTGGTTTCCTCCATATCATCGGCTACAGTCTGGGACGGTTTGTCTGACACTGAATCACCCACCCCTTCATCGTGGCTGACCATTAAAACAGTAATGATGGAAAGAAGGATAATGTGTCATTTGATGAATTCTACTACACCCATCTGCTTCAATGGATCAGGGTCCTTTGTTTTTTTCTCGCTGTCAACAACGATCGCTGTATCAAATGATTTACCACTTCCCGCGACGACGATGAACTGGCCTTCGACCAACTGTTTATCAGTGGCTATTGCCGCGGCTTCCATCGCTGCCTTGACCCCTGATCCGTGTTTCAGCAGTGCGGTCCTCTTATCCACATCGTCTTGAATGATGAGGTTCGCATTCTCGACCGGTGTGATCTTCTTTTTCTTCATCTTTTTCTTGGTATCGTCGCTGTACGAGAACTCTGTGACGCTTATGACTTGGGTCTCCTTACCAAGTTGCTCCGCGAGCCAAAGCGCCGATTTGCCTTGATGGCTCGCTGTCACAACCTGAGTAATTTGGTTCTCCTTAACATGAGCCTTCACGGCCTCGATGAGTTTCTCCTTGCTGGCTTTTCCGTCTCCCAAGATTAGTCAGATAATACTGATTAACTGAGGCTATAACCTTTTTTTCCAGAATAACTTATCGTCTCTGTTCTGTCAATTTGTGATGTTGTTTGGAGCTGGGATGCACGAAACTAATAATTTTAACTAATTTTCCTTATTGAAAACTAAATAAATAGGTGCATATACTATCATTACTGGTGGAATAAGGGTTGAGTACGGTATTAGACGCAGAGTTCTGTGAACTCCCTTGCAGAGTGCTGATGATGAAGGCACCCCCAACCGCGGACGCCGAGGAGAGGCTAGTTGATGTCACCAGTAGGCTACTAGGCGTTGACTTCAAGGCTGTCATAGTCTACGACGATGACGAGCCGGCGGGACTCATAACCCTGAAAGATATCATGAAGTGGCTCGTGGAAGCCGAGGACAAGAACACTATCCAAGTCAAGGAGCTCATATCTGTTCCATTGATCACCGTTGACATCGAGACACCTCTCCTGAAAGCATTAGATCTAATGAGAAAGTTCGAGATCAGATACTTGGCCGCGATTGAGAACAAGGTGGTTAAGGGGCTCATCACCGAGAAGGGTATCAAAGAGTTCTGTGAGCTTTACCCACATTACCTAAGAACCTACCTCGACTAGCATTAAAGCCTCCAGCCTTCTAGAAGTAGCAGGAATATCGATGCAGCGGTAAGGTCCGCTGTTGTACCTGGATTCATTGCACCGTTCTCACTCTGGAGTTCCTTATCGAACTCCCAAAGCATCTTTTCTCCGTCCTCTGTTGAAGATCCACCTGCCTCAAGGATCTGACGTGCCTTCATGCTAACTTTTTGCGCTGTCTCTATGCCCTGCTTTCTAAGCACCAATGCGTCCACGTGGTTTGAGAGTATGAATAAGAAGGTGTCAATGATGGCGTTGTTGATGTCGGTTTTCTCGTTGATTCTTTGCTTCAGGTATGGGTAGCCTTCCATGAAGACTAAGCTGAATCCTGAGACCCACTCATTGCATATGGTGTCTCTGCTTGCACATAGTTTGAAAACATCAATTGGTGTTTTTTGTTCTTCTATGATCTTGTTCAGTGATGATTCATCTGTGACGTCCAGCTCATCCGCGTCCCCAAGGTTCTCGGCAGACATTGCAAGACCGATAGCATTATAGATCTCGACTGTGTCTTCCGGTGTCGCGCTCTGGATCATATCCCTTAGAACGGTTCTGAGTTCATGAATGTCAACTTCGCCATCTTTTACTGTGGCGCCCGCTGCCGCAGCGATGGGACAGAAAAGCAGAATGACTCCAAGATGAACATTGCCTCCACTCTGCCAAGAAAACATCTCCCTAACAGACTTGTAGACGGCCTCCCCAAGTCCGAGGGTCTGATAGTTACCTCCTTTTGACCTTAGCTCATATCCTTTCTCTGCCAGTGAACGTATTGTGCTCATCATGGCGACGCTTCCTGCGAGGAAATGCTCGTATCTGGTATCCGGATAATCGTGAACCCTGTGAATATTTCCCGGCTTCGGGTACGCAGAGACCTCTAGGAGCGCTGCGAGTGAGGCGCATCGAGCTACAAGGTCACCTATTTCACCGTGATTCACCAGTCTCACCCGCATAATCATGGTTGTTCATCTTATAAGCTTCAATCCATCCGGTATTGTTTAGAAATGTCTGGGTTCAGGGAGGGAGACTATGTCAAGACCGTGGAGGGTCTTTTCTTCGCAGTAAAAGGAAATAGACACCCCGAGGACAAAGTGATAACGTATCTCCGTTACATCCCTGACCCAGATGGAGATAGAACCCATGATGGGGCTGTTTACCGTAGAGTCTACGACCTTGAAACAACGACCAAGTATCTTAAAGAAAAACACCCGTACTATCTTAATCACATCGAATGGCTCGACCGGACTCTTCAATCAGTTCCATTAAACCATATCGAAAAAGTATTCAAACCCGTGGAGAAACTCCAAGAGATTCTAGTTAACCAAGAAACAAGTTTAGAGCAAGAGATAACACGTTTTGTTAACCGTCTCTCAGACGAGAGCGCGGTGCCTACAATTGCTTTTGGTGTATCTGGCTCACTTCTCATAGAATTAGACACACCTGAGTCAGATATTGACCTGAATGTGTATGGAAGAGAGGCAGGGTTGAGCGTCTACAGGGCTCTAAAACGATTGCGAGAACATGAGGACTGGATCACTCCATATGATTCAGAGACCATCCGCGAGGTGCTAAACGCCAGGTGGGGTGCTACTGGGCGAGACTTGGATAAACTTGCGGTAATTGAAACCCGAAAAGTGCTCCATGGATTGATCTCTGGCATCGACTACTTCATCAGGTTAGTATCCGAAGAGGTGGATTCAACGAAATCAGTCTCTCGCGGAACAGTTACCATTAAAGCTAGAGTGGCTGACTCCTCTGACTCTATCTTTACTCCCTGTACTTACAGAGTAGATGATGTCGATTATCTTAGAAATGGGTTCATCGGTAAGGTTTCTGAGTTGAAGAGTTACCGAGGCAAGTTCACTGAGCAAGCAAAGGAAGGCGACATCGTCGAGGTTAGAGGAACCATAGAGGAGGTTCAAGCACCTGAAAAGAACTTTTTCAGGATTATTCTAGGCGAGAAAAGCGATTACCTCGTTCCTGTGTCTGATCCCCTAGGATAGTTTTTAGTAAATCTATGGGGGAATCTATCTAGTCCGTCTGTTGATGCCGATGAATGGAGCTACTATTACCGAGATGCTGGATGAGCTAGGGTTTACACGCAACAGTATAGTGGAGACCATTCTCGTCACAAGTAGCAACGACGGGTCGTTGAACCCAGCACCAATGGGCGTTATCCGCTTAGATGACGAAATACTCGAGATCAGGGCTTTCAAAACAAGCAAGACACACGTTAACTTGAGCAACGGGGGGCAGGCATCAATAAACATCGTCAACAACCCTATGCTGTTCTTAGCAACGGCGTTCAAAGACGAGATAAAGGCTCAGCCAAACATATGTGAAGAAATGAGCTTGGAGGAAGCCGAAGTATCGATACTTGTAGAGGTCTTAGAGAGAAAAGAGCACTCGGACCTTCAGGTTTCATACATGACGAGACCTTTGAAAATAGATATTAAACGCCGTCGCCCCCTCGTCTTTAGCAGGGGAAGAGCTAGGGCAGTTGAGGCCGTGATCCACGCAACACGGATCAAGGTGTTCAAAGCTGAAGGCTTATCCAAGGATGTTGACGCTTTGAAGACACGGTTCGACAGATGTATAAACACGGTCAAACACGTATCCTCAGCGGATTCCGAGGAATACATGGTCGTTGAAAAATTAGTCTCGATGATGGAAGGATGGGGGACAAAGAGATAGAGATAACAATAACAACGCCTTCAAGGCTGCACTTTGGCATAGTGGACATGCGTGGCGACCTAGGCAGGATACATGGAAGCGTAGGCGTATCAATCCAGGAACCGCGACTAACTCTCAAGGCATACAAGAGCAACGAGACAAAAATCATTGGCGCTAGGTCAGGACGAGCATTAGACTTCTTGAATAAACTACTCAGTATCAACCATGTGGAGACAAGTGTCACAGTCGAGATAACGCAGGACATCCCTGAACACGCAGGCTTTGGCTCAGGCACCCAGCTCGCGTTAAGCATCGGCACCGCCGTCTCCAGACTCTTTGACTTGGGGCTTCAGGCGAAGGAAATCGCTGTACGGCTTGAACGTAGCCGCGTCTCAGGAATAGGAACCCTCGGGTTCCTCCATGGGGGCTTCATAGTGGATGGCGGACACGCCGTTGATCGCCGTGACACCGTGGCCCCGCTCATTCATAGATCGGATGTACCCAATGACTGGGTGTTCGTTGTGGGTTTACCGGATATCATCAAAGGGTTCAGCGGTGAACAGGAACAGAACGCGTTCAAGAAGTTTGAGCCTCCACCCGCAGACCTAGTCTCAGAGGTCTCTAGGATCGTTATGATGCAGATGATCCCGTCAATTCTTGAAGAGGATATCACGTTGTTCGGTGATGCGATGACGAAGCTGGACACCAAGTTTGGTGACTACTGGGCTAAGGTGCAGGGAGGTAGATACAGTCACCCACGCATCGAGGAATGCGTCAACTTCCTTTTAGAAAATGATGCCTATGGAGCAGGTCAGAGTAGCTGGGGTCCCGCTCTCTATGGATTAGCAGACGGCATGATCCAAGCACGAAAACTATGCGACGAGCTATCAAAGTTCCTCCACAAGGATGACAACACCGGTAAGGCTTTCGTCACAAGAGCCGACAACAAGGGCGCATTGATAACAGATTCAAAGTGATCCTATGCGTGTATTAATCGTAACAGGGACAATGGCCGAGGAGTCAATTAGGTCCCAGACCCGAGACACGCCTCACATCGTTGACGTCATCGCGCTTCCCGTGACAGTGGCATCCTTCATCACAATTCATTACGCGGCGGATATCCTCCGAAAAATGGATCTAAAAGAGTACGACATGATACTTCTCCCAGGAACAGTGCAAGGAGATGTTACTCCCGTCGAGGAAGCAACCGGTGTCCCCACGTTCAAGGGTCCAACCCACTATGCGGACCTGCCTCTGGTTCTAACAGCTGATATTGAGTACTCAAAGATTCTCCCCGCCTCTGAGCTTGTGAAAGATGAGGTAAACCGAAGAACCATCGGGGAGATCGAGGCCGCTGAGAAGGATTGGAGACGAATTCTCAAAGAAACAGGTGGCATAGTAATTGGTAGACCGGGACACGAGTTACCTGTAAGCGATGGTTTGCCAATGCGGGTTTTGGCTGAGATCGTGAACGCCCCAACTCTGAGCCTTGACGAGATAAAGAGACGAGCCAGTTACTACGAGTCACAGGGAGCACAGATAATCGATATAGGGATGTTAGCCAGAAACCCCAAACCTGAGGCAATCCCTAAACTGATTGACGCTCTACGTAACACAGTCTCGATACCCCTCAGCGTAGACACCTTGGAACCCGTCGAGATCAAGGCATCAGTGGACGCGGGAATCGACCTCATACTCAGCGTTGACGCCGGAAACCTTGAGGAAGTCGCCCCAATGATAACAGATGAAGCCGTGGTCGTCCTCCCCACAGATATGAGCAAGGGAATCCTTCCCAGAAAAGCAGAGGAGAGAGTAGCTGCACTTGAGATCAACATCGCCAAGGCTAGGGAACTGGGAATCAAGAACGTGATCGGTGACCTCGTGGTAGAACCCCTCCTAAAACCGGGGTTAATGGAGGGCCTGAAAGCCTTCCAATTATTCAAGCAGAGACAACCGGAGATACCTCTCCTTTTCGGAATAGGGAACGCCACGGAGCTCATCGACGCGGACAGCGTAGGAGTGAACGCAGCGTTGACCGCTTTGGCTCGTGAGGCAGGTTCAAACATGCTACATGTGCCAGAGCACAGCGTCAAGGCTAGGGGTAGCGTCCGGGAGGTAGTGCAGGCGTCACGGATGATGTTTCTCGCTGAGAGACGCGGGACATTGCCTAAGGACCTTGGCGTAGACGTGCTGAGACTGAAGGAGAAACGGTGGAACGAGGAGCCTTACAACCGTAATAGTGAGAAAGGAATCACCCTCGTGCCGGGAATAGGTGACACAGAGTTCTCCATGGATAAGCTAGGCTGGTTCAGAATAACGCTCGATAGAGAGATGGGTAAGATCGTTGCATCTCATTACCCCCCCGGACAGAGGGAGCCAGAGACAGTCATCAAGGGTGACACGGCGAGGGATATCTACCAGACTATCATAAGGATGAACCTCATTTCAAAATATGACCACGCCGCCTACCTTGGCAAAGAACTAGAGAAGGCGGCAATCGCCCTCAAGCTGGAGAGGTCCTACCAGCAGGACGCTGACATATTCTAGTCCGTCAATCTGAGTATGGAAACAGGATAATGGTCAACGCTTTCCAGCATCTCCCATGTTACTCCTGTTAACCCGGTATCCATTTTGCTGGACATACTCCAGACGGTTCTACCGGCTCCACCCGCGCATAACCTGTGAAATCGCCTCGCCAGCCATAGCGCCCTGTCAGGGTTGATTGGGTTTCCTGATATCGCTATTGGGGTTTGACGTGCCCTAAGCCCACATATTCTGCCTATGATGAATGTGAGAAAGCCCCCGAGGTGGATCAAGCCCGGTGTACTGACGTTTCTTGGGGCGATGTGAAGGTTTCTCCAACTGTACGTTGTGTCACCGTCAACGATCATTACCGTAACGTCTTTACCGGTATTTTCTTTGACTGCGTCCCGGATACGTGACGCCGACTCATATGAGTCCGCAAGAGGCAGGCTCACATATGAGAATGGAAGGTTACTGGCATCGATGCCCCCCTCCGAGTAATGGCGTAGAGACTGAAGAAGCCCTACGGTGCTCAAGGCCACCTGTTTATGGGCTGCCCCCTCCTCCCTCGGATAATTCCTCAAGTTATCAATAGTCGTATCCTTTAGCTTTGTGATTCTTCCAAGTGGTCCAGCCCACACCCGTGTAATCCATGGGTCAACGAGGAGTTTTGACAGTTTACTCGGCCTAACCCGTGCCTCATCAATTAAATGTCCAGAAGCTGTGGAGATTGCTTTCTCGCTGACAGCGACGATATCGTTATCGGCTACTCTATTCTTTATGGTCTCGGCGATCTCGGTGGCGTAGTCAGTTCCAGGTCTCCAGTAATGGGTTCTGAACCTGATCGCCTTGAGCTTCATCGCTAATAGTCCAGTTAAGGCTTGTAGCGATCAATAAGGTATTGTTTGAGGTTATCCACAGCATGGACCGCAGATGAGTCAGAGTCATAGTCTATTGTGGGCACCCCCTCCATATCCGCGTCAGCGACTGACACATCGTAAGGAATCATGGCGATGACGGGTATTCCCAGCTCATCCATCTTCCGCTGAATGAACTCTCTGTCCTTTTCACGTGTAATCTTGTTACCAACGGCAAATATCTCCTTGACCTCTATCTCTTCCGCCATCCTGATTATCCGTTTTAAGGTATCAACAGACTTCATCTTGGGTTCAAGAACTACCAGCATAGCATCCATCCTTCTCGCTGTGCCTCTACCGAGGTGCTCAAGCCCCGCCACCATGTCCATTACGAGAACCTCGCCCCGCTGAATCAGTAAATGTTGGACCAGCACTCGCAACAGCGCGTTGGCGCCGCACATACACCCTGTTCCTCCGCCTTTCACCGTGCCCATTATCAGTAACTTCACGTCGTCTGGGGCGTTCAAGCCATACTTGTCAACTAGGTCGTTGACCCTCGGAGTCATATTGAATACGGGACCGAGTGATTCCTCAAGGTCCAGCCCTGTTCTCTCACGTACTAGCTCCTCGTTTTCAGAAAGAGGCTGGACGCTGTCAGCTACATCATGGTCCACCCCAAGGCTATACGCAAGATTCAGGTTAGGGTCAGCATCCACAGCGAGAACATTGTACCCGTCCCTAGCCATTAACCTTGATAGAGTAGCCGAGACGAACGTCTTGCCCACGCCTCCCTTCCCTGCGACAGCTATCTTCATGTGTCCACACCTAGTAACCGACTTTTTTAAGGATGGTCTTCACCGACTGATAAGTCGGTGAATCCTCTGGGAGCTCAAGAAGAGACTTACCCTCGATATTATACTCTGTTATCATCTCGTCGCTGCTGACCCTGCCGAGGAACCTGAACTTTTGTTTCTCCGCCTCTTTCTCAAGAGCTTCGGTGAACCGGTACCCTCCCACGATGTAGTAGTTGTCGAACTCTATGCCTACTTCCATCATGATCTTGTAGGATCGTACTGCGTTGTCGAAGCTCTTCTTGGATGGGTCGAGTATGTTGAATACATCCTTCACCTTCTTAGTTATCCTGCGGTTCAGGTGTTCGACGCCAGCGGGGCTATCCACCACCACGTACTCATAGTTAGTAGCCCACTTGTCCATTATCTGGCCCATTGAACGATCGGGTAGACAGTAGCATCCTTCTATCCATTTTGTGCCTATCCCGATGAAGTCGAAGAAGCCGCGTCCCTCATATAGACACTCGCTGAAGAGATAGGGCTCGATCTTTTCTGTGGGAGTCATGCCCATCATTCTTGTCATCTTTCTCTCTTCAAGTATCTCAGACAGTACATCGGCGATGGTTTTCTTTCCCTCTGCCTCCAGGTCTATGCCCATCATCTCGGCTAAGCTCTCATCTGGGTCTGTGTCCACCATAAGCACTGGGTCAACACCGGACTCACCTAGATGCCGCGCAAGAAGCGTGGTAAACGTGCTTTTCCCTGTGCCTCCCCTGCCAGTGACTACGATTGTTCCTTTGTAATCCGCCATTTCGTTACCTCTATACCACTTGGTTCAACGCCAGAAGTGGTTTCAACTATTATTGGAATGACAGTTAATCAGCCTTGCTTAGTGTGGGGAAGTATTCCTTGGCCCCAGGTATGTACAAAGCCTTGCTGTATTCGTCGATGAACTCGATATCAACCAGGAGATCCACATAGACCATCTTCTTGGCTACCTCAACAGCCTCCCGCCGCTTCTCCATGGACATCAACGTCGCGTACGCACCAGACAGACTGCCATTTCCTATGGGTTGATACTTGCCGTTGGGGAACTCTGGGAAGATACCTAGCCTTTTCGCGCTCTCCATGTCAGTATATGTCCCAAACGCTCCCGCGAGATAGATGTTTTTCACGTCCTCGATTCCTATACGCAGCTTTTTCATGAGAACCGTGACGGCGCCACATGAAGCAGCCTTTGAGTCAACCACGTAGTCCAGGTCAGCCTGTGTCAACACGATATCCTTGCCTAGACTAGTCTCTTCAGCGGGGACCACCACATACTCTAATCCCCATTTTCCCTCCCTCACTAATGGCGCTGATGGGACAAACTTTCCCGAGAAATCCATAACTCCCGCTCTGAAGACCTCGGCGACGAGGTCTATGAGTCCTGAGCCACAGATACCCTTAGGTTTGGCGTCCCCAATGACTGAGACCTCCGCTTTCTTAGTTTCTGGGTCTATAGTTACGTGGTCGATGCCCCCAATGGCTGCCCTCATGCCATGGCGAACCCCCTCGCCCTCAAAAGCGGGGCCACTGGCACAGCTGCAGGAGAATAGCCACTTGTTGTTACCGAATACAATCTCTCCGTTGGTGCCAAGGTCCACCATGAGACTCATATCCTCCGACTTATGCATCTCCGAGGCTATCACGTCGCCCACGGCGTCTCCTCCAAGGTACCGGCTTACGTTGGGGACACAATAGATATATGTCTCTGGGTTGAGGTTTAATCCAACATCTTTTGCCTTCACAATGATGGGATCCCGTGGCACCTCGACGTTCGCGATCTCAAGGTAACCTGACTCCAACCCAGCGAACAGGTGGTTCATAACAGTATTTCCACCCACGGAGACATCGTTGATCGCGCTGAGTTTGACACCGGTTTCCTCTGAGAGCCTAGTGAGTATCACGTTTAACGCCTTGACGACGGTTCGCTGGAGCTTCTTCAAGCCCTCCTCGTTGCGCGCGATGGCTGTTCTGGTGACCAAGTCCTCTCCGTAAGTGATCTGAGTGTTCATTCCTGAGGCTCTGCCGAGGATCTCACCGTTAGCTAGGTCCACGAGGATAGCGACAAGAGTAGTTGTGCCGATGTCGATGGCGAGTCCATAGTTTATTGAAGTTGTGTCTCCGGGCTCAACGTTGATTATCTCTGGGAAACCGTTGGTCCTGGAGACCGTGACAGTTATTGTATCGTCTTTAATGGCGTTGAGCCTCTCATAGACTTCGTCAGATATCCTGGGTGTGGTTCCCTTGTAGTCGTTGAGGTTCAGTCGCCTATATGATAGTAGCAGACTGCCCGGACTCTTTGATGGGAGCAAAGTGTGCTTAGACGTTGAGGGCATGGGCTCCGGTATATTCAGCTCGGAGCTGATGAGTATCTTCGGGTTCTCAATCCTGCTTTCGGTGGGGATGGTGAACTCACAGTCCTCGACGAGGCGAACCATACAGGCAAGGTGATACCCATTCTCCAGCTCCTCCTCGGATAACAGTTTATCGGGAAAAGTGGATCTTTTCTTTACTGCTCCATTGTCTAGTATGACCCTGCATTTGCCGCAGATTCCTTTTCCACCGCAGAGGGCCTCGATATGGATTCCTTCCTCCCTCATCCTTTCTAGTAGTAGGTCTCCTTTCTCTGCGGTTATCTCCCTGTTAATTGGGTTGAATAAGACCCGTATTGTCACTCTTGAATCATATCCACTGATACACGGTTATTTAAAATAGTTAACGAGTCTGAGAGCAAGAAATATACAGAGTCATGCAAAGCTTCATACCATGATTCTGGGCATATGCGGGAGCCCACGCTCACAGGCAACCGAGTACGCATTGAAACGGGCCTTGGTCCTCCTCGGAAAGGAGGGACACGAGGTAGAATACTGGGGGGCACGAGGAAAAAACATAGGTTTCTGCACGCATTGCGACTATTGTCTCAATGGGGAAGGTTGTATCGTCAAGGATGATGTTCAGGAGCTTTATCCTTTGCTCGCGGAGGCAGATGCATTCATTTTCGCGACCCCTGTTTACAACGGAGCGGTGAGTGCCCAGATCAAGGCAGTAATGGACAGGTCAAGAGCACTCTTCGCCAAGAACCCCGGCGTGTTCCATGATAAGGTTGGTATAGCCATCGCCGTTGGTGGGGATCGATCTGGTGGTCAAGAACTTGCGATTCAGCAAATTATCACCTATTACACCTTGACGGGGGTCTTTACACTGAGTGGTGGTGCTTTCGGATCTAATCTTGGAGCCTCGATATGGTCAAAAGACACGCTGGAGGGCGCTAAGGATGACGAGGAGGGGCTCAAAGCACTACGACGGACCGTTAAACGTCTAAGCAAGTACTTGAAGGAGGTTGAAGTTAAGTGAAGATAGCGTGGGGTGTAACAGGTAGCGGTGACAAGTTAATAGAGACCTACGAGGTCATGAAAGCACTCAAGAAGAAACACGGCAATAAGCTGATCATCGAGGTTTTCCTCTCCAAGGCAGGAGAGAAGGTGGCAAAGTTCTATCGTCTCAGCGATGAGCTAGAAAGATTCGACAAGCATTGGGTGGAGAAAGATGCAAACACGCCTTTCCTATCCGGTAGACTCCAGTTGAACGAGTTCGATATTCTCCTTGTAGCCCCTGCTACTAGTAACACTGTGGCAAAGATAGCGGTAGGTATCTCTGACTCCCTGATATCGAACTCTGCGATACAGGCCATCAAGGGCTTCATCCCTGTCTACATTATGCCAGTTGACTACCATGAAGGAACAATAACTACCACGATTCCTGATGGCAGAAAAATAAAGCTACGGGTACGGAAAGAAGACGCGGATAACGTACGCACGCTGGAGGATATGGAAGGAATCATTCCTTTCGAGGAACCGGGGGAGATACCCAGCATAATAGAGAGAATCTTAAACACATCAGAATAAAACCTCTGTTCATATGCAAGCTTTTTTCAAATGAACCCTATCAATGAGGGCGTTCTCTGAAAAGGTTTAAAAAACGTTAGGACGGCTAACTTGGGATAGGTGTTAGATATGCCCACTATCACGATAAGCGATGCGTGTGACGGAGACGGAGTCTGCGTCGACATCTGCCCAATGAACTGTTATGATTTAGTTGACAACAAGGCAGTCCCCGAGAGAGCTGACGACTGCATCATGTGCATGGCATGCGTAAACGCTTGCCCAACCCAAGCCATCACAGTAGAAGACTAAGTCTTCAAACCATTTTTTAAAAGATTTTTTTATCTTCGCCTGACAGCGATAGCTCTGACAATGTCGGCTGTATTCTCACACCAGTCGGCCACTGTTTCTACTGCGTCGAAGAACTCGTTCAATAGAATCAGTGAACCTGTGCTGAACTCGGGGAACTCCTCTTTAGCGAAATGGTACCTCGCTTCACCATATAGGTCATCTATTGTCTCCTCAAGCATCTCAACCTCATCTGCAAGGCTAAGAGCTTCGATAGGGTTAGTCGGGAGGACGTCAATGCACTTGATAAGCACTCTTACGCAGTCAACATCAGCCCTGACCATGTTAATAGCCGCCGTTTTTATTGAGTCAGGCGTCTTCTCGAATGGGACTGTCCTGAGTATCCTTCCCGCTTCTTTCGACCAGTCCGCTATCCAGTCCACTGCACGGACCAGCTCCATAAGATCGTCCCTCTCCTCAGGATACATCTCTCCCTCGGTTAGCTTCACAACCATCTTCCTCCGGAGCTCGTCGGCTTCACGCTCATATCTGCTAATATCAGTGAAAACGACACTACCTTGTTTTTGATTACTTTCGGCCGCTACCTCTACCATCTTATGGAGGCTAATGACTGCTTTCTGTGTGAGTTCTAGGTGTTTCTCCACCATTTCCAGTACATCCTCCCCCCTTTTAGGGGCGAACCAGCCGAATAATCTTCGAGACATCTTAATACCACTTTATTTCCGTAATGCTGTTCTATATACTTGTCTATCAAATTTACAGTGTAAGATAATAATACAAGATAACAGATGCAGGAATAATGTGGAACAAAGCCGTAATAATTAAAGTCGTTCTGGGATCTTTCGATACATAATCAGCCACCTTCCTTGTCAGATCCGCGAATGGGTCAAGGATCGGCATGAAAAGTATGGCACCTACAACGTTAATTGTAAGATGCACCAGCCAGACGCCTAAAGCAATAGGGTCACCAGTTGCCATTGCAGCTATCATTACATCGAACACTGTTCCGATGTTAGCTCCCAAAATGTATGGGAGAATATAGTACTCTGCCTTGAATACACCCGAAGCCGCGAGTGGGACAAGCAGAGATACCATCACAGTTGTGCTCGGAACTAGAAGCGTGAACACGAATCCGGCAATAAAGGCTCTTCTTGGTTTGGTGAACGTTGACCTTATGAGGTTCCAGCTTCTCGGCATACTAAATATCGCCGTCATGTACTTCTCGACTGCCCCGAGAGCTACGAGAAGCATGACGCCTCCAACAACCAGCCCGGCCCAAGGTGGGAGATAACTCAGCAATGGTTTTACCCAAGGAGTTATCGTATCCAGAAGGTCCGGCACCGCATTGAGCCAAGTTATTTTCACGAACTGCTGAGTCCCCCATTCAGCGATTTTGGAGAATACGCCGAAGAAAAGCTCAAGAGGATAGAAGAGAGCCAATGTGAATAGGTTGTAAAGGACATGACTCATCGTTACGTTGAACGCCGCACTTGTATCGCCCTTTCCTTTTAGTCGCTCGATTACAGATATGAGGAAAGGAGTTACCGTAGTTCCGATCTCTGCTCCAATAATTGTGGCTACAGCGAGGCTAAGAGGTATTACTCCGGAGGAAGTGAATGCGCAGATTATCGAGTCGAAAGCCCCGCTACTGTGAAGAAGCGCCGTACTAATCCAGCCAGCAAAGACGGCGCTCGTAGTATCCCTGATCAATAGAACTATTGTCTCGGCCAGAGCAACGCCCATGATCTTTGCGCTATTCTTTACGAGCACAATGGCTGAGATAAAGAAATATATCGCTACAATTGATCCTACGCCGTTTTTATATTTAGCACTCAATATGCCATTGAAGCACAAGAGTATAGATAAAAAAGTAATTTATTGAGTCTATATACATCTATATAGAAGAAAGATTGGAGATTAAATCACACGGATGGCGATGGCTCTAGCTACGTCGGCTGTGTTTTCGCACCAATCAGAGACGGTTTCTATGGACTTTATAAACTCATTTAGAAGGATCATTGCGCCACGAGTCATATCGATGTCTAGCTCGACGAAGTGGTTCCGGGCTTTCCCGTACAGATCGTCTAGGTTCTGTTCAAAGAGTTCCACCTGATCAGCGAAATCAAGGGCTTTTTTCGGATCATTCGATAATTCGTGGATACATTTTGCCAGAACGCGTACACAACTGTAGTTCTCTCTGCACATATCCTCAATCGCGCCTTTGAACTCTGTCGGAAGTATATGGAATGGAATTATGACTAGGATCCGTCCGGCTTCACGGGCCCAATCCGCTATCCAGTCAACTGCACGGACAAGCTCCATCAAGTCACCCCTCTCACTAGGATATAGTTCCCTTTTACTCAGCTCAGTAACCATCTCACGTCTTATCTGGTCTGCGTGCATCTCGTGCTGGCTTATGGTCTCGTAGAACCTCTTTTTATCATCTGGGCTCTCACCTACAGATCTAACCATCTCGTAGAGTTGTCTCACCGCCTCAGTGGTGTACTCGAGGTGTCTGTGCGTCATCTCTAGAACTGTCTCGTTTCGTCGGTCCCCGAACCATCTGAGAATTCTTTCACTCATTTCATTCACCTTAGAATAAGTAGATTATGATTATCGGTATAACGAAGAAGACCGTGATTACCCAAGCAAAGAGGCTGTACACGGCGTTCTCGTTCTCCGTGATTTTGCCCCCCAACCACTCTGCGATTGAGATGGGCACGAATCGAAGCGGGGAAATAAACCAAAATATCAGCGCCATTAAATTCAACAATACATGTGCTGAACCCAGAATCATCCCAACAGTTCCCCCTGCAATGTACCCATAAATCTGTGACATATCAACAGCTGTTGCTAGGTTACAGCCAACAAGGTATGGATAAGCTGTCCGGAGATTGACAACTTTTGTGGCTAGGAATGGTATTACCAAACTACTTCCAATGCTGCTACTGCCGACAAGGAACGTGATAGAAAAACCAGTTAGGAAACCTCTTGTAGGGTTCTCAAAAGCGGCTTGAACCTTGTCCTCCCACCCTGTCTCTATTAGACGTTCGAGTCCTTTCGTAATCATACTCATTGATATAATAATTACAATAAACCAGAACATGAACATAAACAAGCCTCCACTTAGGTTACCAAGATAGTCCACTGCCATTGATTTAATGGGTTTGATAATTGGATCTACGATTATAATATCAATGATGGTGTCCTCGAACGAAGCGAAGAAAGTCTCCATCTGCAATACTTCCGTGTAGAAACTACCTAACCTTAAGACAATATTACTGATCAGTCCAGTGGTGAGCTCAAGTATGAAGAAGATCGCGATGGTTAGACCCTCGTAGACGTCATCAACTATTACACCTGGGATGGTGTCCTTGAACTCGTTCATTGTCATTCCTCTCTCGATGCCGAAAGCCACGATTGTATTCGTTACTGTTGTTCCTATGTTTGCTCCAAGTATCATTGGTACGCCAAACCTGATCGCTGCTTCCATTGGAAGACCGCTCGCTACCATCCCTGACATGCTCACCATCGTGGCGGCAACAACTGCGCTGCTACTCTGCACAAGGGCTGTGGATAGCATGCCTAAGGCAAGTCCAGTTATGGCAGCGGTGTTACTAGTGATCATAGCTAGGATACTTCCTTGCCACTCGGCGAATATCAGCTTGAAGCCGGCTTTGACGCCTTCAAGGCTGGAGATGAAGAAATATATGCTTAGTGTAAGTGTGAGTGCGAGTCTTACTCTGTCGTTGGAGAGAATTGGTATGTTATCCCATATTGTTCCTCTTTTTTTTGACATCAAATGGCCTCCATCGCTTTATGTTGCTTTTTAAACAGGATATGGGCGTAGCTCATGATTGCTAATTGACCTACTAAGCTACCATAAAAACGCTATTTCTATAGAATATATTGAGAACTATAGACTCCATAGATCATTAATATAGTTGATCTATACGTGGAAATTAAAAGATCAATCGCTTGAACTCACATTTTCAAGAATATCATAACCAAAATCACCAAGCATTTCACTTAGAAGCGGTAAGGGTAGCCCAATCACGTTGCTTATACACCCAATGATCCTGCCAACGAGGACACCGCCAATCCCCTGAATGGCGTATGCTCCTGCCTTCCCAATGGGCTCACCTGTCTCAACATAATGAAAGATCTCTGACTCAGTGAGAGGCTTTATATGAACCAGTGTTTTCTCAACGGAGACTGATTCCTTGCCTGTGGAAGTATCAATGACAGCCACACCAGTGAACACCTTGTGTACTTTCCCTGATAGTTTTACAAGCATAACAGCTGCCTCGCCTCGACCTTCTGGCTTCCCAAGAGCCTCATCATCAACGTAGACAAGTGTGTCAGCGCCTATCACCAAGGATGACTGACTCTTATCATTCACGCTTTTTGCCTTGGCGTACGCGTTCTCCATAACTCTTTTCCTTGGATTGGGGTGGATACTGGGCTCGTCACACATAGGCGAGACTACATCAAAATCCAATCCAACTTGTTTTAATAGATCAACTCTACGGGGCGAGGTGGACGCCAACACAATTTTAAGCTCATGAGACAAATCTAGTTCCTCCGGTAACACGGATACCATAGAATAGGTGGCTTGATGGAGAAAATATATTATTCGGACATCGACACGCCCATTGGCAAGATCTGGTCCGCCATCTCCAAGAAAGGCCTGTTAAGGCTTAACCTTCCATGCGCCGAACAAAAGTTCCTTGATGAACTCGGCAAACAGATAGACTCGGAGCCAGAGTACAGACCAACGAAGCTTGACGGTCTGAGCTTATGGCTTGACGATTACTTCGTGGGGAAAACGCGATTATACAAGAAGCCATTCGACCTGAGAGGCACAAGCTTCCAGAAAAAGGTGTGGATGGAGATATACAAGATACCTTACGGGGAGCTAACATCTTACGGTCTAATCGCTGAAGTGATTAAGAAGCCCAAAGCAAGCAGAGCCGTAGGAAACGCTGTGGGCCAGAACCCCGTCGCCATCGTGATCCCATGTCACAGGGTAGTCTGGAGCAACGGGGGAATAGGCGGCTTCGGCGGTGGTCTTGAACGGAAACGGTTTCTCCTTAACGTCGAGTCGGTGCTACCCAGCGCTGAGGGTAAACCAGAGAAAGGCCTTGATCTAACAAAGTTCTTCTACAACCAGAAGAGCCAATAAGAGATAATTTTCTACCTTTTTTTCTCCAATATCTCAACGTAATGCTGCAAGTGTAAGTCGATTACTCTCTTCGTTTCATGGACCTCGCTGACGTACCTGTAACCCTTCTCGCCTTGCGTCTTCCAATGTTCATCGCCTAGGAGCCACGTGAGCCCTGAATCAAGACCGCTTAAAGATACATGATATCCGAAGCCAGTGGCGAAGCCATCAGGGTCATGTGGGCTTAGGATAGCGCACCTATGAGCAGCCGCCTCAATGAAAGAGACCGGTAGGCACTCAGAGACGCTGGTATTAATCAATATCCATGATTTCTCTAAAACCATGTCCTTCTCTTTGCCCGTAATAAACCCGGTAAACTCAAGGTTTGGTATATCTCCGTATTTTTCCCTTAGATACTCATCCCTATGTTGATCATGAGCCTTGCCCATCATAATAAAATGGATTTCAGGGAACCTACTCGCTAGATTGATGAATCCTTCAGGGTTTTTCTCCTCGTCGAGCCTTCCAAGGAAACAAACCGTTGGGACCTCGGCTTTCCTGGGCTTGTTAACTGGGACTCTGACAGGATTAGGTAAGAACGCGGGGGCATAGTCGAGGTCATAGAGTGCACGTGCCTTAGGTATGGTATACTTAGCTTGGCAGAAAACAGCGTCAGCGTTCTTCATCGAGCTGTTCACTAGGGGCTGGATAATCTTGTTGTAGACACGTCTTCTTGTGGTATAAAAATCGCTGACCATGTTCCAATCTGTTTCAGTCTTGGGGTTCTGGCAAGTTGCGACATGAGCCTTGTACTTCAGTTCATCCATCGCTATCTTGGTGCCCCAGCTCGGCTCTTGGGAGTGATAAATATCAGCGTTTATCCTTCTGAAGATCCACCCCGATAGAGGGTAGAGGTGAATGGGGTGACTGTACACCTTTATTCCGTCCAGTTCCTCAATGTATTCTTGATTCTCTCCCCTCGGAACAACTGCGGAAACATCTACTCCTCTGTCCGATAGCTCTCTCCCAATATCTCTCGTCGCCTTGCCTATTCCCCCGTATTTACCCCAGTGAAAAAGCTCCAAGGAGATTAGGCACACGCTGAATGACATAATATTAAATTCACATAAAAGTAAATTTAAATTATATTATGAAAGTAACGGTAGTCACCCCAAGTTACCCCCGGTACACAGGTGACTACCATGGCTCCTTCATACAGGCTCAGTGCCAAAGACTATCCAGACACGTTGAGCTAACTGTGCTAGCGCCTAGAAGCCGCACAATGCAAAAGTTCCATGAGGCTTATCCTGTATTCCGGTTCCCGTACATGCCTACAAAGCGTATGGAGCTTGTAGCCGAAAGAACAATGAAAGACGCCCCCATCCCTTACCTGTTGCAGTTACCTCCCTACCTCCTCAGCGCGTATCTCCACTCCGTGAAACTAAATGGAGATATTATTCACACTCACCTCGCCATCCCTCTTGGAGTACTCATGGCACATAACCCACGAAAAACCCCGCAGATCATCACATGCCACGGAAGCGATTGCACGTTACCCCTCAAGAACCCCATCTATCTGCCATTTACGAGACACGCCCTCCGTAAAGCAGACAGGGTAATCACAGTATCTGAATACATACGGGATATCGCCATCAGGCTAGGAGCAGAACCAGAAAAAACCCGTACAATCTACATTGGCGTCGACGTGAACAGGTTCCGACCAGTCAGGAGAAGGAACCACGCCGTTACATTAGGCACATTGGGTAGGCTTGTCCCTGAGAAAAACATAGAAGATATTCTTCACGCAGTGAAACGGCTTGAGGATAGCTTGGACTTGGAGTTAATAATTGGCGGAGATGGACCCCACAGGTCAGAGTTAACTAGAACCGCCAAAAGACTGGGGCTTCAAAATATCAGGTTCCTGGGAAGAGTTCATGACGCTAAAAGCTTCCACAGAAGATGTGATGTCTTCATCCTCGCCTCAACAAGTGAAGGGCTATCCATCTCACTTCAAGAAGCTATGGCCTCGGGCAGTGTACCTGTAGCAGTCAACGGGTATGGATGCGATGAAGTGGTCAGCGACAACGTGAATGGGTACCTCTATGAGCCGAGAAACGTGAATGAGCTTACAAACAAGATCAGAAACGCTGTCCAGAATCTAGGTCTTGGAAAGACAGCCCGTGAGACCATTGTGCGTGACTTTGATATCGATAAAAACACAGTGAAGCTTCTGGAAGTCTACAACGAGTTTGAGTGATCACCGTGTTTTTTATTTACCATCCACTATAGATGCCTCGTCATGAGAGTCGCCGGCATAGATGAGGCAGGAAGAGGATGCGTGATGGGTCCCCTCGTTATCGCTGGAGCCGTTTTCGATGAAAAGAAGGTGCCAAATCTCACTGAGATAGGTGTTAAAGACTCCAAGAAACTCTCAAAGCGTAGGAGGGAGAGCCTGGTTGCTGAGATCAAGGAGCTAGCCCTCGATTACACCTACTTTGAGCTTTCACCCTCCAGCATCGACAAGGTGGTTTTCAGAAACGTGCCTCTGAGGAAGCTCAACTACCTGGAAGCCATGGCGATGGCAAGCATCGTTAGAACACTTCACCCTGACTCTGCGTATGTTGACCCATGCGACGTTGACAGCCAGCGTGTCGCTGATCAGATCCAGAGCGTCCTCAAGTTTAACGTAGACATCACATGCGAGCCTAAGGCAGACCAAAAATACGCAGTGACTGGCGCCGCGTCGATACTCGCCAAAGTTAAAAGAGATCAGAGCATCGAGGAGTTGAAGGCTCAGCACGGGGACTTCGGGTCAGGGTACCCTAGTGATAGGAAGACAGCAGCCTTCATCGAGGATTGGTTCAGAGAGAACGATGAGTGTCCTCCTTGGATGCGAGCGTCCTGGTCAACGGTGCGGAAGTACACCGGTGTCAAATGAACTCGGCTACAGCCATAGCGTGATCCTTCTCAAAAGGATCCAACTGGATTAATTCATGGACCTTTAGTCCACCGGCTTCTAGAATCTCTACCTGACTCTGATAGATGTCCTTTGGTTTCTCACGTACATCTATGCTCCGTGACTTTATGGAGAGCATGACCCAGCCACCTTTCTTAAGGAAAAACCGCGAGTTCTTAACAACTATCTCTGCCTGATCCGGCTGAGCTACATCAGCGAACACGACGTCCACTTTTGGAAGCATCATCGCGTAGGACTCAGGTCTCCTAGCGTCTCCCAGAATGGGTGAGATGTTCTTCCTGAATCTTGATACCTTGTCGATTAGGTCCCTAAGTGACCTAGGGGCAAAGTCCAGTCCCCAAACATGGCCTTCCATGCCGATGATATCAGAGACATGGCTAACTGTCGTCCCTGAGGCAACCCCCAGATAAAGAACCTTACAAGCTGGGATAATAGGCAGATGCTTTAATCCCTTCAGGATCACAGCACCCAGCTTGCTACGTGTAGGGTTCCATGAACGATACTCAACATCATCAACCAGAAACGTGGGCTCACCATAAACCGTCTTACCCGGAGTCAGGTTCATTGTGACAAGTAGCTCTTGTTTGTCGTTACGAAACTTGTAGACCTGAGGAAATATCTCCTCTAGAACTGGTTGCAGCAACGGGATCGACTGGTTAGAAGCAGTAGATGGATTTAAGTCTGCGTGGCTTCGATGTCAGTTATCATCATCTTGGCCTGGTCCACCGCCATCTTCTGTAGCCAGCTGATGGGTGTCTTGAGGTCACCTACACGCTTTGCAAAGTGATGGCAGTTCAGGTAGCCCGGTGTCTTGCATACCCTGCTGAAAAAGTCCTTAGTAATCGGTACCTGACAGTCATGAATGAAAGGGCAGTCTTTTTTGCCGAACTTTTCCTGCATCGCTTCGGATAGTGTGGACATACCTGTGGCTCACCTAGAACTGAATTATAGATCGGTGGTATATAGGGGTGTTCCTTCATGTTGATCAGTTATGGAGTTATAGATCAATGATCTATTGCATAAATCATCAAAAAACCATCAATAATAGGTGTGATGTTTTAATCTTTTAGGTCTGATTCATTGTTTTTCATATATATTTTATATATTTGTTTCTTTCGATGCATTATTTCATTATTCTGTTAATTATGATATTATTATTCATGTTATTCCCACAATATGTTTAGATGTTTTTACAATCCTATTAGCTATTTTTTTTCAATGAATGCTAATGTTGCCTCTCATTATGATCATTAGTAACTTTTTTACGTAAAATTTAGTGCCTGATGGTTAGTTTGATTGGTTAGTATAGCTTAAGTCTAATCATCTTGAAATCCATTTTAGAATAAAAATGACTGAGAACATCTATATCGGCTCCAAACCTGTGCTTAACTACGTCACAGCACTCGTGACCGCTTTTCAAAGAGAACCATCAGTCCACGTGTTCGCCCGAGGAAGAGCAATAAGCAGTGCCGTGGACGTTGTGGAGGTCTGCAAGCGAAGCTTTCTAAAAAACATCCATGTAGACGAGATAGCCATCGGAACAGATCAACTAGGCGACGGAGACGACCTCAGAAACGTGTCAACCATCAAGATAACGCTGAGAAAAACAGATTATGATTCTTGAAGCTGCGCAAGCAACTCATCAGCGATAAAGTTCCCACTAAACCTGTCAGCCCTTGCAGCGATAGCTATCTTGGCTGCCAAACTCCTCGCACGGCTTCCCCTTTTATTCCTAGGCGCGCTATGCACATAGGCGTGCTGGAAGATCAATCCATGCTTAGGAGGTCTAGCCTTGGTCTTCAATGCCCTGAACATAGCCTTCTCTGCTCCCAGTACCTGTATAGTGCTTGCTGGCATCATTGAAATCCGGTTGAGGCCTCCCGCTTTCTCGATGAGCTTTGCTCCGAGAACTGGTCCTGCTAGGTGAGCTATGTTCGGAGCCATCTCCTCGCTAATCCCTGTGATGTACTCTACGAGACGCTCTCTCTCATTGTAAAAGTCCATTACTCTCTGAGTGAATCCCTGAACCACCTCCATGTCGTCAGGGTCCATGGGAGCCCCCATGCTGGACTGGGCTGCCTCCGTTATCCTCTCGGCGTCACGTTTCTTGAAGCTCATCTCCTGGAGAGCCTTCACGGTGATGTTTTCCTTGTCCCCAAACTTGAGCACGATCCTAGCGTAGTCTTTGTGTTCTTTTACCCTGTGCCCCATCTCAGGGAAATGGACGCCGTACCATTCCCTCATCCTTCCTGAGAGGCTGTTGAGAATGGTGTCCATGTCGCCTAGTAGCTGAACCGTTGGGATGAGTAGGCTCTCCCTCTCTGAGAGTGCCTCATGGATGTCTCCGCGTGCGATGAGAGAGCTCACGTTGTAGCTGAACTCACCGTACTCATCCGCCGAGGATATGAAGCCCGCCTCCACAGCTGCCTCGATGATCCTTTCCCTGAGAACATCATTCGTGTCCGTGGTCAGTTCGATGGAAACATTGTACTTCTCCTCTATCGAGGTAAGCAATGGTTGATTCGTTGAGGCAACTGTCTCGACACCCTTCTCTAGCAACTGGTCCATTAGGGATGCCACATGAGATGTAATTGTACCCTGTCTCAGTTGCTGGATTAAGACCACTATCTGATTAACGTTCCTAGGGTATAATGATTCGCCGATTATCTGCCCTTTCTCGTCGCTCGCGTATATCCCGATGATGGTTTCCTCGATGTTCGTCTTCAAGTCTGTCTCCTCCGAAGCTTTATCTGTATGCTAGTTGAGTACGTAGGGGAGAGTTGTCTAAATTAAGCTTAGCCGTAGACATCGCCGGGCTTAAGCTCCGTAACCCCGTTATGAACGCCGCCGGCGTCTTGGGAATGACTCCTCTTCTTCTCAAACACGTTTACGACTCAGGTGCAGGTGCAGTAATCACCAAGAGCCTTGGACCCCACCCTAGAGCCGGGCACCCTAACCCCACTCTGGTCAGAGTTGAGGGAGGTGCACTCAATGCCATGGGGCTCCCAAACCCAGGAGCCGAGTACTTCGTAGACGAGATAAAGGAGTTGAAGAAGATGGGAGTGCCCGTGATAGCCAGCTTCTTCGGGGGAAGCGTACAGGAGTTCGTGGATGTCGCTTACATCCTTACGAAGGCTGGTGCAGACGCGTTGGAGCTGAACGCGAGCTGCCCCAACGTCGCCGAGGAGATGGGTATGCTAGCCGCGGACGCGTCCAGCCTAGAGAAGGTTACAGTGGCTGTCAAGGATGAGACAAGTTTACCTGTGTTCGTGAAGCTGAGCCCAAACGTCACCAACATCAAGATCATAGCAAAAGCAGCGGAGTGGGGTGGAGCAGACGCCATCACGGCGGTAAACACGCTCAAAGCAATGTCCATCGATATAAATTTCAAGAGACCAATCCTAGCGAACACGACTGGCGGCATGTCCGGTCCAGCAGTGAAGCCCGTTGCTCTCCGCTGCGTATGGGAAGTAGCCCAGGCAGTTGATATTCCAGTGATAGGGTCAGGTGGAGTGACGACTGGCGGGGATGCCATCGAGTTCATGCTTGCAGGCGCTTCAGCCGTTGAGGTGGGAACCGCGGTGATGACGCATGGAGTCGAGGTCTACGGACAGATTAATGACGGTATCAGAGAATACCTGAAAGAGAACGGGTTCAGTAGCGTTAAGGAGGTAGTGGGACTTGCCCAAGACAGCTGAAAAGACTAGGATGGTAGAGATAAGTAGGGTAGTCCATGAGTGCACAGAAATCACCTCCATCTGGTTCAGTGACGAGGAGACTAGGAAGGCTAAACCGGGGCAGTATCTCATGGTATGGATACCCGGAATAGACGAGGTGCCTATGAGCATCAGCGACATCGATAACGATGGGCAGTCACGGATATCCATCCGCGTCATCGGGCAGATGACACAGGAACTAGTTGACCTAAACCCGGGCGACAAGATAGGTATCAAGGGCCCATACGGCAACGGATACAAGGTTCAAGGAAAACATCCTCTGTTCGTTGCAGGAGGCTCCGGTACCGCCTCACTGATGCCCTTCCTCAAACAGATGGTTAAGGAAGGCATCCAACCCACAGTTGTTCTAGGCGCTAGAAGCGCCGATATGCTTCTCTTCGTTGAGGACCTCGAAAAACTTCTTGGTGAAAAGCTGGTGATATCTACAGATGACGGTAGCCGAGGGTACAGCGGGTACGCTTCCGGGTACGCCGCTAAGCTCATGGAGTCCAACGGCTTTGACTCAGTCTACACGTGTGGACCCGAGCTAATGATGGCTAAGGTCTTTAAGTCCGCCGAGGAAAACGAGCTGCCTCTTCAGGCAAGCCTTGAGCGCTACGTGAAATGCGCTGAAGGCCTCTGCGGAAGCTGCGCGATCGGAAAATACCGTGTTTGTAAGGACGGCCCCGTTTTCGACACCGTGATGCTCCGTGAGGTACGTGAGGAGTTTGCAGTGAGCAAGCTTGATCCCACTGGCAGGGTCGTCAGGGTAGACCATTAACCACAGAAGATATCAATCCAAAACCCTTTCTTTGTTGTAATGCCCGTCCGAAACGTCAGAAGACGATACCTCGCGATACGTGTTCACTCAGAGTCCAGTGTCTCTGAAGAGGATTTACTCGATGCCATTAACCAGAAAATCCATTATCTGTACGGAGTGAAGGGAGCATCAGAGATTAATCTCAAAATGATCGAGTATTCACCCGAGGAAAAACATGGAATTCTTCGCTGCAGTCACAACCGGTTAACCGAGATGCGGGCAGCTCTAGCTCATATCACATCTATTAACAACATCGAATCGTCAATTCATGTTATACGGGTCTCGGGAACCATTAAGACATTGAGAAAGAAGCTCGCTCTACCTGAATCCAAGTAATTTTTCTCCTCTGTATTACCTCAAATACTTGTTTCCGCACATTGATGCATACGGTGTCAAACATGGCTGAGATCAAAGTAATGGATGCTGCACACGGTTACGTCGAGATGCTGAACAGACTAGGCGTAGACTATGTTTTCAGCTCCCCCGGCTCGGAGTTCATACCAATCTGGGAGCACCTAGCCAGATACAACTCAGAAAACAAGAAACCATACTACGTTAACGTGAGGCATGAGAGCGCTGCCCTCAGCATGGCTAAGGGCTACTATATGGCAACTGGAAGAGGCCAGGCATTGCTGACCCACGTCATCACAGGGTTACTCCATGGAGCCATGGAGCTTAAGGCAGCCTACACGGACCAGATTCCATTGCTTCTAATCGTAGGTCAGAATAGGACTCATGACAGGGAGGTCTACGGCGGTACACCTGGACCCCACTACTTGAGCTTCACCGAGGTTGGAGGTCAACAACGCCTAGTTCAGCCCTACGTGAAGTGGGGAGACTCACCCGAGACCAATGCCAACATTCTTGACACGATTCAAAGGGCCTACCAGATAGCGTCAAGCGACGTCAAGGGACCTGTCTTGCTCAGCGTCTCCCGTGAGATACTCTTCGAGAAGATAAACACCATGAAGCTGCCCACTGAGTACGTTGAGCCCACGTCCATTTCAGCTGACCCCAAGGCCATTCAGAACCTGAAAGAGATGCTCATGAAGGCAGAAAACCCTCTCATATATACAAGGTACTTGGGGAGGAACCGTGGAGCGGTTTCATCGCTGGTTGAGTTGGCTGAACTTCTGGGTGTTCCCGTCTTTGAGCACCCCGGGTACATGAACTTCCCCACAAACCATCCGCTCCACATGGGCACCAACATGTCTCAGTACCTTGAAGAAGCAGACTTGATACTTATCATTGACAGCAGTAGCTGGCCTCCGTGGTATCCCCCGGGAAGCATTAGAGGGAAAACCAATGCAAAGATAGTCTTCATGGATCTTGACCCAATTCAAGAAAAGTATCCAACGTACGGATACCCCGCGGACATGCTTATGAAAGCTGACTCAAGCATCGCAGTACCTCAACTGATTGATCAAATAAAATCCGAGAAACCAGACGAAGCAAAAACCATTGCACGCAGTGAACTGTGGGGGAAAGAGCATCAACGGATACGAAACGACCTCAAGGAAAAGGCGCTAGCTGTCAAAGACGAGTACCCAATCAACCCCCGATGGCTCAACTACTGCATCAACGAGGCAATAGACGAGAACACAATCATCGTAAACGAGACCATAACACACGGCACGCAGATTCATCAATACATAGAGAAAAACAGGGTAGTCCCAGGGACCAGGTACGAGGCAACTGGACCCATAGCCCACACTGGGTTAGGTCAGGGAATGGGTGTCGCCCTCGGAGTGAAGCTCGCGGAGCCAGACAAGACAGTCATAGCCCTTGAGGGAGACGGCACCTTCAACTATAACCCAGTGCTGGCTTGTTTCGGGGCATCACAGGAGTATAACATCCCATACATGACAATCATATACAACAACAGCTGCTACGCTGCCATGAAGGGCCACGCAAGATACTACCCCAACGGCCACTCAGTAACTCAAGACCAGTACTTCGGGGTAGGATGCGGCCCCACACCTCAATACGCCAAACTCGTTGAGGCTTATGACGGATACTCTGCGACAGTGGAAGATCCTTCAGAAGTAAAACCTGCTCTAACAAACGCTCTCAAAAAAGTAAGAGACGGGAAACTCACGTTGTTGGATATGAGACTTGCTCGTTAGCCCGCTATCCCTCACTTTTTATCGTCAAACATTGATGATGATAACAGGGGGATCAAGGCAGTAATCTTTGATCTGTTCAAGACCCTCGGTGAGTTTGAGTCATACATCACAGATGAGCAGGTTTCTGATTTACTGATAGGCCGAGGACACGCAGTTTATCCTCAGGCTTGGAGACACGCGTTCGCCTTCGTTGTATTCGTTGATTACCCAAAACATGGGTATGATTCCTATGAGGCTTTGTTTCGTCAAGTTTTCAGTCGTCTTGAAGTGGATATCGATAAGGATACGGTTAACGCTGTATCATCCATCTTCAGGGACAGCCACTTCATGTTATACGATGAATCAATCGAGGCAGTGCTAAGATTAAAGAAAAAAGGATTGAAAACCGCCATCTGCACTACAACGCCAAAACCATTCTTTATCGAAGAGATAGAACCCATAACCAAACACATCGACTTCATCTGTACCAGCTATGAAGCAGGATATGAAAAATCCAACCCCCAGATCTACAACCGGATTCTAGACAGGATAAACACCAAACCCAGTGAAACAGTGGTCATTGGAGACAATCCAACTCTCGACATGTATAATGCCAAGCAGCTAGGGTTCCACACGATACAAGTTTTGAAAGATGAGGAACCATCCAGTCACGCAGATTCAGCAGCCCAGAACGTACTAGAAGCGGTAAAAATCCTAGAAACATGGATATAGATATGAGAATAGTGCTCCCGCCGGGATTCGAACCCGGGATCTCTGGCTCGAGAGGCCAGAATCCTTGACCTGACTAGACGACAGGAGCGCGTACCGAATAAGGATAGTGCCCAAATAAAAATATTAGGCTACAGGTCATCCCGTAGGTTCATCATCTTCGCGATGTTTGCTCCGTCGTCGATAACAGGCTCTATCATGCCTTTTTTTGACGTGAACAACGTTGTGACGCCTGGTCCATGTCCCGCGGTGACGCAGTCGCTATGGGTAACAATGCCGACGCTCATCGCGCCCTTCCGGAAGATCCTTCCATAGCTATGGTCAGCGTTCTCGATGGCAACTAGGTCGCCGAACCTAAGGTTTTCTAGTCCATACTCTTTGCATGTTTCCTCACAGAACATGGTGATATCGTAGTCGCCGCTGGCGACGTGGTTTCTCCCGAGCCCTGAGCCCATTATGGCGGCAGGTACCCTGTGGGTGACAGGTATCTCCAGTTTGCCTTTCTTAATCTCTGGATCTATTTTTTCGAGGAAGTTGGGGCTCATGTTAAACAGTTTAACTTCAGGTAGATCAAGGAGTTTCAGACCGACGCCGTATGCCTTGATCTGTACCTTGTCTTCGATAACTAGTTTTTCGAGGGTCTCCTGTGGAAAGTCCACCATGACGTGCTCGATTCCGCCATGCTTACCCACGACGACTCCTTTTTCACCTTTTGCATCACCCTCGACTACTGTGGCCTTGTTTCCTATACAGCTCAGTACATTGAGTGCCCGGCTCTGAGCGTGAGGCATCCTGCTGTCTTTGACCCTGTTTTCAAGGCTTACCCCGGGTTCAACGTGGTCAGCCATCCATCCTGTGGCTTTGTCTCCCACACGAATATTGTAGGTTATTCCGCCTACTCCCGGTAGTATAACTGGCTCCCCGTCTGCTGAAATTTTGTAGATGGAAGCCCCGATAACAGGGCTGACTACCTCACCGATGACTGAGATCTTCACTATCTTGTCTTTATTTGTTCTTAACATGATTATCAACTACATTTACGTCGACATGGGTTTAGCTTTTTTCTGTCCTTCAGATACCCTTAAAAATTATGCTGGATTCATGTGATTACTCTCAGCTAGGTAGGCTTATACTTAGTATTAGGCAGCGACAGACATAGAAACATAATCACAAATGAAGGATCAAGGAAGGACTGACCAGTGAGACTATCCGACATCATCTTCATATCCGCTGACGGACTCAGGGAACGAAAACGCCGCATGGCACTCAACGTACTAGGAATACTCATTGGCTGCGCCGCAGTCACAGGGCTCGTAACGCTAGCTGATGGCATGAACAATCAGGTTAGAGACCAACTCAGCGTAATAGGTACCAACAGTCTGTTCATACTTCCTGAAAAAGTTCAGAACGAAATTCAGTCCTTAGACGCATCCAGAGTCATGGAGACTAACGGGTTAACGTGGCGCGACCGCGAGACTGTGTCCCAGACCCTTGGAGTGGATGCGATCTCAGAAATGTCCATCAATGAAGGACAATTCACGGTAAAAGGAGAGACCTATGATGCAAAGATCATGGGAGTCGGAGCCGCATTTATAGAAATAAACACAGACCTCAAGATCAAGGAAGGTCGCTCCTTCACCCGAACCGACAAGAACGCGGTAATGCTTGGAAAAAACGTAGCGTACCCCACTAACAAGGATGAGCAAATCCTCGACATAGGTGACAGAGTCAAACTCTATGTTCAGGTAAACAACCAGCCCAAGGAGATGACCTTCCGCGTCGTAGCCATATTTGAGGAACATGGCAGCATGTTCGGTTTAAACGTGGACGACATGGTTGCGTTACCATTCAGGACATACGACCAGTTCTTCGAGACAGGTGGAACGTGCTCAGTGATACAGGCTCATGTCTCAGACGACAGGAACGCAGATGAGGTTGGCGAAGCATTAGAGGAGAGGCTTGGAGACGACTTTATTGTTGTCTCACCTATGGCCGCGATGGACGTACAGAAACAGGTGACAGGCACAATTCAAGCAGTCCTCGGAGGCATCGCAGCGATCAGCATGCTCGTCGCTGGACTAGGAATTGTGAACACCATGGCCATCTCGGTGAACGAGAGAACCCGTGAGATTGGGACAATGAAGGCTATAGGTGCGAAAAGCGTAGATATTCTCTTCTTGTTTATGTCAGAGGCACTTTTTACCGGATTCTTGGGCGGTGTCGTGGGAGCCTCTTTTGGTATTGCCGTGGCAAAACTCGCAGGTCAAATGATAGGGCTACCCGTTGAATCCAACTTCCTATTAGCTCTTGGAGTTGTTTTTTTCGCGATGATCACAAGCCTCTTATCGGGTGCCAGTCCTGCTTGGAGAGCCTCAAAACTAGACCCGGTGCATGCTCTCAGAAGAGAATAAAAAAAGTTACCTGAGGTAAGCCCTGATAAGCTGAATTAGCTTCAAGGGGCTTCTCTTGATGAGACCGACAAGGGTACTAGCGACGTTTATGCCATTGGCCAACGCCAGAACATCCTCGTTGCTTATTATCTCCGCCAAGGTGTCTAGGTCGTTGTCACTGAACTTGTCAAGCATCTCAAGGACCTTATAGCTGTCTCTTATTCTCTTACCCCAGTACTTTGCGAACTCATTGGGGTAAACAGAAAGACGCTTCGCGGAGATGTCACCTTCCTTCACTGCTTCTGCGGCGACTCTGCCGGCCATCTTTCCTGCCTCGATTCCGCTATGGATGCCTGCGCCTGTTATGGGGATAAGTTGACCTGCAGAGTCTCCTGCTAACATTAGCCCATCCAACACGATCTTGTCCAGAACACCAGAAACGGGACAAATGCCTCCGTTCTTTCTGATGATCTTTGCATTCCGGAACCTCGGATCGTTGCCTATGAAATCCTTGAGGTACTCGATGGATGGCTTGGTATGTCTATTTCTTACACCGAGACCTACGTTAGCTTCTCTGCTACTTTTAGGGAAAACCCACGCGTAGCCTCCAGGTGCGTATTTTGCGCCAATCCAGAACTCGTTTATTTTTGGGTTCTCAAGGTTGAGTCCACTCAGTAGATACTGTGCACAAGTCACATAGTCAGCGAAGTACCGGGCTAAACCTGAACTACGCCTGATGATGCTCCAGTGTCCATCCGCTCCAATGACGATCTTAGCCCTGAACTCGATCTCCTCACCATCTTTAACGGCTTTCACACCGACAACGACATCATCTTCCTTGATGACGCTCAATGCCTTGGTCTCTGTCATGAGCTTGGCACCTGCTTCCTCAGCTTTTTCTGATAGTGCCTTGTCGAAGAGTTGACGGTCTAATGTGTAGCCTGTCCAGTCTTCGCTAGTCAAGTCAACGGTGTTTCCGTTTGGAGCATAAACTCGTGCTGTAGTGATATGCTGTTTAACAAACGGTGGAACGGGTTCTATTCCTCCATTAAGAATACCGCTTACACTTAGTCCTTCTGCACAATATACAGGCGTACCAGGGACAGGGTGCTCCTCAATAAATATTACATCTACGCCATTCTCAGCGACTGTCCTAGCAGCCATGCTGCCTGCAGGACCGGCTCCAACAACCAAAACGTCGCATTGAATACGCTGCATATCAAGCATCAAAAGATGCCGACGCTGAATATATATTATACTATCGCTCTAAAACTTTTTTAGCAGCAATCTCGATATCCCGCGCCTTCACGGTTTTTCTTCCAGCGTGACGAGCATAATCGATGGCTTCCTTGGCAACCTTGACGCCTATCTCCTCAAGTGCGACGCCCAAGGCAACAGCGCTCTCCTCGCTCACACGTTCAGCACCCGCTCTCTTGATTAGTTTATGCATAGGCGCTACCTTAATTTCATCAGTCATTACGTACCCTTCTATTTCCTACTTTCTTTTCGAAGAATATTTAATACTTACGAGTCTTTCGTCATAGAAGGCTAGATTTTTGCTTTTTTCATTCATTGACTCTATAAGGTGAGTTAGGAACCTGAAAACCGTTTGAAAACGCTGAGAATCAAGGTTTTGATAAAAATAGAACCCGGTTTGGTTACATCACTCTTAAATCAATTTACTTTCACGATCATTTGAATGGGTTTTTCAGATTATCTCAAGCGATATGAGTCAAAGATCATCGTGTTCTCATCAATAATAATTTACATCCTAGCATTATCCCTCTTCACGATCGCCAAACACAACAACTATACCACATATGCTTGGGATCTGGGTATCTTTGATCAAGCCTTCTGGACGACCTCAAACCAGAACAAGGTCTTCGAGTATACCTGTGAGCTTCATCTGGTGGAGTCAGGCAGTTTCTTTGGCATCCATTTCAGCCCAATACTGTTCCTACTTGTTCCAGTTTACTATCTGCGTCAATCAGCAACAACGCTTCTAATTGCACAATCCATAATCATAGGATTATCAGCGTACCCCATCTATCTTATCGCAAAAGACATGTTCAAGGAACGAGTCGCCGCCTTGTTCTCAGTTATCTATCTCCTAAACCCCGCATTACACGGCGTAAACTCATATGACTTCCACGTCCAGAGTTTTCTACCTCTCCTCTTCAACTACCTATTATACTATACATTGAAACGGGATCGGTCATCTATAATAATCACATTCATATTTTCCTTGGCTGTTCAGGAGCAAGTAGCTTACCTAATGATCGCCTATACTGGCTTCCTCATGCTCAACGACAGACTTGACGACAGGAGAATCCAGAACAACTTGTTTAGAAAGAACCTGGGATTCTACGCCTTCCTATTCATGATGAGTATTTCTTGGATTATTCTGTCAAACAGCGTCATCCACTATTTTAACCCAAATATCCCCGCTCACCTCAAGGCGGGGCAACACTTCGCCGTCCTCGGTGTAAGCGAGCCCAGCGGGATACCATTAGCCTTGATACTTACCCCGGGTCGGGTCCTCGCGGCGTTTTCATTTGACTGGTTCGATAAAGTAGTGTATCTTTTGATCCTCTTCACACCATACGTGTTTCTCAGCCTCCTTAGGCCAAGTTTTCTCGTTTCAACCCTCCCATGGTTCGGCATATCTTTTCTATCAAACTACCCTCCATATTATAGGATCGGGTTCCAGTACCCCGCCTACGTCGTGAGCTTCATTGTAGTCTCCTTCATGCTGGGGCTTGAAAAACTCAGAGACGCACTGAAAAACAGTGAAAAAGAGACATTCACGAAGATACTTACAGGAGTCTTAATTCTTAACCTAGCTAACGCGGTGGCGTTCAGCCCGGTCAGCGCCTTCACGGACGGGTTCCATCTGAGCCCCGCATACATCAAACCAGTCAGAGACCACAGGACCAACCAGCTAGACGACATCGTGAAGATGGTTCCCCGAACCGCGTCTATACTCACCCAAGACAACGTGTTCCCCCACGTATCCAACAGAGAGCAAGCCTATGTCATCGTACCCAAGATAAGCCAGGATGAAGTCACCTGGATGAAAGCCATGAACCTACTAATGACCCTCAAGACTGACTACATCCTCGTTGACTTGGAGACTGATCCCCATGGCACAGCAGAGACCGCGTTCAACCTCGTAGAATTGCATAACTACAGCCTCGTGGCCTACGACGACAACATATACCTCTACCAGCTGGAGCATAGAGACGAGCCATTGTTGCTGAAACCCCTCCAGAGGACTTACCTGCCAAGTGACCTCATCCTCATGAACGCGGAGATCACGAGGGATGACACAAGCCCAACAGGTGCAGCCATCACCTACAAACATGTAACACATAAAGCAAACACTATCTGGTACGGGCCATACGGGATCGCGCCTGAAGGAAACTACACTGCCACCTTCAACCTTAAGACATTGGACATCGACGAGACCGGCGCAGTGATACTGGACATCTACTCTGGAGGCAAAACGCTTCACAATATCACCGTGACTAAAGAAAACTTTTCAGAAAAGGACCGATGGACCCTTGTCTCACTCAACTTCACCCTCACTTGCATCGCCACGGACCTTGAGCTACGAGGATTCATCGACTCAAACAGCACCACGATACGCCTCAGCCACATCCAGGTGACCCAGCGATAGAAGGGTAAACGTTTAAAAGCGGGGCTATGATGAGTACAACCGCAAAAAACCAGCGGTGCAGTGAATTTGGGAAAAGTACGCACAGAAATGATCAAGAGAATAAGCTTGGAGCTCATAGAAAGATACCCTTACAGTTTCCAAGCCGAGTTCGAGCCAAACAAGCAGTTCCTTAAACAGATCGGCCTCGATGTCTCCAAGAAGCTACGTAACAAGATAGCTGGATATGTCACAACAGTCGTAAAATCTGACTTGCTCGCCGAGGCAAAGGAAGCTGCACAGATGGCCCTCGAAGAGATTCAGTAACCCCTCCTTCTTCAAAAGGTTAATAATATATCTGATACTTACGAATAATCTGAGATGTCAGAGCCCCCCTCCGCTTATACAATAAACCATGAGGGGCTACGCATGGACGTGGCTCTCGTAGAGACTGACATGCTTCTAATCCACGAGGAAACCATCCCAATAAGACTCATGAGCCTAGAGCATAGCATCAGGCGGGACGGGGTTCAGTCAGCCCCCATAATCGTGGACCGGGACTCCATGGTGGTCCTTGATGGGATGCATAGAACCGCCGTAATGAAGCGGATGGGATGCAGGTTCACATGCGTCTGCCTCCTCGACTACTTCGACCCACGCATCAACGTACAGCGATGGTGCAGAGTCATCCCGCCAGCTTTCGACCCAGAGAAAGCCAAGAATATTCTATCTAGTTTTGACCTACGCCTCGAAAGCATGCCCCAGTTAAAGAACCTTGACGATGAGGCTGGACTGATGCTCATCTACAAAGACCGGGCCTTCAAAGTCAACACATCAAACAATGACCTCGGACAGGCATTCAAGCGAAGCTATGAACTCGAGAACCTACTGAGAAGCAGGAGCTACAAGATCATACATGGCACCGAGACCGAGGCACTGGCACACATTAGAAGTGGTGTATACGAGGCGGCGCTATGTCTCCCAAAAGTAACAAAGGATCAGGTGATCGAGGTAGCCACCAATAACATGATCTTAACACCGAAGGCCACCCGCCACAAGCTCCCAGCTAGACCGGTACAGGTCAATGTCCCACTGAGTCTACTCATGGATAAGAAACTGACGTTGGAAGAAGCAAATAAGACCCTAGCAGATACGCTGAATGAGCCAAAACGGTACAACTTAGGCACCAAGTGGATGGGGAGGGTCTACAACGAGGTTCTATACGTCTTCCACGATGATTCCTAAGTAGCGTTGAATCTGTTCCGCGCTGAAACCAATCTCCATAAGTTTCATGCTTAACTTCTCTTCCGGCACGCCTTTATCGAGAAACATCTGTTTCAAGTCAATCAAGCTCTCTCTTAGCTCCCAAGGATAGATTATCCACTTTTCCACCTCATCAGCGAAGTAATCTGGCTTGAATATGCTCCATGGCTTATGGTGAAGAGTCACGATTTTCACCGTCTCAGCTCCAAGTTTCTCGACGTGCTCTTTAACGACTCTCAGGCTGTTCCCTGAGTCAGCGACATCGTCCACCACGAGGACTTTTTGGTCCTTCACATCGGCGTTCAGGTGATACTGGACCTCGGGTGTCTCATTCCTCTCGTTTACTCCCTTGTAGTAAACGACTTGGACGCTGGCAAGGTTTCTTACTCCCAGCTGGTCGCTGAGTATCCTTGCAGGGTCAAAACCTCCCCTGCTCACAGCGACAATCACGTCTGGCGTGAACCCTGTTTCCTTGATCTTATCTGAGGCTATCTCTGATAGACGCTGAACATCGTCCCACGTCAGGAAAAGGAATTTTAACTCGTTCGATGGGTTCACCTCACGTTGCTGTTAAAGAGGCTAGAAGCCCTGTTTAAATAAAGCCCTTACGGTACATCAAGCCGTGAGTTTCATTGAATATCAACCATAAGGGTGAATGGATCGAGAAGATTGTAAAGGACTATATTGCTGGGCCGGAGAACACATTGGAGAAGTGGGACGACGAACCCGCGTGGGCCGAGCCAATAGTAGGGTTCAGCAGCGGCGCCGATCCACTTTACACATTCTACAAGAAGGATATTGGCAGCTTCTACGTCATGCCTGACGAGTTCCTGAGTCATGCATATCCTGACAAACAGTTCGACGCAGCGAAACTCACTGTTATAAGCTGGATACTACCGCAGACCGAGGCCACCAAGCATGATCACAGAAAAGAAACTCATTTCCCCAGTGAAAGATGGGCGCGTTCCAGAATTCTGGGAGAGAAAGTGAACGTCAAACTCAGGGAACACGTTGTGCAGGCACTAAACGACGCAGGCATCGAGGCTGTTGCACCCATGCTCAGCCCACTGTGGAAAGGAGCTACATCAGAGAAGTATCTGTACGCATCCACTTGGTCAGAGAGACACGCGGCTTATGCAGCGGGATTAGGGACCTTCGGCCTCTCAGATGCGTTGATTACCCCGAAGGGCATGGCTCATCGGGCGGGCAGCGTGGTGGCTAACATAAAGATCACGCCATCCGAGAGGGTGTACGAGAATCATAACGCCTACTGTCTTTTCCTTGTGAATGGCTCATGCGGAAAATGTATTGAGCGATGCCCTATCGGGGCAATCACTGAGAAAGGACACGACAAGCAGCTGTGTAACAAGTATGTGGCTATGACCCGTAAGTATGTGTCACGTCACTATGCGTTTGATGGCTACGGCTGCGGGTTCTGCCAGACAGATGTGCCCTGCGAGTCAGGGATACCTGAATCTCTAAAAATATTGTAGAATGAGCACGTTAAGGCTCGATTAGGTTTCCCTCAGAGTCTATCTGCCCTTCCCAGAGGAAGCCTGTGTCGTTATCATATTCTATTTTGATGTTGTAGATGGGCTCTAGAACCACTGCGTAGTGCACTTCAACTCTCCATCCCTCTCCGGTGAACTCCAATGTAGTCGCGCCAACCAAGCCTTCAGGGGTAAGGTTGCTCACAGTCCACTCATCGGGGTATGGCGCCTCCGCGAGTTCATGGTACTCATTCTTTACGTGCTGCACCGCGAGGTCTTTTGCGTGATCTGGAGAGATGACAAAGACAACAGTCACAGTTCTCTGTATTAGCTCATCCCACTGGTTGTCGATGATGGCGCTGCCTATCACGTCGTCGCTTAACGCTATCTTGATCACGTGAGGCGTAATTACTTGGGCAAGCATCTGTCCTTCTCTTTCTCCGTAGCCGGCGTGGCGGCACTCGAAGGCTATCGTGATAAAGTACTGGACAGGGTAGCTCTCGGCGGCGATGACGTCTTTAACCTCGATGGAGCCGGGTATTCCGTCGAAGCTGAAGGTTGGTCCGTTTTTCAGGAACTCGATCGCCATCTTCTCTGCTTCGCCGTGAGGCGTGTCATCGATTCTTGCCTCTGCTTCACCTTGTTCATCCCAGACTTCATCGATTATCGCAGCGGTGACACTATCTCCTTCAACTGTCACCTCGATGACGTGGTCTGTGATGACTGTAGCAACAATCTGGTCTGATCTATCACCGTATCCAGCGTTCGCTGAAGTGAACGCAACGACGACTTCCCAGACCGCATTAGGGTTTCTTGTCTTATATGCTTCCACGACTTCTATGGAGCCCTCGACTCCATCCCAGCTATAAGTGGGACTGTTCTCTACAAACTGTAACGCGGCTTCTATCGCGTTTTGTACAGTGTATATGGGAGTGGTTTGCCAAGCGTATATTGAGAGCGCCGGTAATGCTCCTATTAGCAGGATCGCAACAATCATAGTTTGTTTTGTATCCATTTGATTCACGTAACAGCAATATGCTTACTTTAGTATAATGCCAGTGATTAGAACATGTGTTCAACTACTTAGAACGTTGGGAAAACACATAAACCAGATGTCCGCCCCATTCAACAAAAGGAAGATGCATCGTTGACACGCGCATTATTCGTTGGCAGGTTTCAGCCCTTCCATTATGGGCACCTCTATGCAATCGAGACAATACTTAAACAATGTGATGAACTCATTCTAGTCGTCGGTAGCGCCCAGATGAGCCATGAACACGATAACCCTTTCACTGCGGGGGAGCGCATCGAGATGATACGCGCAGCACTCAACGCAGCCAAGATTCATCCAGACCGTTTCATGGTTATCCCTATCCCTGACGCCCCAGCTCACCGTGTATGGGTGAGCGCCGTGGAGAGCCAGACTCCTCGATTCGACTTAGTGTTTAGCAATCAGAGCCTCACGCGGAGGCTTCTCATTGAGGCGGGATACGAGGTTAAGTTCATCAAGCTCCATGAACGCGGTAAATTTGAGGCCACAGAGATCAGGCGAAGGATACTTGAAAGAGAAGACTGGAGCGACCTTGTGCCGCCGGAGGTGCACAGGATCGTCATGGAGATCGACGGCGAGAACAGAATACGTGACCTCGCAAAATCAGATTCAGTGAATAACAGGAAGCATTAATGATGCCAGAGTATCTTAGTATCGAGTTTAAGCTACAGGAACGGTTCCCAGGGCTAGCTGCACAGATCATCCGGTTCAGTGACGTGGAGATCTTTCGCGAGAAACCTGAGCTTGAGGCATATAAAGGCGAGATAGCGAACAGCGTTAAAACACGTTGGGCGGTGGAGGAGCTCAAGGACGATCCGGTGTTCAGGGCGTACCGTGATTTCTTCTGGAAGCTGGGCATTGACCCAACCAAGAATAGGCCGGCGGCAGAGGCGCTTATAAGGAGGGTGCTCAGGGATCGCCCTGTTCCCAAGATCAATACTTGGGTGGACGCCTACAACCTGGTTTCTATAGAAACGGCTGTACCTATCGCGAGCTTTGACTCTGATCTTCTGGAGGGTGACCTCCTCATGAGGGAGGCGGTGGAGGGTGAGGAGTTCCTTGGGATTGCAATGAAAAAGCCTGTGGTTCTTAAGGGAGGAGAGGCTGTCATCGAGGACGGTGAACGCCTGGTTGCTATCTACCCCTACAGGGACGCAGACTACAGCAAGGTATCGATGAATACTAGGAACGTGCTCATGCTCATGTGCGGGGCACCTGGGATAACCTTGGATTACCTTGAGAAGAGCTCCTTGACGGCAGCTGATGTCTTGACACGTTTCTGCGGCGGCGCAGCCACCTAGTGGATGACTATGATCAATGTTGACGGCTCCATGATGGAGGGAGGGGGACAACTCCTCCGTATGGCTACCACCTACAGCGCCATCCTCAGTGAACCCATCAAAGTCAACAACATTAGGGCAAACCGTAGCCCTCCGGGGTTGAAACCACAGCATTTAACGACACTTCTTACTGCATCAAAGATGTGTCGAGGGGAGCTGAAAGGAGCTAAACCCGGTTCCACTGAAATCGAGTTTCATCCGGGAGTCATCAAAGGGGGAGATTACCACGTAGATATCGGTACTGCGGGCAGCGTCTCCCTTCTCCTTCAATGCCTAGCCCCCATCGCGACATACGCGGACTCACCAGTCAAGTTAAGTGTAAGAGGAGGCACCGCGGTGGCGTGGTCTCCGACTATATGTTTTGTGAAGAACGTTGTTTGGGGAGCCTTCAGATCTATGGGAATGAGCCTCAAGCTCGGTGTGATTAAGCATGGGTTCTATCCCAAGGGCGGTGGAGAAGTTGAGGCGTTAATCAAGCCTGTGAGGGAGCTCAGGGGCTTCACCATTGATCATGGGTCTGTGGAAACCATTCATGGATCATCTCTTTGTGGACGACTTCCAAGCCACGTAGCTGAGAGGCAGGCAGCATCGGCTCAGAGAGTTCTCAGTGAGACAGGAATCGAATCAATGATAGAAGTTGCCTCTCTGGAGGGAATAGACACTCCTCGTTCTCCGGGAAGCATGATCTGTCTCTGGGCAGAAAACATGCCAATGGGCGCTGACTCGCTGGGAAAGCGGGGAAAGCCAGCGGAGAAAGTTGGAGCTGAGGCAGCGATTAGCCTTTTGAGGCAGTTGAAGACAGGAGCCAGCGTGGATTATCACACCTCGGATCACTTGATCCTTCCATGCAGCCTCGCAAGGGGCCAATCCAGTTTCAAGACCAGCAGGTTGACTCTTCACACTCTCACAGCTATTGAACTCGCGAAGATGTTCACGGGCGCCGAGTTCAAGGTAAGTGGCAGGGAGGGGAAACCCGCGACGATACTCTGTAACGGCGTTGGTAAGTAGCTTATATTCGCCAGTTCACCAACATGGTTAGAGAATCGAGGCACATGATCACTCTACATTATCGAAGTGGCAGGATACAGTTGGAGGGCGGAGAGTTGATGTTAGATAGTCTTGAGTCCTCAGACGAGTATCCCGCCTACAAGTATAGGGAGATCAAGGAACGCCTCGAAGCATCAAGTACCGATTACACTGACAAAGCCCTCGATAAGCTGACTCCATCGAAGCTGGAGACGGATATCAAGTTAAGGGACTATCAGGAACAAGCTCTCACGGAGTGGAGTAGATACACAAGAGGCATCGTTGTGCTCCCCACAGGCGCAGGCAAAACCATATTGGCTGTGAAGGCTATGGAGTCCCTGCAAGCATCGACTCTCGTTGTTGTGCCAACCATAGTCCTCGTGGATCAGTGGCGGGAGGTGCTTGAGAACGCCTTCAATGTTGAGGTAGGTGCATTGGGTGGTGGTCATCAGGAGATTAGACCTCTCACAGTTGCTACTTACGACTCTGCGAGTCTTCGCGCTAGAATCCTTGGAAACCGGTTCGAGTTCATCGTCTTCGATGAGGTACATCATCTAGCTGCCCCTACGTACAGGAGGATCGCGTCAAGGTATCTGTCTCCTCATCGTCTTGGGCTTACGGCGACGCTTCAGAAGGATGAGGCAACCATTGAACTCTTCAGTGAGTTGGTGGGCGATGTGGTCTTTGAGATGGGGGTGGACAGTCTCGCAGGCACCCATCTGGCTGAGTTCACCGTGAAGACGGTTCGGCTGCCGCTTACGGCCCACGAGAAAAACGAGTACGACCGCCAGTACGGGATCTACCGGAGTTTTCTGCAGCGAAGAGGGATCAGGATTCGGAGCAGCAGGGATTACCTCAGCTTCGTGAAGCGAAGCGGCAGGGACCCTGAGGCTAGGAGAGCCCTCCTCTCAAGGAACAGGGCCGTGAACATCGCTCTTAACAGTAGCACCAAGATCGCGTACCTGAAGAGCCTACTCCAAGCTAACCCTGTGGATAAGACTCTCATTTTCACTAGTCACAATAAATTGGTGTACAGTCTAAGTAAGGAGCTTTTGATACCTGCCATCACTCATCAGACGCCGAGGGAGGAACGGGGGCGTATCCTTAGCGGCTTTATGGATGGATCGTACAGGCGTATCGTGACCAGCCGTGTTCTTGATGAGGGTGTTGATGTTCCAGATGCAAGCATCGCGGTTATAATCAGTGGGTCAGGTAGTAACAGGCAGTTTATTCAGCGTCTGGGAAGGATTCTGAGGAAGAGGCCTGGGAAGCAGGCGGTTCTCTTTGAGCTTGTCTCGGCTGGCACCGTGGAGACACGTATCAGTGACAGGAGGAAAAAGAGTTGATGCTGTCTACTGAGCATATCAGGGTGTACAAGCGTAACGATGTTGTAAGGCCTGTATTCCTCAGTAACAAGATCAGCCTCGCCAAGACTCTAATCGCCGTATACAAGGATCATGTTGGCTCCAAAAGAGGGCCTCTAAAGGAGGCGTTATCTGACTGTGAGGAGCTTGGGTACGATTACAAGCTAGTCAGAGGCATGGCGGAGGTACTGGAATCCCGCGCTATCTTCAGGGTGGACGCAGCAGTACCACCATTAACGGCGAGAACTCGCGTGTTCACAGAGGCCGCGAAACACGTGATAACCGATGATAAGGACAGGGCGGAGATACTGGGGGTTGTGGCAGAGAAGCTTAACGTTTCAATCGAGGCACTTGATGCGAGCCTGTACGCTGACCTTGAGGATGAGCAATCTATCGCTGAGTTTGATGAGCCGTCATCAGAGGAGCTTCACAGGTTCTACAACTACGTGAACACCGTGGCGTTGATGGCGTTCTCAAGGCAGATCAAGGCATCTGTCAACGGTTCAGATGATTATCTTGTCATTCTTGCTGAGGCTATTGGGGATGCTGAGGCCACTAAGACGCGGAGTATGACTTCAGTAGTAATCCACCTCAAGGTTACTAATAGGTTGAACCAGAGAGGCAGCAAGGTAGACGAGTTTCTTGCACGGCTGTTGAAAGCTGATGACTGGAGTCTTGAGGCTCAGATAGTGTATCCTTCCCGGAACAAAAAGTACCATACTTTATCGCTTAGCAAGACGAGTCATGGCGGATTACTTGAAAAAGACCCGGAGCAGATAGAGGACGTAATCGAGATCAAGCCAAGGGCACCCAAGAAGCCAGCATACGGGGATATAATAGTGTTGGAGGAGCTGGCAGCCAAGAAGGGCGTCACCGAGACCGCGGTCCTTAGGGAGATCAAACGTGAGGGTTTCACCTACAGGGACCTTGGAGGGGTTCTGGTGTTGCCTGAGAAGCTTGATGGGCTCAAGGATGCGTTGGATAACGTGGGGTCACTCGGTGAGGCGAGGAGCATTTTGAGGAGTCACGGTGTGAGGAACTTCATGCCGGTGCTTGAGGCGATGGGGTATCAGGTGGAGTGGGGTAAGCCCCGGAGTAGTAGCCGGGTCTACAGGCTTTAAGTAACGTATATATCGTGCCTACCCTACTCAACTCTGATAAGTGAGGCAAAATGGGCTATCAAACAATTCAAGGAGCGACCACTGTTGGACTCATTTGCAGTGACGGTGTGATTCTGGCCAGCGAGAAGAGGGTAAGCTGGGGCAGACTGGTGTCAAGCAGACACGGAATAAAGGTTTTCAAGCTCACCGATAACGTAGGTCTAGCCTTCGCTGGTCTCATGAGTGATATGCAGGCATTGGTGAGGGAGGCTTCGGCGTACGCTAACCTGTTCAGGCTTGATAAGGGGAGGCCCATTACTACCAAGGCGTTGAGTAAGCTCATCAGTAACATGTTGTTCAATAGGCGGATGATGCCTCTTCTCATGGAGACGGTTGTGGGCGGCTATGATGCTGATGGTCCGAGTTTGTATAGTTTGGATCTTGCGGGGAGTCTGATCCCTGATGAGTTCATTGCCGCTGGGAGTGGTGCTCCTATCGCTATAGGTGTGTTGGAGGCGGATTACAGTAAGGAGATGGACTGTGAGGCGGGAGCAGAGCTGGCTGTGAAGGCTATAAAGTCAGCTATCGCGCGTGACGCTGTGAGCGGTGATGGCATTGATATTCTCATCATTAGGGCTGATGGTGCTGAGGAGCGCACTATTTCGGTTCATAGCTGAGATTTTTCTTACTATTACTTAATGTTTCGGTAATTATCTGGTTTCTGTACAGTATTTGTTGTTTGTTGAGAATGGTTGGAAGTGGCGGTTATAATCTGACCAGACGAGGTTACGCAGAGGATATACGCCCCAACAGCCGCCTCTTCCTTCCGTTACATGCCACTCTGATTCGGCTAAAAGCGTTTATGAAGCCAGAGTCCATTAATTTCGATTCTCGTCAATATTTATTTGCATCGATGGATGCTTGGCTTGGTTTTTCGTAAACTTTTAAATTGGCGGTGATTGTTTCCCTTGGGTGCGGGCTGGTAGTTCAGGGGTATGAATGCTTGGTTCGCAACCAAGAGGTCGGGGGTTCAATTCCCCCCCAGTCCACCATTCTGCTTCAAGTAACCTGTAATATTGGGAAAAAAAATTTCTTATTCTATCCACTGGGAGTTACGGAAAATGATTTTCCTGTCTTAGGGCATAACAGGTTACTTATTTTAAGGAAAAAATTGAGAATATTCCGTTATCCCTAGATTATTTTTTGATACTCCAGCCTTTATCTATGAGCCGGGAGTTAGGGGTCGGGGGTTCAAATCTTCCTCTATCTGCATATATTGTCGATTTCCTACTGTGAGTATCCTACTCCCCTTTTTTCTCGTAAGTTTTAAGCGGTGATGCGCCCCGGAAAATCAGCTTTTCTTTATGAAGTTGCATTCGTCTCTGCACTGGATATGAACCTTTTTTCCCTCAGCCCTGCTTTCAATCCTATTAGAGCATCTATAGCAGTCCATGGCTGAGAAAAACCCCCGTGAAACCCACTGAGCCTTCTTTGCCGAGGAGGACAATACAACAGCATGTACATCGGGCGAGATTTAAACGGATCAATCCACCAGATCAGTGCACACGCGTATAACAGTATCGCGCGCGCAGTAGATTATCTTTAAATAGATAGTAATGCATCTTGAATCTGATTATGCCAGAAAATATTAGGTTCGGAGTTCATGATGGCATCGAAGGCTGGAACTTCGAGAGAGTGAAAGACTTCTGCTTAGAAGCTGAAACCCTTGGATTCGACTTCTTCACAGTCATGGACCATTTGATGAACCAGTGGGATCCACAGGGAGAGGGACCAATGGAGTGTTGGACAACCCTTGCAGGACTAGCCGCGGTAACAAATAAGATCAAACTTGGCCCCCTTGTATCTTGTTATGGATACCACAGGCCCACGATGCTGGCGAAGATGGCTACCTCAATAGACATCATTTCCAATGGACGGCTAATATTTGGATTAGGAGCCGGATGGCATGAGACCGAGTTCAAAGGCTTCACGGGTAGGTTTCCCTCGACACGAGAGAGGATGAGAGGACTGGAAGAGTCGTTGGAGATATGTAAGAGCATGTTCTCCAACGAATGGACTACCTATCATGGAAGGATCTATGAAGTCGACAATGTTCAGAATAAACCGCAGCCAGTTCAAAGGCACATCCCCATCATTGTGGGGGGAGCGGGTGAGAAACGGACTCTCCGGATAGCGGCTAAACACGCTGATATCAGCCATTTCTTGTCCCAGGGCTCCATCGAAGAGGATGCGAGGAAGTTCTCTGTTTTGGAGAAGCACTGTGAAGCTGTCGGGAGGGATTACACAGACATCGTCAGGGGAACAGGTTTCCCGATATTTCTGGGCGCTTCGAAATCTGAGGTCATTTCTAAGTTTAGGAGATTTTGTGCCGAGTGTGATTGGCCTCCACGAGTGATAGATTTCATGTTAGACAAGAGGAATCCAGTTCATGGATTTTTACCGGAGAACTATGTTGAGGCTCTACAGAGCTACATTGAAAAAGGCATCACTTTCTTCACTTGCATGTTCTTAGATATCGACGATATGAGGACATTCGCTGAGGAAGTCATTCCAGAAGTCCTATGAGTAATATCTCTTTACTTTTTTCCTGAACTAACATATTGTGTTACCTCCTTTCTTTATCCCAACTCTCATTTTCGCGCGCGCGAACCTTTACTTATTCATAAGTTTTAAACGGTGATGCGCCCCATTCAATGGTGCAAAGGCGGAAAGAAAATGGCAAAGTATGTATATCTGTCGTATGTGATGCCGAAACCGGAACTGACTAGCGAGGTATTCCTAGAAAAGGTTCGACCACGGATGGAGAATGAGGAGGTAGAATACCTAGCCTTTGGACCCGCGATTGGGGTGCAGGAGGATTATTTACATATAAATAGCACCGATCTGGGGCTGAAGGAGTTCATAGACTTCCGCACGGAGGCCTTCACGGTCGACGGTAAAGACATGATAGATCACGCGAGGACTATAACCATCATTAACTACAGGGAGTAATAACTCCCCTCCTTTTTTCCTCGTAAGTTTTAAGCGGTGATGCGCCTCCCCCATACTCTTTTCTTCACTTCACCGTAATCCTAGATTGATCAGAGATAGTTGAGATCACGTACCAGATGGTGTTGAGCACCCTCCAGACGGTGGCACTCATAGTAGGTATCACCTACTACCTGTTCATCATGAGGAACTCACAGAAAACAAGGGAGTTAGCACTAAATGCTCAGGAACAGGCTCTTGAAACCAGACAGACTCAGCTCTTCATGGATGTATACAGGAGCCATACGACAAAGGAGCACCAGGCAGACGTTTCGGAGTTGTTGCTTAGTTGGGATTGGAATGATTTTGATGACTTCAAAGAGAAATATATGGTCCCGCCAGATAATGCGAAATATCTCAGTTATTTTGCGAATTTAGAGGGCTTGGGGCTACTTGTGAGAAATGGTTTGCTTGATGCTAATCTCGTCTATGACCTGCAGTATGTCTCGATTATCATGATCTGGGAAAAGTTCCTGCCCATAATACTTGAGTATAGGGAAGCATGGTCGACACCTCAATTATGGGGTACAGTAGAATATCTCTACGATGAGATGAAGAGAATAAGAGTAGAGAGAAGCCACGGGGAAACAACCATCGAATAAACAATTTGCATAGCCTAAGCTCGAACATAACCCCATACTCTTTTCTTAACTTCCACCTAATGGTGGATAGTGTTTGCATTGCCGTACGTTGAAAGTGATGGTATCAATATTTATTATGAGGTTGAGGGCGAAGGCGCCCCCTTAATGCTCCTCCACGGATTAGCTGGAAGTCTAAACGGCTTCAGAAACTTAGGCTACACAGAGAAGCTTAGCAAAGAACATCAATTGATCCTAATCGACGCACGAGGACATGGGAGAAGCGACAAACCCCATCAACCCGAGGCTTACAGGCTAAAACTCTTTGTAAACGACACCTTAGCAGTACTAGACGAACTTGGAGTAGAGAAGCCTCATTTTCTCGGTTACTCAATGGGAGGAATGGTGGGTCTAGGCATCGGCGTCTACTCTCCAGACAGATTCAGTTCATTGATTATTGGCGGCTGGGGAATGCGAGAGAGGCATACCGAGATGTCGATCAAATTTGAGCAGGGGTTAATAGAGAGATTTCAAAAGGGAATTGACGCAATGTGGTCTGTGCGTGCGGGGTCTCTCCAAGGGTTACCCTCTGAAGTGTTATCGAGGATGAAAGAGGAGTTTTACCTAAATGACCCGGAAGCACTCTTAGCGTTTCTTTCTGTAAGGGAACATGTTGGTTTCGAAGACTTTTTACCTTCGTTGGAGTTGCCCTGTTTATTCTATGCTGGTGATGAAGATTTTTTACATGATGGGGCCAAGCAGACGGCAGAGTTAATTCCGAATGCAAGGTTTGTCTCTCTTCCGGGTTTGGATCATATGGGGGCTTTTCGACACAGCGACAAGGTTCTTCCCCATGTTTTAAGCTTCATTAAAGAAGCCGGTTAAATCATACTCTAACTACGAAATATACCTAGCCCCATACTCTTTTCTTCACTTCGCCCTAATGATAAACGGTGTCTAGTTGAGACCTTTGAGGTTTGGAGTATTATCTTTTTTATCAAATCAAAGTCTTCCTGTCCAAGAATGGACGCATGCTGTACAAAAAATCGAAAAACTAGGATACTCAACCGTCTTCCGACAAGATCACTTCGACACCACAGCATATGACCCAATAGCCATGTTGGCTTCAGCAGCATCGGTTACCAAGACACTGAATATTGGTTCATTCGTATTTGCCGTCGACTTCCGTCATCCAGTAGTATTAGCAAAAGCAGCCGCGACATTACATCTATTATCCTCTGGAAGATTCGAGTTTGGAATCGGAACAGGGTTTCACCCATATGATTACAATATGTCAGGCATTACCCTTGATCCAGCAAGTAAGAGAGTTGAACGCCTCGAAGAAGCCCTCAAAATCATCAAAGGGATGTGGACACAGGAGAGAACGAACTTCTCAGGAAAGCATTATCAGGTCACTGAGATTGAGAAGGCTGGTGAACTACCAGAAGGGGAGCGTCCCCCAATAATGATTGGTGGGGGTGGAAGAAAGATGCTGAGGCTGGCGGCTCAGCATGCAGATATCGTAGATATTATTCCTCCTTGGAGGGGGAGTTGGAGTAGAGCCTATAAAGAACAGACACTTGATGGCATCAAACGAAAAATCAATCGCGTAAAAACAGCAGCTGAAGATTTTGGACGTGATCCAGATGATATCGAATTTCAGGTTGTATCGCTGAGGACGGAAATTACAGATAAACCTGAGCCAATAATTGAGAACTTGGCTAATGATTTTGGCATTACTACCGAAGATATTGAAAACAGTGAGTATGTCATGATTGGATCAAGTTCGGAGATTCGGAACAGGATTATGAGGTTTCGTGAAGAAACAGGAGTAAATTATTTTGTGTTTAGGTTAAGAAGTGATCAATTCGATGAGTATGCTGAATCGATAGTCAAACCATTGACGACCTAATGCTCAAATATAACTCTGCAGATTCAAACGTACAACTCTTCAACTCTGTATGTTGGATGGTTCAACCTGATTCTCTGCGCCCCATACTCTTTTCTTCACTCCACGCGCTCGATAGTTTTAAGCGGTGATGCGCCCCACTCTGTGGTGTAACTTCCATTGGGGAGCTATACAAGCACCAAAAAGAATACGGAGAGCACATAGATGAAGGTTGAACTCGGGCAGAAGAACTATCTCTACCCTGCGTTGGTGGTGCTCGTGGGTGCCAACGTCAACGGCAAACCGAACTACACGCCTGTGGCCCACACGGGACTCTGGATAACCAGATCCTCTGTGGCGTTGACAGGTAACAGCCACTCGAACAAGGGGATAAAGGAGAATGGGACCTTCAGTTTCAACATCCCATCCCAGGAACAGCTGATCCTGACGGACTACTGTGGTCTGGTCTCGGGCAAGGACACGGACAAGGGGGCGCTTTTCACCAACTTCTATGGTGAGTTAGGGACGGCGCCAATGATAGAGGAGTGTCCCCTCAATATGGAGTTCAGGGTCGTGGAGACTACCGTTTCTCCGCGCTCGCGCGGCGTCCCCGCTGATGTCTACATCGGCGAGATCATCGCAACCTACTGCAACGAGGACGTGTTGACCGATGGTGAACTCGACTTGATGAAGGTCAAACCATATTTCGTAAGCGCTAGGGATCTATTCTATTATGGTCTGGGTGAGAGGATAGCGAGGGACGGAATCGGCGAACAGCTGAAGGAAAAACAGGAGAAATAATGAAAAAACATCTTCCATCTTTTTTCTTGAAACCACTCAGATGCTGACTCTAGTGAAGAAAAGAGTATGGGCGCGTTCTCGTAAGTTTTAAGCGGTGATGCGCCCCATGGAAAATCAGCGATAAAAGCTTTACTACGTCGAAAAAGTAAAACTTAAGCGGTGATGCACCGCACCACGTATTACTTTAATTATATGGTAAGTCTTAAGCGGTGATGTGCACCACACAATGGTGCAGTAAGGGAGATCGGAGGAGAGACCATGGTTTTTGATGAACTCAAGGCAGCAGCGGGTCAGATCACTGGCTTATTCAGGTACTGTAGACCGAAGGAGTATGCGCGGTGAGGGACCAACGACTACGATGACGTTAGCATAGAGTTAAACGCCATCAACAGAAGCTCAAAGAGGTACTGCGGTCGCGGGGCATGGCGACCCGAATTACGCTTGAGAAAACCTCAAAACAGCACGCCAACCTCTTTTTTCCGCTAAAAAAGGGTTTTGTATTATTTCGTGTCCCTTGTCAGGATTTTCCCTGATCTAGCTCCCGTATGTTTGCCTTTCTCAATTACTGTCTCGCCGTTCACTATAACATGCTCAATGCCTTCTGGGTACCTTCTCGTCTCCTTGGGCGTGCTCAGGAACATGAGGTTCTCCCAGTCAAGGAGGAGTATGTCGGCGTAGTTTTCTTCCTTGATGGTTCCGCGGTCGTTGATGTAGTGTGTCTCGGCTGGTAGGGAGGTGCATTTACGTATGGCTTCCTCGATGGTGAACAGACGCTGTTCCTTGACGTACCTGTTGAGGAACGAGGGGTAAGCTGAGAAAGCGCGGTAGAGGGGCTTGCTCCACGGTGGGCTCTTGGACTCGTGGTTGAGGTCAACCATGCTGGAGTCTATTCCCACCATGCCTCTCGGGTGCTTGTAGAAGAGCCTGATGTATTCCTCGGTTAATCTGTAGTCCCGTGTTGAGCAAAGGGCATCCGGGTCCTCCGCGATGAGGTTGTACAGCGTGTCGAGGGCATCCTGACCGGTCTCGGCGGCTATCTCCTTCAGGGTCTTGTCGTTGTAGGTGGTGTTCCTGTGTTCGGTCACCTTGATCTCTTGGCTATAGTTCCGCTGCTGGGAGCGAGCCACGAGGGGTAAGTAGAAGTGACCGTCTTTCAAGGCCTGCCTAATCTCCGTCCTAAAGTCATGCATCTTGAGGGCCTTCGCGAGGGCTTCCCGTGAACCAAGCAACCTGATGTATGGCGGTAGGAGGTCGGCCATGTACTGGGAGGTGAACCACCAGTACATGATGACGTCGAACGAGACCTCTACTCCCTCGGCTATGTACCTGTCAATAACGTCTAGCGTGGCCTTGCCTATGGACTCCTGCACCACGGCTGGTGGCGGAGCCGGTGCCGTGTCCCAGCCCCCGCAGAGATGCGCCAACACAAGAGGGACCCCCGTCTTCTTGGCGGTCTCCAGTTCGTCCACTATGCCACCGATGCGGTTCCACGCTATCCCGGGGCTATCTCCCTCTCTGCGCCCGGTTCGCCTCCAGTGGGGCGAGTATACGGTGGATGGGTAATCCCGGAGGATGGAGACGTGAGCATCTATCTCGGCTCTGGTAGCGTAGACGTCGGCGGGGTAGTCCATGCCCGTGGATAGGCCGACGCAACCGTCGTCGAGAGCCTGCCGTACAAGCTCACCGATGGCCTCTTCCTCGTCGGGCTTGGACTCCCGCTTGTAGTCGCGTCCAAGCACGGCTATCCTGCATGTGCTGTGACCCACGAGAGGCGCATAGTTGATGCTCAGCCCCTTCTCTTTTACGGCGGCGAAGTACTCCGCCATGGTCCGCCAGTTGATCTTCCAACCGTACCTCTCTTTCATGAGCGCGTTTACGTTGTCCAGCGGATAGGCGAGGCTCTTTGGGCTGTACATGTAAGGCTCAAGTTCCTGAGCCAGCTCCATGATCTCGCCCGTCATTATGGGTACGTAGTCGCCTAGGGGTGCGAAGGATATGCCGCACTGGCCGCCGAAGAACGTTGTTATTCCCTGATGGACGTGGCTGTCACAGTTGGGGTAGAACAGGATGTTGATGTCTGAGTGGCTGTGGGAGTCTATGAAGCCGGGGGTCGCCACGAGTCCGGAGGCGTCCACTTCTTTGACTGCGTCGCCTTTGACGTCGCCAAGTGCGGCGATTCTGTCGCCGTGGATACCTATGGAGGCTTTGTAGGAGGCTGCGCCTGTGCCATCGATTACCCTGGCGTCCTTGATGAGAATGTCGTATTCATCGGTCATGGTATTGTCTAGGGGCGAACAGGGTTTTATCGTTGGTGATTGATGAAAAATGGCTGGTTTGTCTCGGTTTTAGAGTTGGGTGGCTACCTCTCGCGCAGTCTTGTCGATGGAGTCGATGATCTCGTCGATCTGTTCCTCTGTGATGATGAATGGTGGGCATAGGGTGAAGTGGTCTCCTAGTGTTCCGTCGGCGGTTCCTGTCCCTATGTATGGTAGCACGCCGCGGCTGGCCATGCCTTTGAACATCCTGTGTGAGACCTGCTTCTCCCGCGGGAACGGCGCCTTTGTCGACTTGTCTTTGACGAACTCGACTCCGTGAAGCAGCCCCTTTCCACGGGTGTCTCCTATGATGGGGAGGTCGTCGAGCTCCTTTAGCCGCTTACTTAGGTAGCGCCCCATGGTTGCCGATCTCTCGATGAGCCTCTCCTTGACGAGTATGTCGAGGACCGCGGAGCCTGCCGCGGCGGACAGGGGGTTGAATCCATACGTGAAGATATGTGGGAAGCCAGATGAGGTTTCTTCGAAGGCTTCATCGATTCTTTTTCTCACAAGGATTGCGCCTAGGGGGGCATAACCTGAACTTATTCCTTTGCCTGTGATCATTATATCAGGCGTTACACCCCAATGGTCCATCCCAAAAGGCTTGCCTGTTCTCCCAAATCCCGTCATAACCTCGTCAGCTATTAAGAGAACGTCATGGTCGTCGCAGATCTCCCTCACATAGGGGAAGTACTCATCAACGGGGGCAACGGCACCCAGCGTTGAACCCACAATGGGCTCGGCTATGAAGGCTGCAATATTTTCAGATCCTTCTCTCCGGATCGTAATATCAAGTGCGCGAGCGCAGTCGATATCACATTTTTCCGGAGTTTTCGAGTATGGGCATCTGTAACAGTAAGCTGGAGGTATATGGGTTACATCCAATAGGATTCTATGATAGGTTCGTCGCCTCCCTGTGTGGCCAGACACTGATGTAGCTGCAATGGTTGCTCCATGGTAGCTAGCCCACCGGCTGATAAGACGCGTTTTCCTAGGCTTTTTTCGTGCCAGATAATAGGAAAGAGCTAGTTTGATTGCAGTGTCAGTCCCCTCAGACCCACCCGATACGAAGTGGACAGAGCTCATTTCCTCTGGGGCGAGATCGATTACTTGTTTGGCCAGCCTGATTGCAGGCTCGTTTTGGAAGTGAACTCCGATGACGAACGCTACTTGCTCCGCTTGCTTCTTTAGAATTTTAGCTACCTCCTTTCTTCCATGTCCGATGGAGACCACGCAAGCACCAGAGCAAGCGTCGAGGTATCTTTTTCCTTCCTTATCGAAGAGAAATACTCCTTCTCCTCTATCGACTATAGGTAGTGAGGTGTATTTGTCACGTGGAAAAACTGGTATCACCATTTGAGTTCAAATCATATCTTTGATATTATCTAAATATATATTATGAGATTGCCTGCGCGCGAGTTTGAAATAATAAATCTGAAAAGCATCTTTGGTCGATGTTATATATCTCACTAGAAACAGTGAATTATGGATTTTGATTTCCTGATTAAGAACGCCAAGATTCTTGACGGAACAGGGAGCCCCTGGTTCCGAGGCGATATCGCTGTCAAGGATGGGAGGATAGCTGGCGTAGGTAAGGTGTCAGGTGAAAGCACTGAGATCATCAACGTATCAGGGCTGGCGGTCTCGCCTGGATTCATTGATATCCACTCACACAGTGATTTCTCGCTCATTGTGAATCCTGAGGCAGATAGCTTCATCAGGCAAGGAATAACAAGCGTCCTGAACGGTCACTGCGGTTTCTCAGCTATGCCATTTAACGAGCTAGGGAGAGACATCATGAATGAGATCCGCGGGTTTGAGGGAGACTGGCTAACGACTCGCGAATACTTTAACGTAGTTGAGGCGAAAGGGGTGGCCTTGAACATAGGGACCTTGACGGGGCTCGGGAATCTACTAGTCTCTGTAATGGGGATGGATGCCTTCGACCGTTCACCCAGCCAAGACGAGGTTGAGGAGATGAAGATGCTCCTAAGAACTTCGCTGGATGAGGGAAGTTATGGGCTTAGCTCAGGACTCGAATATGATCCACAGACTCTTACACCGACTGAGACCCTCATAGATCTATGTAATACCGTGGCATCCTGTGGTGGTCTCTACGCGACCCATGTGAGAAACAGGGACATAAAGGTGGTTGAGGCTGCTAAGGAGGCTATAAGGATAGGTGAGGAATCAGGTGTACGTGTCGAGGGGGTGCACTGGGGAGCACGTTTTCCATCAGACGGGAAGACTAAGCATATCGTGGATCTATGCGACGAGGCAAGAAGCAGGGGGCTCGACATCGCGTTTGACCAGATTCCATGGACCATCGAGGACGGGTACGGCTGGTGTGGCTGCACCCTTATAGGGCCCATCATAATAGGCTCAAAGTTCTTGAAAAAAGGAGGAAAGTTCACATACGAGATGCTTACGAACCCTGAGGTTAAGGAGTATCTTAGGGGCGATCTAATTAACCGCCAGTACGGACCCATCCTGGCTGGTGTCCGTGGTCCTCTGGATTCATGGGACCGTTTCATGGTGGCTCACACCGAGAATAGCCCAGAGTATAACGGATTGAATCTCAGGGAGATCGGCGTGAGAATGAACCTCGATCCATTCGATGCCCTTTTCGAGCTACTTGTTAATGAAGGAGAGGGGTTCTTGAATGCCTGGGGCGCGATTGCTATCACGAGCCAGTGGGACACTGATTTCTCCCTACTACACCAGCACTGCAGCGTAGCAATAGACGCGACGAACGACTCACCAACTGGGTCTCTCTCAACTGAGCCAGTTGGGGAGACTACGACGCGAGCCTACGGTCAGTTCCCATATTTCTTCCAGAAGTGGGTTAGGGAGGAAAGGTTGCTTGAGCTTGAGGACGCCGTCAGAAAATGTACAGGGCTTCCAGCCCAGCGTATGGGTTTGATGGATAGAGGATTGATACGACCTGAGATGTGGGCCGACATTATAATATGGGATCCTGACGAGATCAGGAACAACGCAACATTCATGACCCCGAGAGTTTACCCAAACGGCATACACAGAGTCTATGTCAACGGAGTATTGGTGGTAGAAGACAACAAGCATACAGGTGTATTACCCGGAAAGACCTTGAGGTTCTAATTTCTATATAGAATTTATCATTAACACACATTTTTTTCAAAAATTGATAAATTGTTATTTCAAATGATTCACCCACATGACTATCGCTTTACGTATATTCGAACCAAAGAAGGACGCGTGCGCTCGTAAGTTTTAATCGGTGATGCACTTATGTTACACGCATGTAACACTTAATCGGTGATATACCCCTTTTAGTGGTGCGCGCGCCCAAACTACCTGTCCTGCACCGAATCGCGACCAACGTATAAATCGATCTCAGCAATCACCATCCCTTCCCGCCCACCGGTATCGGCGACGACCTCCCCACTGGGATGGACGATCCTGCTGTGACCATAATCCTCCCCATACCCCACCGGACCCACCTGATTCGACACCACGTGCCAGCGCTGGGCCTCCACGGCATTCAGAACCGTGCGCTTCTCGTAATTATCGCCAGCGACCCGCGGCCATGCGGACGCCGTAACCAGCAGATCAGCGCCCATCGCGGCAAGCTTGAGACCCAACAGATGGGCCATGTCAATACAAATCATTAGCCCGACCTTGCCCCAGGGGCTATCAGCGACCACCAGCTCCGTCCCTCGCTTCCAGCACAGATGCTCGTTTCCTTTGCCATTCTCTGCGTCCCAAAGGTTGTTTTTACGATATTTCTCAATCACGCCGTCTGGACCCAAGAAGACGCTGGTATTGTACCAGGGACCGTCTTCAGACTCCTTCTCCGTCATGCCGAATACGACGTAGATGCCCAGCTCTCTGGCTTTGGTCACTACGCTTTCCGTGCTTTTCCCAGGGACAGCCTCAGCCGTATCCCGTAGGTACTTGAGTTCGGCTTGCGTTGGCTCATGTACCGATAAAAAGCCCCAGCCGGGATTCTGCTGAAGAGAGACCTCAGGGAAAACGATGAGCTGTGCTCCCTGAGCCGCCGCCTCTTCCATGTATCGGAAGAAC
>JAOZHP010000073.1 GCA_026014815.1 Candidatus Bathyarchaeota archaeon
GCTACGGTCACACAAGGTACGACACGTTGGATAAGGTTGAGATGCAGTACCTGCATCTGGCTGCGGCTAACTATACCAGATTCCTGTACAGGGTGGCTGACGCTGACGACTGGGCTCCTAAGAGGAAGACTCAGGAGGAGGTTCAGGAGTTCATCAAAGAGCAGGGCTACGACAAGACAGTGGCGCTTGCCGATGAAGTAAGGGAGTACATCAAGGCTAACTACAAGGATATCCACCCCGAGACCAAGGAATGGCTAGTAAGGGGCGGAGCCTGGTAGCCTAAATTTTCTTAATTATTACTATAACGTTTTTTGTCGTTTTTTTACCGTCACTGATACGTTTTTTTAAGTTGATCATGACCTAATCTGGGCTGTTTTAGGGTTTATTTTAAGGAAAAGGGCTTGTTTTCCGGTTTTCCGTGATACCCCCCCTCCCCCCCCTTCAGCTATCCCGTGCTAGATGTTTCTGGTGAATTGGTTTCATAACGTTATCGAGTTGTAGTTTAGAGAACGCGTCTATGAACTGGTCAAGGATTCTCTGAATTTCATCCATGGTAATCTTTGTACAGTCATTTCATGTAGAATCTTAGATGCGGAAGAGTTGGACCCGTATGAAACTCTCGTTTTTTCATCTAATGATACCTAGATTCATCTCAATAGGGTCTTTATAAAAAAAGAAAAAGGGAGGGTTTAATGAGCTTATTTCTTCCTCGTTAACACTCTGCCGGCTCTCTCACCGCTATACTTGCCTTTCTCAACGGCCAATGTACCGTTGACAAACACGTAGTCGATGCCTTTCGGGTGCTTCCTCGGCTCAAGTTCAGTGCTGCTGATTTTTAGTTTCGGTATGTCCATCAGAACGATGTCAGCGTAGGCGCCTTCACTCAGCACACCGCGTCCTTCAAGGTTGTGAACCCTAGCTGCCATGGTTGAAGTCTTCTGCACTGCCTCCTCGACGGTGAAGATGTCGCCGTCCCTGACGTATTTAATGAAGAACATGGGGAACGCGCTGAACGGGTTGATGCCCGGTATGCTGTAAGGTGGGTTCTTTCCCTGATACTCCTTATCGAAGACGCTAGTGTCCAAGCCTACCATGCCTCTGGGGTGAGTCCAGTACTGTAGATACGGTGTTCTCGGGCCCATGGAGCCTGTAGCGCCTCTAGTGTACGGGTCTTCGGCTATGATGTCGAAGTAGGTGTCCCATTGGTCTGCTTTTCTCTCCGCCGCGATCTGTGCAATGGTTTTTCCGTCGATGTCAGGTACCTTGCTTTTTAGGACAGTTATGTTGTCTGCCCATCTGGGTGCCGTGTTGGGGTTGTATGCAACCCTGATGAACCACTTGCCCCTGCGGACGCCGTCCTTCACTTCTTCCCTGAAGTCCTTTACCTTCAGCCATTTACCGAACTCTTCGAGTCCTCCGAGTTCCCTGAGCCAAGGACCGTAGAGAGACGCTAGGTAGGGCATCGTTGAGAAGCCGCTGCGGGTTAGCTGAGGTATAGCGTCCCATGTTATATCAAGGTCGGTCTTTGCGTCTTCAGAGATCATGTCGAGAGTGGTCTTGACGTTATAGTACTCCAACTCGTCGGGTGCGGGTGGATGCATCTGCCATCCTGTTGACATGTGGGCGTAGTGTAGGCGGACCCCCGTCTTTTTGTGTACATCGACGCACTCCATGAGGGCTGTTATCTTCTCGTTGGGTACGTGCCCAGCGCTTACTCCTCTTCTCCTGCCGGTTCTTCGCCAGTGGGGGCAGTAGACGCCGCCGTACTCCTTTAGCACTGAGACGGCGTCGATTATCTCCTCGTGGGCAGCGTATACGCCTGGGTCGTAGTCGAGTCCGGTGCTCATACCGATGCAGCCGTCCTTCATGGCCTCGTGTATGAGTTCCCTCATCTCGCTCCACTCCTTCTTTGTGGAGTGTCGTTTGAAGTTTAGGCCCATCACTTTGGTTCGTACTGTGCCGTGTCCGACGAGGGGCGCGAAGTTGACTGAGATACCAGTCTTTTCGACTCTCTTGAAGTAACCTGCCATGGTGTCCCAGTCCAGCGTCCATCCGTAGATCTGGTCCATCCATTCATTGATCTGCTCGATGGGGTAGTAAGGCTGGTTGGGATAGAACTTGTATGGGTCAAGGTCTGGGAGCTTATCCTGTAGCCCTCTCGGTGTCCTGACGTACTCCCCGAGGGGCGCCGGTGAGCCACCGCATTGACCGCCCACGAATGTGGTGATCCCCTGCATAATATAGTTCTGGCAATCAGGGTAATGTAACAGGCTCCAGTCAGCGTGGCTGTGAGCGTCAACGAAGCCTGGGACCGCTGTAAGGCCCTTGGCGTCGATGGTTTTTACGGCGTCGCCTTTCGCGTCGCCAACGGATGCGACCTTGTCGCCTTTGACACCAATAGAGCCCTTGTAGGCTTTTTTACCGGTTCCCTCAATTATCGTCGCGTTCTTGATCAGAAAATCATAATCGGTCATAAGAATCCCAGAGAATAAAGACTCCTTTTCTTCATATAACACTTGCAGAAGCAATGTAGTGCTTCATTAACACGGTCGATCACTGGCAGATGAGAAACATGACCACATTTCAGTAATTTTTTTTCGCGTAATTTCAAGTAACTCGTAATAAGTCAAGATACCCTACCTAGTTGATGATCCAATCTGGAATAAGAAGCTGAAAAAATATGGTGGAGGAGACGGCTACTTGTACTTGGAGAGCACTTTTTTGAGTTCCTCTGAGACCTCTATCTTGGCTCTCTTGAAGCCAGCAACGTCCTTAAACATGGGCCGTGTGGCGTCTATACCCATCTTGCATCCAAGCTCTTTCTCCTGGTCACCGGCAGGGTCCAGACTGCTGACCCTGACGTTCGGTATAACAAGAAGGTCCTCGTCTGCCTTGAACCGTGTGGCTATTGCCCACTCCACTTGCTCCATGTCGTATGGATCGATGTCGCTGTCTACCACTATCGCGTGCTTAAGGCTTGGGTGAGCCGCGAATATAGCCATAAGCACGTTCTTGGGGTCCCCCTCACGAAACTTCTCGAAGCTAACCACGCAGTGGAGCCACCCCATGCCTCCCACGGTCATGTTGACGCCTCTGACGTTTGGCACCACGTTCCTGCAGTATTCCCATATCCTTGGCTCACGGGGCATCCCCATGAGGAGCCTGTGCTCAGAGCCTGAGGGCAAGAGCCCCTGATAGATATAGTTCTCCCTATGCATGATGCCTTCCAGCTCAATGATTGGTTGCTGCCTCTGGACATCGAAGGTCCCTGAGAGGTCCACGAAAGGACCCTCGGCTGCTTGCTTGTCTAGCCGCAGCTTTCCCTCCAAGACCAGCTCCGCGTCCGCTGGAGCCAGTGCGTCCACGTGCTCGCATTGGGTGAGCTTGAGCTTCCCTCCCATTAGCTGGTTGGCAACGTCAAATTCGCTGACGCCAAATGGTGCCGGTAGAGCGGCAGCAACCAGCACTGCTGGGTGGAGTCCTATGCTTACGCTGATGTCGAGGCTGGTGTGTCCCGCCTTTTTCGCCATCTGTGTGAGCCGGTAGAGGTGCCGTGGCACGATCCTGATCCCCATTGTCTTGTCGTCGTTGACGAGAAGCCTATGGTAGCTGACGTTCTCATGTTCACCGTCTGGGCTCCGCGTGTAGAGGATGCCGGAGGTGATGTATGGACCTGGGTCACCTACGAAGTGGGTCAACACCGGCACGTCTTTGAGGCTGCCCTCGCTGACAACTTCTTTTACTGGACCGTCGCCTACTTTGCATTTCCGTGGGTTCTTGGTGGCGTTCATCAAGGTAGGATACAGGTCATCCGGCTTAACGCCTAGACCTTTCAATATCCTGGGTCTGCTTCCACAGACGCCTCCCACCAACCTTGTCCCTGTCTCTTTGACCTTGTCCACGAAGACTGCTTTGCCTCCGTCCCATTTTCTTAGAGCTGCAGCAACGTCATACTTCACGGACAGTGGTTCCTTTATCCTGATGGTCTCGTCCTCGATCTCCTTGAGGAAAGAACGTAGATCACTCATCTATTTCACCTACAAGTCTGTTTATCAGGTCAAGCAGCTCCCTGCCTGCCTGGAAGTCAATTGGAAGGTTACTGGAAACCAAGATGAGTTTCCCATAACGTGAAGCGAGCCTCTCACCCACCATCCTTGAGAGTACCTCGTCCCTGTCTCCTAGCAATTGGCTGCTGGTCCTGTCAGGCACTGTGACCGTCAAGGAGCCAAGCTTGGGTTTATCTCCCATCCATACCAGGAGCAGCACGGCGTTCTCCAGCTCGGTGAGGGCGCCATTCAGGGTCTTGCCCTCGACCTCGATGGACTCAGTGGAAAACTGAAGACTCATTACCTTTTCAACGGGGCATGTACTGTTAAGCCTATCCCCAATCCAGCACGAGCTTTTCTCTGTTTCGCTGGTTATCACGATTTAAATAAAAGCCTTGCATATCCTACACGTAGAGTCCGAGGAAAATGACTGAGAACTCTCAAGGTGACACAGGTATCACAGTAGACAATCCAGGGAACCGTTCCCTCAGGCTAACAAGGACAATGGCTCTGGAACTTGCCGCACTTGCAGTAATCGTCGTCATAGCTGCGCTCATAAGGCTACTACCGCTCCAGTACGGCGCCTACTTCACCGCGTATGACCCGTTATTCCAGTTAAGGGCCACGGAATATGTGGTCGAAAACGGGTATGGTGCATGGTGGAGCTGGCATGACACAATGAGCTGGTACCCAATGGGTAGAAACGTTGCTAACAGCGCGTACCCGGGTGTGCCTTTCTCAGCGGCGTTCGTCTACAGTATAGTTAGCGCGGTGGGCATGAACGTCACCGTCTACGATGTTTGCCTCTTCTTCCCGATACTTATGGCGTGCATCACTGTCATTACTACGTATTACCTCGGCAAGGAACTCAAGGGCTCAGTAGCAGGCATATTCGCCGCGATGTTCCTAGCAATCAACCCTACATTCATCGGCAGGACAGCGATGGGCTTCTTCGACACAGAGAGCATCGGCATTTTCTGCATGGTAGCCACTGGCCTATTTTTCCTACGTTCAACGGATAAGAAGAGAAGCCTTGAGCATAGAGCAGTCTACGGCGTAATCTCAGGATTGACGCTTGGGTACATCTTTGCGTCATGGGGGGCAGCCAAGTACGTGCCTGGGCTGTTGGCGCTCTACATGCTCATCCTCATGTACACCGAGAGGTTCGAGGTCAGGCACCTCATCTCTTACAGTCTCACCATCGGTGTGGGTAACCTCATTGTTATCTTTGTGCCTCGTCTGGGTATCTACAGCCTGATGTCTCTGGACAGCCTCGTCGCGTTTGGATTAATCCCCGCTATGGTTATCTACGAGTCCATTAAGGACAGAATCGATGTGAGGCTTCTCGCGAACCTAGCCGGAGCCCTAGTCGTTGTTGGCATAATCGGGGTATTCCTGTTGCCAGCTGTCGGAATCAACATCCCCATCGGCTTCAAGTTCCTCAAGGTGCTGAACCCCTTCACATCCACATCTGACTTCCTCTACAACTCGGTCGCAGAGAACAAGGTGATAGCGTGGTCATCGTTCTTCCAGGAGTTTGGAGCAATCATGACACTTGGCATCGCCGGCACATACTTCGCCGTGAAGGAACAGGACGAGAAAAACATCTATGCCTCCCTGTTCTTCCTGACCGCCCTCTACTTCGCGGGAGTGATGTCTCGACTCAGCCAGATACTGGCGGCGCCGGTATGTATAATGGCTGGATACGGGCTCGTCGAGATTATAGGACCGTTCTTCACCTCGGGTACAGCTGAGGAGACTAGACGGAGCAGAAGGAGGCGGAGAGCCGTTTTCGGGGTCAACAAGACCTTAAGCATCGTTTTCATCGTGCTAATTATCATAGGCATCGTTCCCAGCATCCTGTCGTCTGTTGCATCCGCTGACAGGCCGACGAGCCTAGCGAACAGCGGTATTCCATGGATGTTCAACGGCGAGTATCCTCAGGACTGGCCTGAAACCTTTGAATGGATGAAGCAGAATGTGACGGACGACGAGGTCATCTGCAGCTGGTGGGACTATGGATACTGGATAGAAGCCATGGCTGGAAAGACAACAATGGCTGACGGAGCCACACAGACTACACGTCAGATCTCAAACATAGGCAACATCATGATGCGGCCGCAGAACGAGTCCATCAAGATCCTTGAACGGTACGGTGCAGATTACATCGTTGTGTTCCACACGTTTAACCCGAACACATTCCAAGACTGGGGGTTCGGTGACGAGGGGAAGTGGCCATGGATGGTGCAGATCGGCGGCATGAACCTCACGGATTACCAGAGATACGGCGAGTACTCAGTGGAGCAGACGGATGTTTTCAGGGCGTCCACGCTTTACAATCTCATGTATCTGCAGCCTGACCCTCAGTACTTCAGCTTGGCTTTCTCGTCCTCGAACAGGTACGTGTTGGTATACAAGATCCATTACCCTGAGTAAGCTGTTTTTTGGCTTCTTTTTCAGTAAAAGTTAAGAATGGAACCTGTATTGCTTATTTGATTCGTTAGGTGCAACTCACAGATGCAACCACAGGATAGGATGAATCGTTTCTATGGTCAAGCTAAAAAAGACGGAGTATAGAGCCGCCCCGGTCCGTGAGACCCTGATCCAGATGAAGGACATCAGCGAACTCATGATCGACCTCGCTTACAGCGCAGCCCTCTTCCACAACAAGGAGCTAGCCCAAGAGGTCATGGAGCTGGAGTCCAAGGTAGATGACCTCGTCTACGTTCTAAACATGAACCTCATGCTTGCTGCCCGTGACAAGCAGGACGCAGAGACACTGGCTGGTGTTGCCAAGGTGGGGTCACTTACCAACGCCATAAGCGACGCAGCTGCGGACATCGCAAGCCTTGTCCTACGAGACATCAGCGTTCACCCCGTCGTTAGAGAGGTTTTTCAGCGAACCGAGGAACACTTGGCGAGAGTAGTGGTAGCCGAGACCAGTATGCTCGCTGGTAAAACAATCGATGATCTTGAGCTAGCAGCCGAGGTAGGTGTGGACATCATAGCCATCCGCCGAGGAGAACTCTGGCACATCAACCCCGACAAGGAGATACTAATGCCAGAGGATGTGCTTGTTGCCAGAGGTACAGGTGAGGGCCTTTGTACACTTGTGAAGGCAGCGCGTGGGGAGGTGGACAGTCTTGATTAGCTCGGATATCAGGCACTGGGAAGAGGTCACAAGAAATCTTGTGACTCTGAAGGATACCAGCGAGATGATGATGGACCTTGCCTACTCGGCTGTACTTTTGAACAACAGGTTCCTCGCCGAGGAGGTAATGCTCCTAGAGGAGCAGATGGACACACTTCACATTGATTTCCAGAGAAGAGTCTTGTCAAGAACAGAGGAAGAGGTGGATCCCATGGATTTACTCGGCATAATCAGGATGGGTAACGTCACAGAACGTATAGCTGACGCTGCGGCTGAGATCGCTGAGGTTGTACTCCGTGGCATCGAGCCTCACCCTATACTACGTATGGTCATTCAGGACGCCGAGGAGACTGTGGAACGCGTCACCGTTAGCAAGGACTCACCTGTTGTTGGAAAGACGCTGCGTGAATCAAGAATTCCTGAAGAGACTGGTATGTGGGTGCTTGTAGTTCGACGTGGCTCACAGTGGATAAGACCTAAACCTAACACTATTCTGATGGCTGATGACATTGTAATCGCATCCGGTTACTCTGAGGGCGAAGAAGATTTACAACTGCTTTTAGCTGGCGAAACAGAAGAATAATACTATGTGAGGATTTTATTCCTCGGCTGGAGCCTCTTCGGATTTAGGGGCTTTCTTCTTGCTCTTGGGGGCCTCTATTATTGTGAAGTTGAGGAAGGTTATCTCGGCGCTGATGGTATTTCCGCGAACCACCTTACGCTTCTGGATTCCCTTATCTTTAGGCTTGTAACCCACGCCTCCGCTGAGCACTATGCGTGCCTTGGCGCTTCCGTGGACGTCGGGGCGCATGGGTATCCCATCCTTGTCTGTGCCGCCCGTGAACTTGAGCTTGTATCCCTGCATCTCCGCGAGGGTGCCGTCGATGGTCTGCCCGATCCTTGTACCTATGAGAGGTCGTAGTCTAGAGTCTTCTATCTCTACCCGCTGGCTTGTCCCCGTGGATGGGTCTGAGACGATGAGTATTGGCATTCTTATTTTATCTCCTATGCTGCCCAGAACATGTCTTTCTTGTGTTTTAGCTCCACAAGCTCTTTCAGGGCTTCCGCCTCGCTCTCTGTGAGGCGCCCACCGAACTTTGCGCGGAGTTGTTTCGCATGCTGTTCTGGGACGTCGACATACAGGATATCACGCTCTTTTATATGTCTACCTACAATGGGCTGTGGCATGGCCACGGCGACCTCTGCGCCTTCCTCGGCCTTCCCGATGGCGTCGCCGCCGTCCTGTATCTGGCTTATCCTGCCCAATCGGTCGCCTTCATGGTTGATCATATGCACCCTCGGTGTTATGGTGCCTGAGAGAACCTTTGCTCCGAAGATGGCGGGCTTGGCGCGCCTAAAAATGTAGCCTTCCATTATCTGGAGCTTTCCCGGCTTCACTAGCACATCATACTCTTTTCGTGCCTTTGCTTCCCGTTCCTCGTCCGCCCAGCGGATGTACTCGTCCATGAGGTTGTAGATGATGTCGTTCCAGAAGATGGGTATCTTCTGGTCATATGCCTCACGCTCCGCGTCTGGGAGGACTTTCACGTTGAAGGCGAGTATCGCACCGAAGAGAGGGTCGTCGTGTTTGACGCTGAGAGCCTCTATCACATCCCTGCGGCTTACATCCCCGATGTCTGCGAGCCTTATGGGTACCTGTTTGGCTCTGAGGCTCTCCACAATAGCCTCCAAGCTTCCGAGGGTGTCTGTTTTTACTATAATACCGGACTGGTCGGTCTGGACCTTGAGGCGCTCCATATCCGAGGCCACATCATCCAACGCCTTTTCCAGCGTCATGTCCCCCCCGACCGCGATCAGGGGTGCACCAGGTATGGCATCATCGATGTCAGGGGCAGCGATCTTGATACCTGCAGCGGCGTGAACCTCTGTGATGTTGTTGAACTGTTTACGTGGATCCCTCATCTCATCAAGAGGCTGTGGTACGAGGATAGCCCTGATCTTGGTGACTATTGGCCCCTCTTTTCCTCCTATGACGATGGTGTCCTCTGCCTTCAGTGTACCGTCGTAGATGATGGCGTTGAGTGTGATCCCGAGCCCTGTCTCCTCGCGGACCTCTAGCACTGTACCGAGGGCTGGGCCGTCGGTGACTTGGAGCTTCTGCTCAAGGAATTGCTGGGTTAACCCGATGAGGACGGCGAGGAGTTCGCCTATGCCTTCCCCTGTCTTGGCGCTGACGGGCACGATGGCGACGTTCTTGGTGAAATCCTTTACCCTGTCGAAGCGTTCACTTGCCAAGCCCTCCCGGCTGAGGGTGCCCATCATGATGTAAAGGCGGTTATCAAGGTCCTCCCTGACCCACTTGTTCTGCGCCTTGTAACTCTCCAAGAAAGGCATGTTCTCAGTGGATTTCCATCCGTCTATGCGGTCTATCTTGTTGGCAGCGATGATGAAGGGGACCTTACGTGACTTGAGGATGTTCAGCGACTCATAGGTCTGGTTCTCGAAGCCGTGCATGACGTCCACAACGAGTATCGCGATGTCGCTGACGCTGCCTCCCCTCGTCCTGAGGTTTGCGAAGGCCTCGTGTCCCGGGGTGTCCACCACGAGGAGACCGGGGACCGTGATGTTGACCTTGAAGTTCTTGACGAGTTGCTGTGTGATAGCTACCAGCGTGTCGAAGGGAAAGAAGCTGGCGCCAATCTGCTGCGTGAGGCCGCCTGCCTCCCTTAACTGTACTGCTGTTCCTCTTATCTTGTCCAGGAGACTCGTCTTCCCAGTGTCGACGTGTCCCAGCATACATATTATCGGCTGCCTCATTGGCACCTTGAACACCCGGAGGTATGAACAGCTAGACTGTTAATATACCTATCTCAGGAAAAAGTGACGGTAAAGAAAAGTTTAGATGATGTTAGTGTTGGGGGCGTTCTTCTGGGCATCCCAGTAGATAGTAGCCTTTTGATAGCTACTGGTCTTCACCTTCATGAAAGCCTTATTGAAGTGGTCCATTGTGATGACTAGTTCTTCCTTGTGCTTCCGCGCCTTCTCGGGGTCATCGTACTTGGTCAGGTGCTCATTGATGGCCGAGTGACTGGCAGCGCTACATACCGCCGCGATGTCCGCGCCGCTGTAGTTCTCCATCTGTTCCGCCAGATTATGCACGTCGATATCTGGGCTCAAAGGCTTGTTCCGCGTATGGATGCCTATGATGGCTACACGAGCCTCGATGTCAGGGTTAGTCACGTACAGTATCCTGTCGATCCTGCCCGGCCTCATCAAAGCGGGGTCAACCATGTCAGGACGATTCGTAGCTGCTATGACTAAAACATCCTTGAGGCTGTCCAGTCCATCTAGCTCAGTAAGTATCTGACTCACGACGCGCTCAGTGACGTTGCTGCCCAAGTTTCTGCCTCTAGGAGGCACGATGCTATCGATCTCGTCGAAGAAGATGATGCAGGGGGCCGCCTGCCGGGCCTTCCTGAATATCTCCCTGACTCCTCGCTCGGACTCTCCCACCCACTTTGATAATAGCTCGGGTCCCTTGACGCTGATGAAGTTGACCTCGCTCTCCGTGGCAACAGCCTTCGCAACAAGGGTCTTCCCTGTGCCTGGTGGACCGTAGATCAAGATGCCCTTAGGCGGCTTCACGTCGGCGTAATCGAAGACCTCGCTGTACTTGAGGGGCCACTCCACGGCTTCCTTGAGTTCCTGCTTGGTCTCCTCCATGCCTCCCACGTCGTCCCAGTGGACGTTGGGTGACTCCACGAGGACCTCACGCATGGTACTTGGAGGGACTTCGCGTAACGCGTTCTCAAGGTCATTCATCGTGACGTTGATCTTATCAAGTATCTCGGCTGGTATGCTGCTCTCGTCTAGGTTTATCTCGGGGAGTACGCGGCGTAACGCACCCATGGCTGCCTCCTTGGTGAGAGCCTCCATGTCTGCTCCAACGAAGCCGTGGGTCCTGTTCGCTATTTCCTCCAAATTCACGTCCTCCACGAGGGGCATGCCTCGTGTATGGATCTGTAGTATCTGGAGTCTTCCGGTTCTATCGTGGAGGCCGATCTCGATCTCTCTGTCGAACCGTCCAGGCCTGCGTAGCGCAGGGTCCAGCGCGTTGACCCTGTTGGTGGCTCCGATTACCACGATCTTGCCTCTGCTCTCCAAGCCGTCCATGATGGTGAGGAGCTGTGATACGATGCGTTTCTCGACATCGCCGCTGACTTCCTCACGTTTAGGTGCGATGCTGTCTATCTCGTCAATGAAGATGATGCTGGGAGCGTTCTCCTGGGCTTCCTTGAAGATCTCCCTGAGCCGCTCCTCGGACTCGCCGTAGAACTTGCTCATGATCTCGGGGCCGCCGATGTGGTAAAAGCTGGCGTTGGTCTCCGTGGCCACTGCTTTGGCTAGCAGGGTCTTACCTGTGCCGGGTGGTCCGTGGAGGAGTACGCCTTTGGGTGCCTCTACTCCGAGACGCTCGAATAGCTCAGGGTGTTTGAGTGGTAGCTCGATCATCTCACGGACTTTGGCGATCTCTCTGTCAAGGCCGCCAATGTCCTCGTAGCTGACGCTTGGGATGTTACTCGTGGTCTGTTTAGGCGCCTTGTCTGTGAACTGTATCTGTGTGCCTCTATTCACTATCACTGCGTCTGCCTTGGGCTGAGCCTTGGTTACTACCAGATCCACTCTGCGGCCCATTATGTTGACTATGATTACTGAGCCTTGGCTGACTACCCTGCCCTCCATGAGTTGGGCTAGGTAACGTTCCCCTCCTACTATCCGTAGTGGCTCAGTGGGGTACAGTGTGAGGCTGCTAGCTGGCCTTGACTCTGCTATGATAAGATTGACTCTATCGTCTATGCCTATGCCTGCGTTGTTTCGGGTGATGCCGTCGATCCTTATGACGCCGCTGCCATAATCCTGTGTCTGACCTGGCCAAATCTTCGCGTATGTCTTGCGCTGGCCTGTGATCTCTACTACTTGGCCTGACTGCCAGCCGTTGTCCTTCATGACCTTGGGGTCGATGACGGCTATTCCTCTGCCGACGAGGTTCTGCGGAGCTTCCGCTACTCTGAGTGTTATTTTCTCCATGAATATCTCTCCTAAAGGTGGTTAGTTGACTTGGATGTCGACTCCTTCATCGTTGGGGAGCTCAAGTAGGTCGAATGTGAGGTCAAGTATGCCGTTGTTGTAGGTGGCTACCGATGAGTTAGGGTCTACCCTGCCCATCAATGGTATCTCTGTTTCGTATTTCCTTGACTCGTGCTCTGCACTTATCCTGATGAGGTTCTCCGTGGCGTTCACCTTGATGCTCTCCTTGGTGACTCCCGGTAGCTCGACTAGGACTCTGACCTTTCGCTCCTCCATATCGATATCCGCCTGAACTAGGGGCTCAAGGGGGCCTTCCTCCGGGTATAATTCAGGGAGTGGCTGCCCCATGGGCTGCATGTTTGGGCGGTTACCGAACTCTCTAATTACGGGTTTCCCGTCTGGCCCCATGGTCATGCTGTAACCGTAGACCCAGGAGTTGGTGTCCTGAGTTAGGTTCCTCATGTTTGGGGGCTGGAACCCGAACTGTTTGAATAACTTCTCGATGATTTTATCGAAATGGTCGTCGTTTGTCCATGCCATTTTTTATTCGCTATGGTTCCTGTACTAGCACACCTTATAAACTTTATGGCAAAATGTCATATATCTGACATTATTAGTGAGTTTAACACAGATGAAACCTAAACAGCGTGAATCATGACCACATGTCATAAATTCTTATATTACGCTATTTTTATAATGATTTGATGTCAGGCAGACGGAGTACAGTTCAGGAAGCAGTCAGGGTCATCATCACACGAAACCCCTACCTATACCGAGGGCTCCGCATGCAAGTGATCAACTACAGCGCGGCAGCCCGATACATCCACACCGACGTGGAGAGCCTCGCAGGCGACCAAGTAGACCCCAACACCATCGTCACAGCCATTATGAGGTTCAGCAAGGAAGCCACGAGGACGAGGCAAACTGAGCCAAAAGGAGCCCTACATGGGTCTAGGCTCAACCTAGTGACAGACGTCAAGGACCTGACCTTAAACGTGGAGCGAAGGGAGCAGACGGAGATCATGGGAAAGCTTCTGGAACACCAGAGACAAGGACTATACTTGAGAGTTCACCAGTTCCCGGGAAGCCTGAAGATCATCACCACGAGTGACGCCATGACGCAGTTAATGGGAGACCTGTGGCAGTATCAGCCAACAGTGTATGAGGGCTTCGCAGAACTCAACATTAAGATAGTACAAGGTGAGGAACGGTACGACCAGATAGCCCTCATCACGGACCTGCTATTCCGTAACGGTGTTCACATGGTGGACGCATTCTACAGCCCTGATGAGGTTAGTCTTATCATCCACGAGGAGGACGCCTCAAAGGCCTTCGAGGTTATCCGCAGCCAGATTCGTTGACCCTCTGTTAATTAACATGTAAATTAAGGCGACTCCGATCAGAGTGACACCGGCTGAGAACTGTAGTGCGCCCTGTGTGCCAAGGTTCTCAGCTATTAGGCCCAGTATTAATGGATTCACAATGCTGCTGATATTCCCGAACATCGAGTAGACGCCCATAGCAGTTCCTTTTCCCTGTCGGGGCGCCGTCTCAGCCACATATATATTTCCAGATGTGAGGTAGATGCCGTATGCAACTCCTTGGATTCCCATGAGGGCACTTATGAGGATTAGAGTATCCGTGTTGGACAAAGTGATTATGGTTCCCGCTGACAGGATCAGGCCGAAGACCATAAGGTTCAGGGCTTTGATGTATTTGGTGAATGTTCCTACGGGTAACCTAACGATCGTGCTTGCGAGACCTCTTGTTGTCAACCCGATGCCTATCTCTGCCTCGTCTAGCCCAATATTGCTGCCGTATACAGGGAAGAATAGGGTCATGGCGTTAAACATGATGCTGTTGAGGAAGTTAGCCACTCCAGAAGCCAGTATTCGATGATTCCCTATGACCTCCCTCAGCCTGAACTTTTTGTTGTCCTGACTTGTTTCTATCACTTTGTCTTCCTTCACGAATAGCAGCAAGGCTAGGCTGAGGAAGGCTAAACCGCTGCTTACCATGAAGCTCGCTGTAGTTCCATACAGCTTGGCGGTGAAGCCCCCTATTAACGGCCCCACGGTGAACCCTAAGCCCATAGCAGTCATGTAGATGCCCTGAGCCCTACTCCTGCCGGATGATGTGGCTATCTCGGTCATGAGAAGGAAACCGTTCCCGAAGATGAGGCCGATGCCGACTCCAAGAAGAATCCTGATAGGGTACAGGTGCAAAGGCGTCGTTGTTAGGGTATAGAATAAGGGAACTAGGATAAACAGAACGAGGCCCGGTATCATCATCCTTCTCCTTCCGTATCTGTCCGAGAGCCTCCCAATGGGTATAGATAGAAGAAGCATTGCTATTCCTGAGGCTGAACCATATGCGCCTAGCACACTCAAGGAGGCTCCTACACTCTGTGCGAAGCTAGGGAAGATGGGGATTACCGTACTGTGACTGGCGTCGGTGAGGAAGATGGCCAAGCTCAATAAAATGACGTTTAAGTTCACGCCCTGACTTTTCCGAGGCCCATCCATCCCCATTTATGACGAGATAACGGTTATGAAGTCTTCTAGCCTTTCTCAGATCGCTGTGGGAAAACGAATCGGAGGCCATCGTAGAGACTGGTGTATGGTACGTGCCCCTCGTCGTCGATCCTCTTCACGGCCCACCTGTAACCATCGGGGGCTTTTTCTTCAAGTAATTTAGCGAAGTTCGGTACATACTCTGTGACTCGGTCATAGTCATATTTACCGTATATCATGTAGAGCTTGTTCTGAAACTGCTTTGACCTGAATGTTTCCTCGGCGAGGTTATGAATGAGTTCATGGCACCACCCTATCGTTGGGCTGCTGGCGATAACGGAGTTGAATATGTCAGGGCGGATGAGCTGCGCGTAAATTGTGAAGAGCCCCGCGTTCGACGCGCCGTATAGAACACTGTAATTAGTGGTCCTGTAACTGGAGTCTATTGTGGGCTTCAGCTCGTCGGTGAAGAACCTGAGGAACTTGTCTGATCCTCCGCTTGTCTCCTTTTCCTCGACCTGAACCGGGATCATGTCTCGCTCCCTGTCCGTGTTCAGCACTCCTATAAGGATGACTTCCGGTATCTTGTTTACCCAGCGTAAGAATCCCGTTGTTAGCACGTCGTTAGCGAAAAACATGGTGTAGTTGGCGTCCAGCATGTAAAGCAAAGGGTACCTCTGCTTCGTGGTGGCGTATGTCTCGGGGAGCCGTACGATGAGTTCCCTGTCCTCACCTAGAATCTCCGAGTGTATCTTGACTTTCTGTCCCAGCTCTATGGACTCAGTCATAGTTTAGATGAACTGTTTCATCCTTATGAAACTTAGTTTAATTATCACAGTGATTCGAGGAGCTCACTGATCTCATGCACATTGATTGTGTCAACTGTGTACCATCTCCAACCCCTCTCCTCACATATTTCCCTCATCTTTCGGTTTGGGTTCAGTGAGATTGGTAGTTTGGCGAGTTCGAGTGTTTGTGCGTCCTGATCAGAGTCACCGAAGGCTGCGGTTCTTTTCAAGTCTATACCGTGGGTCTCTGCGATATGTTGAGCGTACTCTGCCTTCTTCTCGCCGAGGATTAGGTTCCATGTGATCTTACCAGTGTATGTGCTGTTGATTGTCTCGAATACGCTGCCGTAGACATGATCGAAACCCAAGGCTTTCAGCGTGTTGATGGGCTCTCTTGGTGAACCAGAGAGGGCGATCACCAGATCCACATGTTTCTTTGCCTCCTTGATGAGTGCCCTCGTGTAAGGGAGGATGGTATCTGGTAGGTAATCCTTCATGTACTCCTCAGCCATTTGTTGGACTTGGGTCTCGTGGAGTCCCTTGACTGCCTCGGCGTAGAAACGCGGCACATTCTCGGCTGCGTACCTGTAATCAACTTGTCCCATCCGGTATCTCCTAGTTACATCATCGATCTCTACTGCGAAGGAACTCTCAATGAGTCCGTGCTCCGCGAGGTACCGTGGGAACGTCTGTATTATGAATCCAGTGAGGAGAGTGCCATCCACGTCGAACAGGGCGCAGCTCAGCATGTCCCTTACACTCTTATCGCTTGACTTGAAGCTGTTGATAGGTTTTTATTGTTGACGGCTGGGTATGGTTTATGGCTAGCCGTTGGGAGAAACGATTACCTTTCTTCTACGGCTGGGTGGTCTTCGCCATCACTTTCCTCATCTACATGTTCATGTATGGGCTACGGTACAGCATAGGCATCTTCTTCATACCCATACAGAAGGAATTCGGGTGGAGCACCGCAGCCACCGCCAGCGGCGTCACCATCTTCTTCTGGGTCTACGCGTTCAGCGCTCCTTTCGTGGGAAGGCTCGCCGAGAAGATAGGTGTCAGGAAGACTGTGTTACTCGGTGGCCTGCTTCTAGGTGGAGGTGGGGCTATGGTCTCCTTCATCACAGAGCTTTGGCAGTTCTACGTTGCGTGGGGTGTAATCGCGGCCATGGGTTCTGCGGCCCTCTACATTGTTCCCACGATGGCGCTCTCAAAGTTCTTCCACCACAAACGGGGGATGACTGTGGGATGGAGCAGCGTAGGCGTCAGCGCAGGACAGGCATTATTGATCCCTATAGTAGCTTCACTTGTCCCATCCTGGGGCTGGAGAGCCTCCATCCAAGCCCTCGGCATCGTAGTGATGGTCGTCACCAGCATAATTGGATTCCTGTTTCTACGCGAGGACCCCGAGTCCCTGGGTCTCCACCCAGATGGCTACGATGGACCCATCGTGAACAGTGAGGATAGCCATGGTGAGGTGAACTGGGCTACAGGCGACGCGATGAGAACCAATACCTTCAGGCTTGTAGCTGTATCCTATTTCTTCGCTGTTGGAGGAATCATATCTATCCTTACGTTCGTTGTTCCTCACATGATCAGCATAGGCATTACCTCGGTTCAGGCCAGCGGGGCCTTTGGGATGATAGGGCTTATGAGCGCCATTGGGAGCTTCATCTTCGGTATCGTCTCTGACCGTTATGGCAGGAGAATTACGATCCTTGTCACCACCGCCGGTATCGCATCTGCGTTATTCGTCGCCACTGTGATCCCAGCGAACCTAACCATATTATACTTGTGGGCTGTCCTCTATGGGTTATCCTATGGAGGCGCGCCAGAGCAGTACGCCGCGATAATAACCGATTATTTTGGGCGAAAGGATAACACAACACTCTTTGGCGTTCTCACTCTGGCGGGTGGCATAGGCGGCGGTCTTTTTCCTCTGATAGGAGGCTGGCTTGTTGACAGGACGGGGAGCTACTACGCTACACTGGTTTTCCTGGGCGCAGCTATGGCTATGGCGACATTCACGTCTTACTTAGCTAAGCCGCCACGAAAAGCTAGTTAATGTTGGCTATGGCATGCCATTTGTTCATGATCTTACTGTACCATTGGACACATGGAAAAATCCAAATACGAATTGCAGAATGGTTGGGCAGTCACCCACCTTCAAGACAGGAATAATGAGTGACTGGTCAACCAAGGCGTGTGGGGTAATTTTTCCGCTACCTGGACCCCTTAGGTGAGTTCTCTGAGCATCTTCTCCAGCTTGTCAGGGTCCACGCCGTGTTTCTCGGCCACTGCCTTGACCTTACTGTAAGGTATCTCCGCCACCTCGGTGAATGGGGCGTTGGGCTCACCCCTCATGTCCAGGCGCAGCACGTCCCAGCGAGCGTAGTGACCCAGTGCATCCAGGTATGCCTTGGTGTGACGCCTGTCATCGAGGTCTAGGTCAGCGTAGAGTATGGTCTCTTTATTGAACACTGGCTCCACGAGGTAGACTCCAGCGGGGTTCACGACGCTGCTGCCCCCTGACGCTATGTTGAAGTCTTGGCAGTCCTCAGGCATCTCATCATCTGCGATGTACTGGCAGCTGCTGAGAACGAAGTTCTGGGTCTCTATCGCGTATTCCCTGACCGCGTAGTCGATGTCACAGAGATATGGGTCGTCTCCTTCCCTGAACCTGCGTTTCTTACCAGGGTGCCAGTCCATCACCCAGTAACCGTCCCAGAGGGCGCAGTGAATCTCCTCCCCGAGGTATGCCATCGCTGCCTTGAGAAGCGTCATGTGGTGCTCATAGCAGATGAGGCCTCCGACGGTGCCTATCGCTGTGTCGAAGACCTTGAGGTCGCGGGCATCTCCCTGAGCCCAGACGGTTCTTTCACCGTGGGTTGGCATGAGCTTCCTGTGCTTGCCGAGGAGGTCGCCCTCCTTTCCGTAGAAGAGGATGCTGTTGTAGAGGGTGTTGCTGCCCTTAATGTCGCTCATCTCTGTGCACCCGATTACAGATACGACACCAGCGCTCATAGCAGCGTCACCGAGTACCTCAGTGTCCTCACTCGGCACTTTCACTGCGTTCTTCATGTACTCGACTTGGTTCTGGCTCCATCTGCTGATGGGGTTAGCACCCCTCCAATAAGGGTACCCGGGGATATGGGTCTCGCTGAACACGATGATGTCGGCTTTCTTCCTGCCTGCCTCCTCGATAGCCTTACATGTCTTGTCTATGGTTGCCTCCTTGTCCATGAAGACGGGGCTAATCTGAGCGACAGCAGCTTTTACCTTCTCCAGCATGGGTGATCACATTGGATTCTTCCCAGATATATAATAAAACTAGCATACAGTATTCATAGTGGTCTCATTGCTGGTTGTGGCTCTCTCCTTAGTGACAGCGATCTGTAACTCGTTGAGTAGTGTACTGGTGTCTATGGGGATGAGGGACTCGGACGCCGAGACAGCAAATCTCATCATGGCCCTAGTTCAGACGGTTATCTTGTCGGTCTTACTCATATTGGATGTACCACCACTGAATCTTACTGCCCTCCTTTACTTTGCTGTCAGCGGTCTCTGCGCAAGCTGTATAGCGAGGCTTCTAATGTTCAGGTCATTCAACTATGTGAACGTCGGCACAAGCAACGCCTTAGTGGGCACAAGTCCCCTACTTGCCACGTTCTTGGCCATCGTTTTCCTAGGTGAGCCTCTTCTAGTCATACAGCTTTTAGGGGTTCTCACAGTAGTCGCCGGGATCGTTATGATCAGCAGGGGGAGAGGAGGCATTACCTTGGGAGGCGAGGGATTGTATCTGCCTCTTCTAGCCTCCCTGTTTTATGCTTTGAGCAATATCTTCCGAAAACTGGGGATGAACACGCAGCCGCACTCAGTTCTAGGCGCCCAGTTCAGCACTCTAGCGGGGGTTCTAGGATTAGCTCTATACCTCGCAGTGAAGGGGAAAATGCAAAAAATGAGGATGAGTGGACCGAGCTTCAAGTACTTCGCTGTGTCAGGTGTAATTGGGAGCTTGGGATGGATCGCCATGATGATGGCCCTTGAGACAGGCTCCGTGAGCGTGGTTACTCCAATCGTGTTCTCGTATCCCCTCTTCAGCATGCTGCTGAGTCGGGTGTTCATGAATGATAAAATAACGACGTACATGGTAGGGGGTTCGGTGGCGATAATCATCGGTGTTGTGCTCTGCAGCCTCACTTAGTGATACCGTTAATAGCTGAAGGCTTCACTTTCACTGTATGGCTCTCACCGTATTTGGCGTGGAGGGAATACCCCTCGTTAAGGAGGGAGATAACATCCCTCGGCTCATCTATGAAGCGCTAGAGAAGCAGGGACAACAGCTACAGGACAAGGACATCGTAGTCGTCACACAGAAGATTGTTTCAAAGGCCGAGGGACGAGTCACAAAGCTGGACACCGTCACGCCATCAAAGTTCGCATACGAAATAGCGGAGTCCATGGACAAGGACCCACGAATCGTCGAGGTGGTCCTAGGTGACACAGCCCGAGTCATCAGGATGAAGGGAAAAGTCCTCATCGTGGAAACAAGGCATGGACACGTCTGCGCCAACGCCGGTGTAGACTTCAGCAACGTAGAGGACGGGCACGTGACCCTACTACCTGAGGACCCCGACAAGTCCGCGACGGAGATCAGAGACGGACTCATAGACTTGACTAGAAAGAAGCTGGGTGTCATCATCACCGATACCTGGGGGCGCGCGTGGCGCCTCGGACAGGTAGACTTCGCCATAGGCGTAGCGGGTATGTCACCTTTCAGGGATTATCGGGGCGAGACCGATATGATGGGCCATATACTCAGCGTGACCAACATCGCGGCAGTGGACGAGATCGCCGCAGCGGCTGAGCTCGTCAAAGGAAAAGCCGAAGGAGTCCCCGTTGTCATCGTCAGAGGCTACGACTACATCGAGACAGACGGCAAAGGAGCCGACCTGGTGAGACCCATCGAGGAAGACCTCTTCAGATAAAATCCTGTTTTCTCTCGAAATTCCAATCTACATAGTACGACTCAAACTTATTCCAGACTTGAGGTGACGTAACTGAGAATGGTGGGCCGAGCAGGATTTGAACCTGCGACTACCGCGGTGTGAACGCGGTGTCCTACTAGACTAGACCACCGGCCCATCCAGTACCCAAATAACCATATGTTCCTAATAAAATCCTTTTCCATACAAACAACAGACACGCATCAACCTACCCCCACCACCAAAATCTTCGAATATCTAGATCATTTAAATAACCGAGCATAAAACTGAACACATAGAAACAAGTCCAAAGAATAATTGGACAAATGAACGATCAAGGAGAAAAAATAATGATAGACGAAGTAGACAGGAAAATACTCGACGAGTACCTTGAGGACTCGAGACAATCTTACCGGGAGATAGCCAGAAAGACAGATTTAAGCCCAGGCACGGTCGCGGCCAGGGTCGCTAAGATGGAGGAGAAAGGCATCATCAAAAAATACACCATACAGGTAGACCACGAGAAACTGGGTTACGACCTCACGGTCCTCATCAACGTCAGGATCGGCGATGCCTCTCTGTTCTTCGATGGGGGAGACCACGAGCTTACAAAGCTCCCAGAGCCTTGCGCCATCTACAACATCACGGGAGATCATGACATGACTGTGATCGCCAAGTTCAAGACAAGGGCGGAGCTCAGTAACTTCATTAAAAAGTTACTTAGCCTGCCCTACATCAAGGGCACCACCACACATCTAGCCCTGATGACTCTCAAAGAGGACTTTAACAAGATCTAACTCCTCCTTGAAAGTGGGATGAACACCGATTTTTAGCTAAAACCTTCAATAACATATTTTTTTATATCGATAAGATAGACCTTACCCCGCCGAGTGTGAGATTTGGAATCTACACAAAGCCACACAAGAGGGATCCAAACCGGTTCATTTCTCCCTCACCAAGAAAAACTACCCTTTGAAGAGATGAAAATCAATAAGAAAAGCGTTGACAGGTAAACCCAAAAGTACCGGTAATAACTGAAAGAAGGGTTACACTGGAGTCAACCAGTGCCTGTACTTTTCGACGTTCCCAGATACTATGTCAGAGTAGTATTCCGCGATCTTCTTCGTCACGGGTCCAGGGTACTGGTCACCGAACTTGATGTCGTCTACGCTGGTGATAGGCGTACATTCACCACCAGTGCCACATAGGAACGCCTCATCGCTGGCATACAACTCGACTCTAGTGAGATCCCGCACCTCCACGTCTATCCCCAAATCAGGGATGAACTCTATAAAGCAGCCACGAGTAACTGACTCCAGTATCGAGGCTGTCACTGGCGGCGTGATCACTTTTCCGTCTCGTACTGTCATCAGACAAGCAAGGGTGCCTTCTGATACGAATCCCCTGTTATCAAGGAAGATTGCGTTATCGTAGCCACATCTCTTTGCCTCACGGATAGCTAGGAAGCTGTTTGCGTAGTTTGCCCACGACTTGACTTGGGGAGGTAACGCGTCGCTGCTGAGCCGCCTCCAGCTGCTCATCATGAACCGGCGCTCCTCACCGAACAATGGATTGTCCTTTCCGAGTAACGTATCGAAGCCCCATGTAGGCACCACGATGTGGCTCTTGTCTTGCTCCCCTGCCATGGGCCAAACTCTGGGCTGGATATACGTGTTCTTCGTGAACCCGTTTGCCTTGAGGCTCGCCCTCACGGCCTCAAGTAACTCATCCTTGCTGTAAGGCATGGCGAGGCCATTGACCTCGGCGCTCCTCCAAAGCCTATCGATATGCTGTTTCCACCCAAAGATGTTGAGCTTTCCTTCACCCTGCACGTCACCCTCCACGTAGGCCTTGATCCCCTCAAAGATGCCCAGATGTATGGGCTCCATGGCTGATACCAGCGCTTCCTTTGTGGGTGTTATCTCTCCGTTCATCCAGCAGTACTCTGCTCCACGAAATGCCTTCGACATAAACCTCAATGAGAAAGATACAGTGAAAGTAATTGAAGTTAATGCGAAAAAAATGGGTTTAGCCGATGACTTCCTTGAATACCCTCAAATGGTTACCGCCAAGTATCTTCAAGATGTCCTCATCGCTGTAATCCCGCTGTACAAGAACCCTAGTTATGTTAGGCATCTTGTCAACGGTCTCGATACCCGTGGGTGGAGGACCTATGCCGTCGAAGTCGCTACCAAGCCCAGCGTAGTCGGGACCCACCAGATCAACGATATGATCTATGTGATCCACTAGATGCTCTACTGTTGCTCCTTCTTTCCTGACGAAGGCAGGCGCAAAGTTCATTCCAAGTACGCCGCCATGCTCCGCGACGGCTTTTATCATATCATCAGTGAGGTTCCGTGCGTGGTCACATACATCCCTGCAGTTACTGTGAGAAGCTATGAATGGCCTCTTCATCACATCAGCCACATCCCAGAACACGCTGTCAGCAAGGTGGCTGACATCGAAGACCATGCCGAGTCTATCCATCTCCTCTAATGCTTGGACGCCAAGGTCGGTTAGCTTGCTTTCTGCTCTTCTGGCGCTTAGTCCATCAGCGAAGGGTGTACGGTAGTTCCACGCGAAGCTCAGCATCCGAACCCCGAGCCGGTGGAAGACCCTGAGCACACCAATATCACCCATCAACGGCTCAGCGCCCTCTATGGATAGCAGCCCACAGACCTTGCCCTGCTTCTTCGATTCAACGATCTCTTCGTGGCTGGTCACAGCTACAATACCTGGGTTTGCCTCGATCTCCTCGTAGAACTTGTCCACCATCTGCAGCGCGACTAGGCTTGCCTCAGGTACTACTGCGCGTCTACCCGTGTACATGGCGAATGTCTGGCATGTCACTCCACCCTCAATCATCCTTGGAAGGTCGAGGTGGCCCCTGTCGCTTCGTTCACCTAGCTTCCGCGCCGGGGGCCTACGGTAGCCTTGCGGCAGGAACTGCATCAATGTGTCACAGTGAGTGTCAACAACGATGGCTTCTTTGTGAAGCCTCATGGCTCGCTCTTCCTGAGCCTTGGATAACTCGATCAATATAAGTCAAACTTAATTGCACGTAGTTACGTTAAACATTTGCCAGACGCCTCAGAGGTTTAGTATAGGTTTAAAAATGAGGCTCGGCTAAGTGGTTAGAGTCCGAGGAAATCAGATGCTCATACGCGAGGTTATATTAGAGAACTTTATGTCATACGAGTACGCCCGCATTCCCCTCAGGCAAGGGGTGAACGTGGTCTGCGGACCGAACGGGTCAGGTAAGTCAAGCTTCCTACTCGGTATCTGTGTAGCACTCGGAGACACTTACACTGAAAGATCAAAAAAGCTGAGTGACCTCATCCGGTGGGACGCAGAATCAGCCCGTGTCACACTTCTGCTGGATAACACCGTTCAGGAGAGCGGGTATAGGCCCATCCCCCAGTACAACATGGACGAGATCACTCTCACGAGAACCTTGCGAAGGGACGGCAAGTATGGGTTCCAGCTTAACCATAAGAACGCCAGCAAGGCTGAGATAGTTGAGTTACTCAAGACATTCGGGTTTGACCCAGATAACATGCTCATCATCATGCATCAGGCAATGTCCAGCAGGTTCGCGAACCTCAACTCCAAGGACCGCCTCAAGATACTGGAGGAAGCCGTTGGCTACGAGTCGTTCCGACAGGACGTTGTGGACGCTAAAACCAAGCTAGGTGGCATTCTCAGCGAGGAGGAGAGCCTAAACCAGCTCCTCAACCAAGCGAGGGAAACATTGGCTTACTGGCGTGAGCAGAACGAGCGGCTCCAAGAGAAGAAACAGCTGCAGAAACGCCAGATATTCCTACAACAGGAAATGGCGTGGAGCCGCGTAATGGCCTTAGAGGAGGTCGTAGGTAAGCTGCAGGAGGACCTCTCGGAGACTGAGCAGGATCTTGAAAGCGCCGAAAATGAGATGGAGCGAAACACCAAGCTCGTCGTTGACGCTGAGGAGACCCTCCGAAGCATGAGGACCCAATGGAATGACCTCATCGAGAAACGCATCGCCTCAGAGAGGACCGTAGGCGTA
>JAOZHP010000074.1 GCA_026014815.1 Candidatus Bathyarchaeota archaeon
AATCATCTCCAAGCTGTTCAATGTTTGGCCCGAGGCCACGAGGGAAGCCATAGAGGCACACGAACCGTGATAGTGCACTCGCGCCTGGAGACAATGTAATTGGTAAGAAAAAGTTTACACGAAACTACGTTTCCCAGAGTCAGAAAGTACATGTCTGAATCAGATAGAGCAGTAACAGTGAAGGATGTGGCTCAATTTCTTGAGATGTCAACCTCGGCAGCCCATGGCATCCTGAAGCTGATGGAAGTATTCAAAATCGTCCAGAGTGTGAAGAGGGGAAAGACCTACTACTTCCTGACGGGCGTCTACAACGATGAGCAAATTGAGGCCATGCTCCCCCCCAAGAAGATCGCCCGTATACCTAGACGCAGACGATATCGTTCGATACCGGCTCCACCGAAATTTGACGACAACTTTATGGAAGAATACCTCTCCGCAGTTAGAGTGGAGTCAAGTTCAGGTGAGGGTATCTCAGCCTTGGCGATGATCGGATTATCCAGGCAAGAAACAGCTGAGAAGGTCACTCCGACAAAGGAATTGCCTAGAGATCTGGATATAGAAGATCTGGGCATAGGTATCGAGGTCGAGGAGAGGAAGTTTGGAGCTCCAATAAGGAATGAACCTTTCGCCACGGTAAAGTATCTCCCCAAGGATTTACGGCTATTGAACAGCGGAGAGGCAAGGTACCTCAAGGATCAGCTGAAGGCGTTGGAGGGATACGAGGAAATCGAGGGGCTTGGGTCGGTATTCGCCAGATTCTCAGCCCTCGAATACGGAAGATATGGAAATGTACTGTACTTCTCCCTGGGAACGAACCAATGGGACTACGTTAAGAAGGTCACGATCGATCGGTCTACATCGGATTTCATAGTGTTACCCATTATCGAGAGGAAGAGATGGTCTTCTTGGAACCATTTCCTGATGGGTCTCAAGGAAACTAGAGAAAAATATGGCAAAGAAGAGTACGATAAGATGATTGATCAGTTCATGGAATCTGGGCATGACCTTGTCGAGGTGACTGTTGAGAATAGGGGGGTATACTATGTCAGAAACGTTCTTAGTAAGAGAATAATTGAAAGAGGGCTTGAGGAACAGGTAAAGGCTTCACATGTGGATGAATGGATTTACCTGGAGAAAGTTGAGTAGAGTAAATTGATGTTTTTCAGCAATTTAAATTTATTAGCAGCTTTTGAGGGAGAACATAAGTTACACTAAAGACACTTTCACGCAAACGTTAAATATGATTGGCATAACTGAAAGTTGAATCAAAATGAGTAAAATAAAGTTTGAGATGAAGAAAGTCGAAAAGAAGCGAGAAAAGAAATCTACGAAGAGAAGCATATTTGATCCAATGATTGACCAGTTCATTGAGGGCGGAGAGGAACTCGTGGAGATAAGTGTCGAGGATAAGAGAGCAAGTTACATAGTAAGTCAGCTAAAGAAGAGAATAGGGGTGAGGGAACTAGAAATCGATGTTTCAAACGCTCAGGGATTCGTCTATCTGGAGAAGAAAACCCGTGAACCAGTCTAGCATCAATATTAATCAAATAATGGAAGTAGAATTAATTGGAAGTATGTTTTTATGGATGAAACTCTGGAAGATTTAGGTCTAGGAGATAGGATAGCAGTTCATACAATTCCTGGACGCGGAAACACGGTGATAAGCCGACTACAAGATGGACGTATAATATTATTCGACCAGAACAGCCCCTACTTCAATTTGCTTGCTCCAGGTCAGATCGTCGAATGCCACATAGTTAACATAAAGGAGAACTACGTCATCGTCAACCCAATCAGTAAACCAGAGGAGATACCGATTTCTAATATTCCTGAATTAGAGGTTGATGTAATCGTAGAGGACCTGGAGAAACTGATAAAAGGCGTATCTAAGAATGCGAAAGTCATTCCCAAGGCCCTTCTGAGGATAATCCGGCTTGAGCAATTGATAATAAAGATTCTGAAAGGTGAAATCTAGAACTCCGCGCGCAGCATATGAGACCCTAATTTAGATCAACAGCGTGGGGAGGACATACCAGAGCCCTAGTGTAACGTAAAAACTTACCCAAGCTAAATTGTTCTCAGCATACTTGAACTTCAGACCCCTAATCAGCCCGTACAGTATAAGCGCCGATGGCAGTGATAGAATGTTTACCCATGTGAGGGCCCTTGGAAGATACCCCGTCAGGATTAAGGCGTTCAGAAGACCGAAGGAGCAGAGCGTTGTAACGGCCATGAATATGAGTGCTCTTCTAGGTCCCAGAGTAACCGGCAGGCTCTTGATGTCGTAGGCGCGGTCCCCGACCTCGTCACCGAAATCCTTCGAGGTCTGATTCGCGGTCACCCAGATTGCCAAGACGAACCCATACGGCAAGGCGAGGCTCAAGTACTCTGGGTAGGCGAGTGA
>JAOZHP010000075.1 GCA_026014815.1 Candidatus Bathyarchaeota archaeon
AAGGGGGAAATATAAGGGAGCGTGCAAAATAGAGGGGATTCCGTTTTGCACGCTCTGAACCAATGCTTGCGAATAGTCTAGTGGTTTTTGGATTTGGCGTCAAGGTACGCGATAGTCGACGCCAGGCGCTCGACCAGGGAAACGGCGTGTTCGCGTGTTCCGTGGTCGTAGATGTAGCGTACAAGTGCTGTTTCAGTGTTGCGGAGGTACGTTAGTTTTTGGGCTAGGTCTGCATCTAGCTTCTCAGAGTTTAGAACGTCTGTCCTGTCGCCGTCTGGGTTGAACCAGCTCCTGTACGGTTCTGGGATACCAATCCGGTTGATGCAACTTATAAAAAGGTCGTCGACCTCGTCTGGTTCCAATCTCCAGTGTAACCACCAATTTCTGCTGTAGGCGCCTTTAAGCTCAAATTCGAGGCGCAAATACATCGTGTCAAGGATGATTTTTTCGTAAAGCCTCATGAAAAGGTCTGAGCTTCTCGCTCCTATGTAAACAGTGGACGTCTCTGGATTCATCACAATCGACCGAGCAACCCGTTTAGATAGTTCGTAGAATACAAGGGAGTCGTAATCTTTAGGGCATACAATCGTCGTTTGGACATCTAAACGGGTGCAGTAGGTACTGTCACCAGAAACTGCCAATTTCAGATGATTCGCCCACTCTTCAGCCGTGTCCCCAGAGATGTGGGAGATGTGGTGAGTCTTTCGACCCTGTGAGCCTGTTCCGTGGAACGCTGAGCCATCAATCGTTCGCCTGCCATGATACTGCAACCAGTGACCGGGCTTAGTGATAAAATGCTCGTTTATCTTCCCGGCAATCTTTGAGTAATCACTGACATCCCATGTCCCTAACCGTAGATAATCGATGTGTGCAGGCACTGGTTGTACTCGCCTATTTAACCCGTATCACAGTACGGGTTGTCTCTATGTTTGCCATTGGATGAACCCCAGGCACAATACAGTTGTCAACGGCATGGAATCCAACAAAAATATCAGAACCATCAAATGACATTTGGTACAATGGCACTCGTTTGTGATCGATAAAACACAGCCCCTCTTCATCCACTCTGGGTTTGTGGATCGTCCAGCGTCTGCAAACTGGACAAGAATAAAGCATAAAGACCTTCAAATATTGTTCAGCAAGTACAACATTATGTCGAGTCTCTTTCACCTGAATAAACTCATTACTTGGCATTGGTCAACTCCTCTAGGATGTCCACAATTTTGGCCAGGTCTTTCTCAAGGTGGCCGAGGTGGACGTCCACTAGGTCAATCATTTTGTTAAGTAGTCGGTATCCACCGACCAACACGACTATCAAAATTCCTAACGATACCGATTCCCTAATAATTGTGAACAATATTTCAGTTTCCACAAGAACACTCCAGTGTCATTATAGTGACATTTCGGTGACATTGGTGGCGTTTCGGTGACATTTCGGTGACATTTTAGGCATCAGGAACAAGCGTTCTAACCCTAACAGTGACACGATAAAAATCAGCATCAGGCGAGCCATTCTCGCCTAGTTCAAAGTCACCCTCCTCACCACTACTCCCGGTCATATGAGCCATGAAATCGTATTGAGCTAACCAATCCGCCCAATCAGGATCGGCTGGATTCAATCGAGACGTATGCAATCCTGCATAGGATTCGCCTGCGAAAACTTCAGAGTTGAATATTATACCGGAGGCCACATTGTGACCCTGGTCCTGTAAAAAAGTTGGTAGCGTATAGCTCAAAACATTAATGACATATCCGTAATATCCTAACAAATCGAAACGCGCTCGCATTTCCATTTGTGCCTGACCGGTCACGTTAAGTCGAATATCAAGAAGCCCGGTCGAAGGGTTGTAGCTGGAGCCAGCATCAGTACACCACAGATAATCACGGAATAATTCTAAAGTGGGATACTCAAGATGATATCCGGAAGGCGGAGGATCTTCTTCATCGCAGATACAAATATAGCCTTCAGTCTCATAACCTTTGTCGGCCAAACTCTCTGCGAT
>JAOZHP010000076.1 GCA_026014815.1 Candidatus Bathyarchaeota archaeon
GGAGGATTGTGTTCACGTTGATGCCGTACTGAGCCGTCTCCAACGCGAGGGCTTTAGTGAACCCGATTACGGCTGCCTTCGTTGCACCGTACGCAGTCTGACCGCCCACCGGGGCACCCACCATGGGACCCGTGACGCTGCTCATGTTGATTATCTTACCGTACCTGCGCTTTTTCATTCCGGGGAGTACCGCCTTGGCGCACCTGAACATGCCGAAGACGTTGATCTCGAACATCATGTGGAGGTATTTCTCGTCCATCTCCACGAGTTTCCGCCTCGGGTAGATGCCTGCGTTGTTCACAAGAATGTCAACATGGTCATGCTCCTCTATTATCTCAGCTAACACTGTAGCCACTGCCTCTGGGCTGGTAACGTCCATGACCTTGCTGGATGCTCTCCAACCCTCGGCTTTGATTGCCTCGGCGGTGTCCTCTACCTTCTCTGAGACGTCTGTTAGTACAACATGAGCCCCGTTTTTTGCCAGAACCTTGCTGATGCCTGCCCCGATGCCCTGCATGGCGCCCGTTACTATGGCGACCTTGTCTTCCAGTCTCACTTCTTTCCCCTCTTTCGCTTGTAAGCGCGCCAGCTCATGGCCCATCTCTCAGGGTCATTGAAAGGGTTGCCCTTGGTCTTGTGATTACTGCTTCTATGAGGCGCAGACTTCACAAGCTCAGGGTCACTGTACGCCTCCTCGCATACCTTCTCAAGAACACTCACCCAGTAATCGATATCCGCCTTACTGTAGGTCTCACATGGCTCCGGCGTGAAAGGCTCAGGCACCAGCCACGGGTGATGACTCGTGAAGAACTTTTGTATACCGTAATCGATGACACGTCTGTTCACATCGTCTATACCGACGCCTGTGTCCAGCTTCATCTGCTCAAGGCTCCACCTAGCTTGGTCAAGTCTTCGTCCACCGAAGGGAAGAGTTACGCCCTTGATCTTCTTGACTTTGTCCACGAGGTACTGGTTGTTTATCATGCTGATCTCGGCTGCCTCTCTTAGACCTCTGCCTCCCATGGCCATGCTCCAAGCGTAGCTACGTATCACGACTGGGAGGTTTCCCATAAAGTCCCTTACCCTGCCCACGCTGTATGGTCGATCAAAGTCGAGGCTGTAGAAGCCGTCCTTCTTCACGATGACAGGTACAGGCAGATACTCCTCCAGCTCCTTTGTGACGCCTACGGCGGCTGATCCGGGTCCACTGCTGCCGTGGGGGCTGCTGAAGGTCTTGTGAAGGTTGAAGAAACACATGTCGAATCCCGCCTCCTTTGCGCGTGTGACTCCCATTATGGCATTGGCGTTAGCCTGATCATAGCTGCATAGCCCGCCAGCGTCATGGATGATTCCCGTCCACTCATCGATGTTCTTGTTGAAGATGCCAGTGTCCTCGGGGTTGGTGATGAAGCACCCCGCCGTCTTAGGGCCTACAGCTTCCTTGAGGGCTTCGGTGTCTGGGAGCCCTGTCTCAGGGTTAGGGTAAAGGGTTAAGACCTTGTATCCTGCCGTTGCTGGGCACGCAGCGTCACACGGGTGGCTAAAGATAGTAGTGATGACTTCATCACGTTCAGGCTCACCGTTGATCTGGTGGTACTTCCTCATGATCAGTGCGTTGTTGTAGGCTCCCGCTGAGCCTCCCGGTGGCTGGAAGCTGAAAGCGTCGAAACCGCTGATCTCCCTGAGGAACACATCACCGAACTCGTAGACGAGTTCAAGCAGTCCCTGCATGGTCTCCTCGGGCTGTAATGGGTGCATGTTGGCTGTGAGGTTGACAAAATCTTCGTTGACTTTGGGGCTGTACTTCATGGTGCATGTGCCCACCCCGAGGTCGATATCCAGCTCCATGCCCATGGTCATCTGGCTAAGCCTCAAGTAGTGGCGCAGCACATGTGCTTGGCTTATCTCTGGTAGCTCGGGTTTCTTTTTGCGCTTCATTCTCTCTGGTACTAGGTTTCCTGCGTCGCCTACCCTTTTCTTGATCTTGTCCTCTGTCTTAGGTGGTATGAATCCGCGTTCACCTTTCCTGCCTAGCTCGTGGATGATGGGTTCCTTCCATCTGGCGGCGTGGTACTCCTTCACCTTCATGCTAGCACCTCCTTCAGAGCATCGACGAGTGTCTCAATCTGTGTGAGGTTATGCATCTCAGTGACGCAGTAGAGGGCAGACTCATCTAACTCAGGGTACTCCGCTGTGAGGTCCTTACCCCCAAATATCTTGTAGCCTAGAAGGTCTTCGTTGATCTCTTTTACCGGTTTGTTGAACTTAACAGGGAACTCCTTGAAGAAGGAACCGAAAGGAACCTCAACACCCGGTATCTCTTCGATGACCTCAGCCGTGTAATGGCTCTTCTGGAGAATGGTTTCACCTACCTCACGCATTCCCTCAGGTCCCATAAGGCTCATGTAGACTCCCGCGGTGATGCCCCAGAGCGCCGTGGTGGTTCCCACCCAGTCCTTGGCGTTCTCACGCGCCATGTAGCTGGTACGGTCATGTCTGGTCAAACCGAACGCGTACTCGTCATCTTCCTTGTTCTCGGTGACACAGACCAGTCTCAACGGGTACTCCGCAACGTACCTCTCGTCGTCCCTGCTCGCTATGAAGCCGCAGCTTCCACCGCCAGCATACATGTGGATGCCCAATGGCTGGGCCTCACCGCACGCGATGTCCACCCCGTAATCTGAGGGTGGAGCAAGTACACCTAGGCTTATCGGGTCCACGCCGCAGACGCTCTCAGCTCCATGGTCATGAGCTATCTCGGAGATGGGTTTTCCATCAACCTCGATTACGCCGAGGTAGTTAGGGTTCTCAAAGTAGACTGCCGCTGTTTGCTCCGTGATCTTTGACTCAAGTTCACCGAGGTTCACCATGCCTGTCTCCCGGTCATAGTCAACTAACTTGATCTCGATTCGTCCTATTCCGCTGGCTGAGTCACAAAAGTTTCTGAGGATGCTGAGTCTTGCTGGGCTCATATTCCTCGGCATTATCACTTCGTTTCTCCCGGTGAGTCTGCTTGCCATCCTGATGCTGTTACCTGCCGCTGCCCCCCAGTCATAGGTAGGGATGCCGCTTACCTCCATGCCGAGGAGTTCACAGATAAGGCTTTGGAACTCGAAGTTGGCTTGATATCTGCCGAGGTCGCTGTGGGGACCACCTGCATAAGCAGTGAGGAATTCACTTCGATTCGCGATAACCTCACAGACCTTGGGCACATAGTGGTTCCAGCACCCTGCCCCGAGGAAGCTGATGTAATCATCGGTGGTCTTGTTTTTGGCCAGTATCTCCTCGACGTGACGCCGTAGGTCCAGTTCACTCGTGATAGCCTCAGGAAGGTCCATGGGCTTTTTTAGTAAGAGTCTTTCAGGGATCATTTCCCTGTACAATGCATCCGCGTCTGGAGCGCCTATCATCCGCAGCATCTCGGCCTTGATCTCTGGCACAGAGTTCGGTATATAGGGGTGGGTGAAGTCCTTGTCCTTCATGGTATCACTTAGCAGTATGAGGCTGAGAATCTTTTTAGCACTTTTCTATGAATAAGAACCGGGTCCATCCACATGGTTACGGTGTTACATATCCTCATTTGTTAAGGCTCTAGATTTCAAGTACGCAACCCTTTAACTATCCTGAAACAGAGTCAATCTGACTGATAGGGTTGTCTGATTCTAAAGCCTCTATGATACCCCGGAATGTCCTAGTGCTGACTCTCAGCCGGGTCATCTGGAGTATGAGCGACACCAATATAGACAACTTCATCACGGCGTTCATGGTGGCATTGGGCGCAAGTGTGCCCACCATCGGCCTCATCAACGCGATAGGCAGCTTCGGCGCCATGCTACTCTACCCCATCGGCGGGTATATAGCCGACAAATCGGGGCGTGTCCGCCTCGTCTCAGTATCCACACTCCTCTACGCCTCTAGCTTCATAGTCTACATCTTGGCTCCAAGCTGGCGGTGGGCCGCCGTGGCTATGATCTACCAGAGCATGGTGCTGTTTTACGTGCCTGCCATGAACGCAGTGATGGCCGACAGCATACCTGTAAAGAGACGGGGGAAACTGTATGCCTTCAACTTCGCGTTGCCTAACATAGTCAGAATTGTTGCTCCCTACATCGGCGGCCTCTTCATAGCTCGATTCGAGTTGATACCCGCCATGAAGATAGGGTTCGCCATCAGTCTTGGCGTCGGTGTCTTAGTTGCTGCCATGAGATTCATCTTCCTCCGGGAGACCCTGCTCAACATCGAGGAGATAAACTGGAACCCGTTCAGGCTGGTGGAGGAGAGTTACCGGGAGATCGATGACAGCCTACGGTGGGTGTGGGATAATGTCCGCAGCTACACCGGGGTGAGCATGTTGTTGGCTTTCCTGAGCAGCATGATTCTTCCTTTCTGGATTATATACGCGATTGACATCATCGGTCTCACTCCCTACGAGTGGGGGATAATTCTCCTATGGAGTGGCGTCGCCAAGGCAATACTGAGCTTGTTCATCGGTGAGATCGTTGACAGATATGGGTCAAGGAACTGCTTCATCTTTGGCTTCATGCTCGCGATACCTTGTATGTATCTTTTCACTGTTGCTCAGGGCTTCTGGATGGTCCTGCCCATCTACTCTGCGCTTGTGGTTAGCGCTACTTTCTTCTGGATCGCCTCCCAGGTGTACCTCGCTGACAGCATCCCACGAGAGATACGTGGACGAGTAATGGCGGGTCTGGGCAGCGGCATGAGCATGGGGGTCACCGGCGTAGGGTTCCCCACCGGTTTTCTCATCTTCCTCCCCAAAGTTCTCGGAAATATCGCAGGAGGCTTCATCTACTTCCTGTCACCAGCCGCCCCATGGCTACTGCAGTCACTACTCCTAGCCGGTGGACTTGCTTACACCATACTGATGGTCAGGGACCCAGTGAATCGGTACGAGTAAGTAACCCATATTAGCTTGACTTGTTTAGCCGTATCCGGGTTTTCCCTCGACCAGAGGAAGAAAGATGCTGGTAATAAACTATTTCGACTGGTCGGGTACTCGAGACGGTTTGACCCGGTGGGTAGAGGCAGTGCGCTCAGAATGCGAGAAAGCAGGAGTCAAATTCATGGGGTTATATGGTCCCAGTCAACTCAAGTTCAACTGGAGCATGGTCCACGAGGTCCATGACCAAGCCCACTACCACAGGACATGGCAAGGACTCACTATACCCGCGGAAGTCACTCACCAAGTGATACATTATTTCTGGCCTGACAAGTCCTTCACAAGGGAGCTACCCAGGTACCCGCCTACACACTTCTTCGAAGTGACATAGGGGACGCAAGCCCCATTTTTTACAAGTCCTTATGAACAGTGCGGGCGATGATCTCGTCCTGCAGCTCCCTGCCGATATCAACGAAGTAGTCACTGTACCCAGCGACGCGTACTATTAGGTCACTGTGCTTGTCAGGGTGAGCCTGAGCGTCCTTCAGGGTCTTGGAATCAACAACGTTGAATTGGATGTGGTGCCCATCGAGCCTGAAGTAACTGCGGACAAGGTGAGCCAGCTTATCGATGTTCTCCTCCGTCTCAAGCAGCGAGGGCATCAGCTTCTGGTTCAGCAGGGTGCCTCCGGTCTTCACGTGGTCAAGCTTGCTGGTTGACTTGATGACGGCTGTAGGTCCCTTCTTGTCGGCTCCATGGCTTGGGCTTATCCCGTCATTCAACGGGTCACAGGCCCTTCTGCCGTCAGGAGTTGCCCCGGTGACTCTGCCAAAGTAGATGTGCACCGTTGTGGGGAGGAGGTTGACTCTGTACTTCCCTGTCTTGGTGTTGGGGCGTCCGTCCAGTGCTTCAACGTACGCGTCGAAGGCAGCGACCGCTAAACTGTCAACGTAGTCATCATCGTTTCCATACTTTGGGGTTCTGTTTAGCAGAAGTTGTCGTGTCTTCTCGTCTCCCTCAAAGTTCGTCGAGATGGCTTCCATGAGTCTGTCCATGGTGAAGGTGCCGTTATCGTAGACATGGTGCTTGATGGAGCTGAGGCTGTCTGCTACGGTGGAGATACCGACACCCTGGATGTAAGTGACATTGTATCTTGGGCCGCCGTCATGGTAGTCCCGCGCTTTCTCGATACAGTCATCCATGATGACACTCATGAAGGGACACGGCATATGCTCAGCGAAGAGCCGCTCGATGACGTTGTTGCCCCTGATCTTCACGTCAATAAAGTAGCGTAACTGCTTGCTGTAAGCGTCGAATAGCTCTTCATAACTAGTAAAGTCCCTTGGGTCTCCTGTCTCCAACCCTATCAGTTTACCTGTGTTGGGGTCAACGCCGTTGTAGAAGGTGAGCTCCAGTATCTTGGGCCAGTTCATATACCCGGTCAATGTACAGCTTTCCTTGCCGAAGCCGCTGATGGTAACACAGCCGCTTGGTCCACCGGCTCTCGCGTCCTCCAAGGACTTGCCTGCTCTGAGGAACTCCCTGATTATCACGTCGGTGTTGAATAGGCTGGGCTGACCGAAACCCTCCTTAACGACCCCGAGGGCGTGTATCAGGAACCTGTCGGGGTTTTTCTTGCTTAGCTGGATGCAGGCGCTGGGCTGGATAAGCCGCATCTCCTTAACCACGTCCAGTATTAGGTAGCTGAGCTCATTTACTGCATCAGAGCCGTCTGGGGTGACTCCCCCCACGTTGAGCAACGCGAAGTCTTGGTATGTTCCGCTCTGCTCCTCTGTTATGGCTACCTTGGGTGGCGCCGGCTGGTTGTTGAACTTGACCCAGAAGCACTCAAACAGTTCCTTCGCTGACTCCCTCGTGAGTTCACCTTTCTCCAAACCATCCCTGTAAAAGCCTATCCAGTGCTGATCGATCCGTCCAGGGTTGAAGCTGTCCCACGTGTTCAGCTCAGTAACGACGCCAAGGTGACAGAACCAGTACATCTGTAACGCCTCCCAGAAATCCCGTGGAGCTTCAGCTGGCACACGGCTGCATACCTCTGCGATTCTGAGGAGCTCTTGTTTTCTCTGCTCATCCTGTTCTTTCTCAGCCATCTCTGAGGCTAGCTTAGTGTACCGCTCAGCATATGCGATGAGGGCATCCGCGGCTATCCCCATGGCTTTAAGCTCTTCTTGCTTCGCGTAGGCATCCATATCGTTGTGGAAATCCAGCTGGGTGAGCCTCTCCGTGATACGTTTCTTAAAGTCCTTCATCCCATGGCGGTAAATCTTGTCGTCCAGCACGGCGTGACCCGGTGCCCGTTGCTCCATGAACTCGGTGAAGACTCCCGCGTTGAACGCCTGATGCCACTCAGACGTCATGGCCTCAAAGACCTTGTCACGCATGCTTCTGCCCTCCCAGAACGGGATGATAGTGTCTCTGTATACATCTCGGGCGTGATCATTCACCTTGAATGGGGTGCGCTCACGGTTGTTCATTATCTCAAAGTCTTCGAGTGTATGACAGCAAAGCTCAGGGAAGGTCGGCGTGGCTTTGGGGGCAGGCCCTCTTTCACCGACGATGAGTTCCCCATGCTCGATGTTTATGGTCTTGTTGAGCATGATGTGTCTGAACGCCATGGCCCTGAACACGGGTGTGCTGTACCTCTGATACCAGTTGTCTCTGTAGAACTCTGTGAGCAGCTCAGCCCTCTCAGTAGATATGTATGGCTTGATGCTCACGCTCTCCTCTCTCAGCTTCGTCACTCGTTCATTCAATGGTTTACCTCCTCGCTTGGCCTTTAACCCCTGTATCACGGTGCTGTATTGATCTCATTTTGAGTAGGATGTCATATATTACTTTAGAAAATGGGACCTGTTTTAGTCACAATTTGTGACTACAACACGCGACTTCAACAGGTGAGTCTCCTTTAAAAGTAAAATCCCGTTCCAAGTTCATGATTGAGATGGAGTACAGTGAGATACCCGTAACGAAGATAAGTGGCTCAGGTAGGGTCACACTTCAAGGCTACGGGGACGTGAAGATTAGCGGGTCAGGCAGCATAAGCCCGGAAAGAATACGGACGAGCGGCAGTAGCAAGCTACCGGGCGGCCTCAAGGTTGGGGACATCCATACAAGTGGCTCCACAACCGTGGGAGGAAGCATCAGCGCTGACACCATGAAGTTCAGTGGATCAGCCACCATCGAGGGCGACGCAGAGTTCAAAGAACTAGATAAATCCGGTAGCATGAGGATCGAAGGAACCGCTACAGGTGACATCATGGAGGTCTCAGGGAGCACCAAGATTGGCGGAAAACTCACGATCAAGAAAGAGTTGAGGTCCAGCGGCTCGATACGAGTACATGGCGACATCGAGTCAGAAGGCCTCGTAAGATACAGCGGCACAATGGATACTCAGGGCAAGATAACAGCTAAAAGATTCGAGGCTCATCTGGGCCGTAGCGTGAGCCGCATCGACGGAGGCATCGAGGCCGAGTACATCGACGTCGAGTTATCACCGAGGGCATGGCGGGACGAGGGAGAACTCAAGACAACTGACATCATCGGCGTCAAAGAGGTAACACTCGAAAACGTTAACTGCCATAACGTCCGAGGAGGCATCGTAGTCATCAAGGCGGGCTGCAAAGTCTCAGGCAAAGTCGAGTACACCGACAGTGTAGAGGTCAGCCCTAACGCATACCTAGAGAATCAGCCAGAAAAGATCGAGTAAACCCGAGTTGACCAGCGAAGTAGCGTCTCAGGAGGCCTCACAAGGCCTGATACAGCGTTTACGCTCCGAGTTCGATTTCGTGCAGGGCAACTTCCTGATCATGGTACTGAGCTGGCTGGTACTCGATTTTTTCACTGAGCTGCCGAACACCTACCACACATTATACGTTGAGGCGCTGGGAGCCACAACCACTACTATCGGTATGATAGGTGCAGCGCAGAGCTTAGCGGGTGCATTTGTGCAGATACCTGGGGGTTATCTCGCTGACAAGTATGGCCGGAAATGGCTCATCTCCTCCATGACTTTCGTCGCTGCTCTCTCACGAATATTCTTTGTCTACGCGCCGAGCTGGGAATGGATTCTCCTAGGGGGGGTGATATCAGGTCTAGCAGGCATCTATCAGCCTGCGTTAAACGCGATAATAGCGGACTCCCTGCCCAGGGAGAAAAGAGGAATGGGTTTCAGCATCATCAACCTTATCACAAGCGTAAGCACAACACCCGCTCCGTTACTGGCGGGGTACCTGTTCACGCTCCAAGGACTGGTCCCCAGTATGAGATTCACATACAAGCTAGTCATGATAGGTTTCTTCATAGCTGCCTTGCTTCGGACCCGGCTCACTGAGACAGTTGAGGAGCCCACGAAGATTAACGTGGGGGAGATGCTTAGCGAGTACCCTACATCGCTGAGGGAGAGCATTAATGTCTGGAGTCTGGTTCCACGGTCAGCGTTCATCCTCTTTTTGGTCAACATAATCATGAACTTCACGTCAGGTCTCTTCGTGCCAGTGTTAGCGTTCTATATTATACGTGACTTGGGTATCGGTGAGATACCTTACAGCTACATCATGACAGCGCTTCCTGTATCCATGATAGCCCTTGCGTTACCGGCAGGGAAACTCATCGACAAGGTGGGAAAGAAAAAACCACTTATGGCTGCTTTCGTGCTTTGGGCTGTAGCCATTATACTGCTGGTTTATGGTAACTTTTACCGGTTGATCTTGTCCATGGTGATGGTTGGGCTACTCATGGTTATGGCTAACAGCTCAATGTCAGCGTTATTCGCAGATCTGGTGCCAAGAGAGCATAGAGGAAAAGTGAATGGGTCTAGGGGTTTCTTCTCCATGATAGCCGGGAGTTTTGGAGCAATCATGGGAGGCTGGATGTACGAGGCTGTAAGCCACCAAGCACCTTTCCTAATAGAGGTGCTGCTCGTGATACCTCCCATCCTCATGGTTTACTTCTGGGTCGAGGAACCGGAAAAAGAGGAAACAAACTAACTCTGGACATATCCATTCTCTAAGAGGTAATCAGGCAGGTTCCCTACGCCACGAAGAATAGTGTGAGGACCTGCCGCGTCAAGACGTTGGATGCTCTGGGTTCCAGAAAGCACCGCGACGGTAAGTACACCCGCGTTGAGCCCCTCCTCGACTCCTTTCGCTGTATCATCAACTTTGACAACCTCGTTTGGGTTCTCTATGCCATGTGTATTCATGGCGTGAAGAATCATTGCGGGGTCAGGGCGTGAAGCCCCCACCTGTTCACTGCATATCCATCCATCGATCAAGCCGTTTTCTTGCCATCCCAGCTCCTTTAAAATAGCGGATGAAACCTCTGTTGGGAAACCTGTCGAGCACACGACTTTGACTCCGTGTTCCTTGAGGAACCGGAAAGTATCGGAGGCTCCGTCCATCTCCTTGACTTTAGAGGTGTTTTGAAGCAGGGTCTCCACGAAGTCTCTGTAGATGAGTTTGGCTTTGTCTCCGCCCAGCTCCTTGATGACGGTCCACTTGTCTCTTCCCCGCTGCTCGTTAAGTATCTCCATGGGGATGTGGACGCCGTGAGACTCGAAGGCGTCACTGTAGCTCTTCAAAACCAATGGGATGTTGTCGATTCTGTCGTCAACGGTGGTCCCCGCCATATCGAAGACAACGAGTCGTACACGTTGCATGGTGGCTTACATCTCCTCAACGATCTCTGCGAGAGGCTTACGGCTCGTGTTCTCATTGAACACTCCCTTATCTGGGTAGCCTAGAGGTGTCACTGCGACCACATTTTCGTCGTCGGGGAGTTCAAGCGCTTCCTTTACTTCTTTATTCTGGAAGTCGCCTATCCAGCAGGTGCCCAGTCCCTCTGCCCGTGCTGCAAGTATTAGCTGTGTGAACGCGATACTTACGTCCATGATGAAGCTCATCTCCCCCATGTAGCCGCCTCTGCTGAAAGGCACCTTCCACCCAACAGCCACTACCACAATGGGTGCATCTGCTATCCATTTCTGGCCTCCGCATGCCTCAGCAACCTTGAGTTTTCTGTCTTCGTTTTTGACAATATAGAACTTCCAGAACTGCCTGTTGTGGCCACTTGGGGCAATTCGGGCGGCCTCCAAGATGCAAATCAACGCTTCCTCTGGCACTTTATCTTTTTTGTATAAACGGATGCTCCGCCTAGTGTTGATTACCTCGTAGAACTCCATCTGCATCGGCATGAATAGCGTAGCTATAGGGAATAAATCTTCTCAGTACCTATTTGGTTACTTTGTCGTAAAGTACTCGGAGTAAGTGATGTTCCTCACCGTGCCGTCAGGGGCTTTTACACCCACCATGAGCCTCATCTTAACGTACCTCGGCCCGGTAACTATTAACGTATAATACCTTGTTTGCTGGAATTCTAGGTTGAATACCGTGCTCTCCTTGATACCGACTATGCTTTCATCGATGGCTTCCAGTCCTAGCCAGGCGCGGTACCCTTCAGCCGTTCTGGGACTCTCATTGGTCAGTGTCATGGTTACAGTGACCTTGTTGCTTCTTATCGAAGCCTCCCACTCATGGTTCAGGTAAGGCTCAGAGTCCACGATGTACAGGTTTACTTCCTCGTACTTGTGCTCCGATGGGACTTCACCTAGCTCCCAGCCTGTGGCCGTGGTTTCTAGGTAATAATACGTGCGGTTGTTCAGCAACCAATATGTTCCAGTGGCGTTTGCCTCCACGGCTACCGCCATATGGTTAGGCATGTAGATGAGGGCTGTGCTTACGTTCATGGCCTTCAGGAAGCTTGAATAGAGGATGGATGTGTCCTCGCAGTCTCCTCCACTGTCCACAAGGGTTTCCACGGGGAACTTGGGGTACTCGTCAAAGCCGAGGGTGTCGTCTGTCTCGTAGTGGAGGTTTTGCACGAAACTTGTTACTAGGCCCAATCTCTCTTCTTCACCGTACTTGTTGAGGGCACAGATTATCTCGAACTCGTTGAGCAGAGCCTCAATATACGCGTCATCGTATGGGTGCACCACGTAACCCGTGTAGTCAGATGTGCTGTACCGATCCTTTCCACTGTAATAATCAAGAAGTGGCTCCGGTACCGTGATGTTTACTGTATGCACTTGTGCGCCGTATTCCCACGTGTACTCTCGATGCAGGACAGGTAACGACTCTGGGGATAAATCGAGTCCCCCGAAGGACGCCTCGTACTGGTCCAAGAGGGACTCGTACTGGCCCTGAAGCAACGCGTGCTGTTCAAGTAACGCCTCATGCTCATCAAACAGTGACTCATACTGGCCTGTAATGTCTAGGTGGCTCTGGTTCAGCTCTGTGAGCTGTGTCTCAAGCCTTGTTTTCTCGGTGCCCTGTACCTCGTGGTCGATGGTTAGCTGTTCATAGTCCATGGTAAGCTGGGATACATTATCTTCCAGCTCGATTATCCTCGGAGTAATTAAGTAGTTGTTGCCGAAGTACCCGGCTGCACCGCCCAGTATGATCCCAATGACGAGTAAGGCGAATGTCTTGGCGCTCAAGTCGATGGTTCCAAGCTTTGGAGGGTTATAAAGGATATGTGGGGTGCTTATAGTTCCCTGTTCCTTATTTTCTGTTACATACCGATGCCGGGGGTTCTATACCTTTTTTCCCACTCTTCCTTCATGACAATATTTCGTAGATCGGTGAGATGGTCGGTGCACATGACCCCGTGGAGGTGGTCGATCTCGTGCTGCAGGAGCTCACTCATGTCGTCGCTGAACTCCTCTATGTGCTTCCCGCCGTCCTCGTCCTTGTACTCGACCTTTATCGCTTTGTTTCGGCTAATCTTGACGAAGAACGCGGCGTTCAAGCTGAAGCAGCTATCCCAGACCATGAAAGTCTCGGGGCTCCTCCAAATGATGGCTGGGTTAACAAGGTAAAAGCTTCTTTCAGGCATCTGTATGTAGACCACTTTCTTAGGGTACCCGATCTGGGGCGCCGCCATGCCTCTGCCCATACCTTGCTCCTTCTGGATATGTGTTAACGTGTCCTTGAGGTCTTCAAGGATAAGTGCAAGTTCATCACTAAAGTTCACTACTCCATGGGCTTCCTCCCTTAGCCGCGGGTCACCTAACAGAACAGTATCCCGTATAGTCATGATTCAATCTGTGTGACATAGTAAGGTAAATGTTTGTATGTTCCTCCGAAAAAATGCGGTTCAATACCCTTTAGCGGTGAATTAAATCTGATTCCGGATATGGTTACTGCCCTGGTGGTGCTACGACTTCCTTATGCTCTTTCTTTATGATGATTTTTCCTCGCTTCAGCTTCCTTTTCTTAAAGCTGGGGAAGAGGTTCTCGTCTTTCTTCTCTGTCATCATTTTCACTCTGTGTCATGTTTCTCGTGGTCGTCGCTGGGGGCGTACATCATGTGATCCCCCCTCTGGTTAAGCTTGTCGAGGGCCTTGGTGAACTCTGTGAAGGTGCCTGTCGCCTTCTCGAGGACATCCCCGCACATCTGTTTGTTGAAGATGAAAGGCTCATCCAGACGGATCGATGCGTTGTGAAAGTTGATGCTCTCCCACTCGATGGACTTGAGCAAGCCCGGGAACTCTCGTGCAGCGAGGCAACGGATGTACTCCCGTGTCCCCTCTGGGCCGTTATGTAACGCATGCTTCACCTTCCCCGTCAGAGCGTCCCAGTTCTCGAAGGGAATCGCGTCTCTCGCGAACTCCATGGAGTCATCGAGGCTGAACGTGGTTTCGTCCACTTCAACTGTTTCACCTATGTACCTGAGAACGGTCTCATCCAACAAGGTGTACTGGTTGCAGATGCCTAACCCTTCCTCGATGTCACCCTCAGCGTACTCGTCTATGAGCGTCTTCTTAGTGACCCAGTCCAGTCCGTCGATGAAGTACTCAAGGCTGCGCTCCTGAAGTCTCTGCACCGTGGCCTTGATGAGGTTGAAAGACCGTCTGTCCGCCTCGGTTGATTCTTCTCTGCTTAACATCTCCTCGACGCCTGCTAGGTAAAAGCCTTCGAGGATGTCTGCAACTGCGTCTACTCTTGTCCCATCCGCAAGGGTTAGCTTCCAGTTGAGAGCCTCAGTGTCGGTGGTCATCTCCTTCATGGAGGCAACAGGGTCATCCAGCTTGGGTGCGTCTTGATAGTAACCTTTCTCGTAAGCAGTCATAACGAGGGTTTCAAGGTTATCCCTCAGGTAGATCTGGAAAGGGCTTCTGAGTCCTTCCCAGTTGATGTCGTGGAATCTCCAGTACTTCTCGGGGTCTGCGTGGGGGTCGTTCCTCTGGTTGAGGATGCCCCTAGCGTCCACGGTGTCGTTGCTTGAGACTCTTTTGATGAAGGCTGCACGTGGGCTGATTACGAAGCGAAGTGTTTCACCGTTCATTATCTTTCCGGGTCGGGGCAGCGAGCCGTCCCTCTTGCAGGGCACATAGTCGCCGCCACCGATTACGGGTATCCGTGCCACCATGAATGGGACTAAGGCGTCCTCCATCTTGTCCCAGACATCTGGACCACACACACGTCGATCCATAAGGATGCTGCTGTGAGTGCTGTAGCTGTTTGCCCTCCAACCATCGCCTTCCTTGATGTTGGAGACGTTGTTCTTGTACCCGTTTATACCCTTGAAGTAGCTCCTGAGGCCCTTCACGGCGTAGTAGCCGAACAGCTCGGCGACCCTGTCGTAGATGACGGCCTCCATGCTACTGTTGTAGCTGGGGCTTGAGAGTTCTAGGTGGCTCATGTCGTCGTAGACCCTGAATCCGTTGTAGGCCATATAGTCCAGTCGGGGCTCCTCGACCTTGATCCCAGTGACAAGCTCTGCCTTCCTAAGCTCCTCGATAGCCATTCCTACTAGGTGTATCAGTGACCTATGGGGTAGCTGGGGCTGTGTGTTCATGGCTAGCTCGTGCTCGACTCCACGTATCTTGTGTTCCATCAAACCATGTGCCTCGAAAACAAGTCGCAATGCCAACTCTTGGGCAGGATACTCTATAATATTTGCTACAAGTTCAGCGGCTTGAGTCTATTAAGGATTGAATCTCAGCCGTTTTCGCCTTGATCTTTTTATTTGTCCATCCACCAAGCTCGTTGAACTCGAAAGGGTAGTAGTTTATCTCGGGTTTCAGCTTGATGTAGCTCCAGCTCATGGTCTTCAACTCGTCCTTGAACCGTTTGGCGAGAGCGACTCTTAGTGTTCCCCTGCTCTCACAGGGTGGGTCCATGAACGCCTTCTTGACGTTCTCTTCCGAGATTATGGTTCTCAGTCCGTGGCTCTCCACAAGTTCATCGTACAGCGGGTCAGTGACCGCTGTATACTGGTACATCGCTGCCTCTTTCGCTGCATCCATGCTTAGACCCTCCTCCACGATGTACTCGTCCAGCACTTTCTCTGTGAGCCTCATCTTGATGACCCACTCGATGGATGTGTCCAAGGATTCAATCAATCCCTCATCGAGCTTCCCGAGAACCCACTTGAACTCACGAAGAGCCATCAGGTCGTGATCCGCAGGGCTTCCATCAGCGAAGACACGTTCAATCGCCTCAAGATAATGGGAGTTGAGGTAATCAATGACCCTTATCTCAGCGCCCTCCTTCAAAGGGACAGTCCAGTCTCCGTCGAGGCTCAGTGAGATCGCTTTGTTGGACTCGATTGGAGCCTCTATCTCGGGCACCGATGTGAGGTGTCCTTGCTCGATTGCCCTGAGGATATAGCTGGTGATGCTGTGCTTCAGGAACGTTGTTACCTCAGAACGGGCTCCCTCCCCATTCACGATGTGGGCGCGACTGAAAACGTCGTCTGTGTGGGACTCGTCACGTGTGCTGATAATCGGGTAATCGGTGCTGGTCTCCGAGTACAGGGTCTTGGGGAAAATTGTTCGAGGAGAGACGAGGTATCTCCCGTTCACGTATCCACCTGCACCGCAGAAGACCTGCCTCAAAACGAGGTAAGGTATGAGAAGATGAATGTTCTCAACGTACTTTTCCCGTTTGACGAGGTAGTTCTCGTGGCTCCCAACGGTCGTGTAGGGTACCTCTCCTTTGGGGTCAGTGGCTATGTTGGTCTTGTAGAGGTGGACTTGTTCACCTGTGTCTTCTTGGTAGGTCCATGAGGCTAGTCGGGCGTACGCCTCACACGCTTTTTCATAAGCCAACATCTCCAAGGGGTTCCTACACTCGGGGGTGCAGACCTCGAAGAGGTTGCCGTGGATGTAGCAGAGGCCACCGTTTCTGAGAAAAGCCCGTGGGATGCCGTCGTCTGGCTTGAAGACGTAGACCCCTCGTTTGCCGAGGGCCTCAAAGAGCCCCATGGGCCATGAACCTGCGGCGAACTCTTGTTCTGCTCCCTGCCACATATTTAGAGACAAGTAATCCCGTGAATGGGTGTCTGAGGCTGTAAATAATTTTTGATCAAGCCCTTGGAAGCCGTTATATAATTATTGTATATATTACGCATTGATTTTTATGGCGATTCCAGATGAACTGTACGCCGACCTCGCCCTCATCAACGGAAAGATTGCGACTATTGACAAGGATGACACAGTCGCTGAGGCCGTCGCGTGCAAAGGAGAAAAGATAATCAAAGTAGGCACCACCGAGGAGGTCAAAGCCTACATAGGAAAACATACACAGGTCATCGACCTCAAAGGTAAACTGGTAACCCCCGGCTTCGTGGACACCCACGCCCACTTCAGCAGCGGAGGCAGACGAGTCAGGACCGTTGACCTTCGTTACGTCAGGTCTATGGATGCTCTCATCGAGGAGCTGCGGAAGAAAGCTGAGACATTCCCCAAAGGCCGCTGGATACAGGGATGGGGATACAACGAGTCCAAGCTCAAGGAGAAACGGTTCCCCAACAGGTATGATCTCGACAAGGCATCCACTGATCACCCAATATCAATTACAAGACAGGGAGGCCACGACGGGATACGAGTCAACAGTCTAGCATTAGAGCTAGCAGGCATCAGCAAAGACACACCTGATCCTGAGCCACCTTCATTCATCCATCGTGACCCCGAGACCGGTGAACCCCTCGGCAACCTCCGTGAGGAGGGAGCGAAGCCTGTGCTTGAGCTAATAGCACTGGAACCCGTTCTAACGAAGGAGGAGATGAAGGAGGGGCTCAAGAACGCCATCAAGATGTTCCTTTCATTGGGCATCACGAGCCTTCAGGAGCCGGGCGCTCCAATGGACTTTTTACCCATGTATCAGGAGCTGCTTAATGAGGGTGAGTTCCACATAAGGAACAGCTTCCTCATAGCCGCGCCAATATTGGGTCGTTCTTATCACAGGAACGAGCGGTACCAGTTGGCCACTGATCTCAGCGTCGAGGCAGGGTACATGACCCACTTCGGGGACAATCACCTCAAATTCGCGGGCATCAAGCTGGGACACGACGGCAGCATGAGTGCGGGTAACTGCGCTGTCTACGAGCCGTACCTCAACTACCCGACTCCAGATAACTATGGCGTTGTCCACGGGTACACCAACGAGGAGCTCAACGATGGACGCGCCCTCGCAGAGTTCGCCCCAATCGTCGTCAAGCTCCACAAGGCCGGTATGCGTAGCGGTTTAGGTGCTATTGGAGACAGAGGAATCGATTTCTTCCTAGACTCCGTCGAGGCCGCGTACAACGAGGACCCTAGGCCCGACAGCAGGCACAGCATAGAGCACTGCAGCCTCCCAACACAGGCAGCGCTTGAACGGATGAAGAGGCTGGACGTGACCAGCTCAACCTCCGTAGGCTTCGGGTGGGAGCTAGGAGACCAGCACAGAGGATTCATGGGTATGGAACGGATGAAGCGATACATGCCTATGAAAAGCTTCAAGGAGATGGGCATCGTGGCAAGCGGAAACGCTGACTGGCCTGTGTGTTCAGCGAACATCATGGAGGGTATACATGTCTGCGTCAACAGGACCAGCGAGACAGGGCAGGACCTGGGGCAGAGCCAAGCCATCAGCGTCATGGACGCGATAAGAGTCTACACATGGAACGGCGCCTACATCACCTTCGAGGAGGACATCAAGGGCAGCATCGAGCATGGTAAACTCGCAGACTTTGCTGTGCTAGACACCGATATACTGACCTGTGACCCCGCTGACATTGTCAAGACCAAGGTACTCACAACCATCGTTGACGGAAAAGTCGTCTACCAGATGGAGTGACCCTGCTCATTTTTTCATTCATCTTAATTATTTTACTGAAGTCTCCAATCCAATTAGGAAAAACCCTGAAATCGTATATGATGTTAAGTGACGCTTCAAATTAGCTGTCTAATCGTACCCTTTTTACTCTTTGAGAAGCCTCAATCCTGTCCTCAGAGTGGAGAATAGAAAGCATAACCCGAAAGCCACCATTGTGAAGTTACTGAAGAGCTTCAGTGTACCCGCCATGGGTAGACCTGTACCGATAGCTGTCCTGTACTCGGTGAAAACATAGTCAAGCAAGGCGTAGAGGCCGTTAAAGAACCCCGCAAAGGTTAAGGTAAGCAGACTGATACCCCAAAGTTTCCTCTCAGACGACAGATCCACGCCGGCTAAGGCAGCTGCCACCATCCCTACGTTTGGTTGTTGAGGGTTTTCCATGATGCTGTCTTGCTCGTATGAATCTGGCACATCCTCTGGGGGCATGTCAAAGTCGTTAGGTGTTGCTCCAGGCAGCTTGTTTCGCAGGCGTTTTAGCGGATTCATGTTGAGGTTGCCGAGGATGCTTAGCTTGGATATGAGTCCTTTAGGTTTCTCCGTGTATTCGTCAGATGAGTCGGTATAATCAGAGTAGTCAGAGTACTCGTCATCCACATCAGGGATGGACTTGGTCCGGCGTGTTGGCCTGTTGGAGCTAACACGTCTGTTCATGAGGATGATGGAGATGGCTGTCCAGAAGGGGATCAAACCACCGATTATGAGTACCCAGTTCACCTGAATCAAGTTAAATCCACTCTAAAGATGTTTAAACCGTCTATGGAACAGTAATCAGGAAAGACGATAGCCTCACGAATCCGTCACGGTGATAACGTCTACTTCCATGTACGGCGCTGGGAGCACGGTTTTCACGGCGAGTAGAAGCTCTTCATCCGTGATGGGCTTCAATAACACATCCCTGATGGCGAGTTCCCTCGGGAATAATTTGTCCTTTATCTGAGAGTACCCAGTGATGAAGATTATTTTTGTCGTTTTATCTATTTGACTAAGCTGTACGGCGACTTGTTCTCCGATGATGTCATGCATTATATAGTCAAGTAATGCTAGGTTGAACTTCTTGGCTTTCGCCTTCTCGATCGCCTCGTATCCTGTTGAGGCTGTTTCCACGTAGTATCCTTCATCCTCGAGAATCAGCTTGAAGAAGTAAAGTATGTCTTCGTCGTCATCGACTATTAGTATGGAGTCACCGCTCAACTAAATCATCCATACGTGAAAATTGGTTTATATATTGACTATGGATGCTAAAACTATACTTCGAGACTTGAAAATATTTCCAGTTACATGGTTTGACAGGCATGAATACTATTTGACTGGATGAAGTTGATGTTTTGTAGTGGGGAAAATGGAAGGGTTTCTTTATTGTTGAGTTCACAGTGTCCAGTTGCTTCTATGGGAAAACATTAATAAAATGGGTATTAATGTGAATAATGGGAACGATGGGAAAAGCTGAAGAGTCCACAGTAGACGACAGGGGACGCATTTTGATCCCAAAAGAGATCCGGGATAAACTAGGGCTACAGTCAGGCAGAAACGTTCAGCTTACAATAGAGGACGACCGGCTGATCGTGACTCCCCCTGTGTCCCCTGAGAAGTTCATCGAGGAACTGGAGGGTGTCATCGTTGATGGGGAGCCAGAGATGGACCCTCTTCGCTTAAAGGACATCTGGGGGAAACTTGGTGAAGAGTGAAGACACAGTCTTCATCGACTCAAATATCTGGTGTTATTATTTTGACTCTCGGCTCCAAGAGCACAGCCAAATCGCTGGTGTCCTTCGTGACGCCCTCACGTCGATGAACGTGATTGTCAACACCGTCATAGTTATGGAGGTAGCTCACTACCTCTCAAGGAACCTTGAGCCAAGTCAAGCCCAGAGAGTAAGTGAGTTATTCATCAACCTTGAGAACCTGACCATCCTAGACTTTGATCAACCAATGATGAGGTCATCGATCAGCTACCTGAACAGGTTCTCCAAGACGCATGGCCTTGGAGGCAGGGACTCCACGATAATCACGTCCATCATGGAACACAAGGTAGCGTCCGTCATGAGTCACGATAGAAGTCTTTTGCGTTTGATGGATGAACTGGGGATCAAAACAATTGATCCAATGTCAAAATAGAAAGATGGTGGGGCCGGAAGGATTTGAACCCTCGATATTTGAGTTTCTCCGCTCCAGAAACTCGTCATTCCCCGTAGGGTCAGTTTCAGTGATTGTACTTTCTGGAGCCCAACGTCGTACCAGGCTGGACCACGGCCCCGCACCAAGCAAATTGCATGTAGATTCACCTAATAAATGATTCCCCAGCCACACAACCAATAAACGGGTACACACCCTAGAAAAAACCTGTTTGAGCCTCTTATTCAAAAGTCAATACGTCACCATGATCACGGAGGGCCGCAAGACCCAGACGCGAAGACCCCGAAACCCAAACCTACAGATCGGGCAAACCATCCGCCTCAAACGTGGATACGCATTGTTCCTCCCTGACAGCATACAGGTAACCGACATCTACAAGCAGCACCTGGGAGACATGACAGCACACGACATAATATGCGAGGGCTTCCACAGCCACGAGGAGTTCCAGGAGGCGTGGATGAACATCTACGGTGACTGGAACCCAGAACAACTGGTCTGGGTCATCGAGTTCAAGCATATAAAGCACAACGAAACCTTTAAAGAAAAGAGACGTGGATGATAGCTGGGTAACCGGCCAAAGGGCGTGGGACCCACCCGAACCCATCCGAACTCGGAAGTTAAACCACGCTCCGTTTGCGGCTTTAGTGATGTCTTAGGCTTCGCGAAACCGCGAAAGCTGGTGGCCCACCTTCTAAACCAATAAACACTCATTCTAACGTACCTATCCACAACTCAAAAGAAAGGAAGGGGGGGGTAACACGAAAAACCCTGAAACAAACCCCTAAACCATAAACAAGCCCCAGAACAGCCCAGAACACATCACGGTACACGTAAAAAAGTGGTAGAGTAACCGGTTTTAAACACATAAAAACCCGGATTATCCAGTAACCGGAATAATTTTTTTTCGTGATATACCAAGCTACTTGAAGCGAAAAGAGGGTTAATTGACGATGCCCAAGCGGTGAAGCTCCTCTCGCAGAACCTCCATGGTTTTCGTCAGGCTCATCTGCTGATCCACGTACTCGTCACCCGTCAATGTACCGGCCTTGAACTGACTCTCCAGTCCAGCCAAAGTAACATCTAACTCATCAACCCTGCCCCTGAGCAAGTCACCATAATCAGCCTGCTGCCCCTCACTGGTAGGAGCAACATCCGCCTGCACCACCCCGTCATGTATACGCAGAATCCTGTCAGATACACGCGCGATTCTTGGGTCATGGGTGACCATCACCACCGTTTTTCCCAGCTCCTGGTTAATCTTTCGCAGGTACTCCACCACGATCCGGGCGTTCTCAGTGTCAAGCTCACCGGTAGGCTCATCCGCGAGGATCAAAGGAGGATCATTAGCCAACGCTGCAGCCAAGGCGATGCGCTGCTGCTCGCCACCGCTAAGCTCACCGGGCTTGTGATCCCTCCTGTCCTTCATCCCGACGACAGTGATGAGTTCCTCGACGCGCCTCGTACGTTCATCCTCCTTGATGCCGAGGGCAGCCATAGGTAACTCAATGTTCTCAGCAGCCGTCAACGTGGCGATAAGATTCATGTTCTGGAAAACGTGACCAACTGTGCCCCGTCTGAAGTTCACTAACTCAGCTGGACTCATTTTGCTCAAGTCAGTGTCGAAAACCCTAATAGATCCCGCAGTGACCTTATCGAGACCCCCGATCACGTTCAGAAGAGTTGATTTGCCTGACCCAGATGGGCCGATGAGGGCAATCATCTCGCCCTTCCTAACGTTCATGTTAAGGCCACGGAGGGCCTGGACCTCTATCTCACCAAGCTTGTAGATCTTGATGAGGTCTCGCACGATCACAGCGTTTCTCTTACTCATTTCATTACTCCTCCAATCGTAGGTCCGGCGCCACTGAGATCTGTCTCACCGCCACCAGAGTAGGTATGATGGTTGATACTAATAATAGAACGATGATTCCACCCAGTTGAATCAAAGTGCTTGTGGGGAACACCACTCTATGACTGAAAGTGAATGGCAGGCTACTGTTCAACAGGTTAATCACGCCGATAAGGTTACCTAAACCAATGAAGAGACCCAGAATAATGGCGAAAATATCCATCCCGATGCTCTCTAGGAGCAGGCTCGCAGCCATCTGGCTCTGACTGTAACCCCTTATAGCCATGATGGTGAGTTCCTTCATCCTGCTACGGATCACCGTAGAGGTGATGAGCATAACCCCGATGCTTGCCACGATGCCAGCGAAGTAAGCTCCCAGAGTCTGTATCTGCTTAGGACCAGACAGCAACACATTGCTTAGAGCCACCTCCATGTTATGCTCAGTAACATCTACTCTCTGAATATCAGGATCTATCTCCTCGATGCTCGATTTCAGCTCATCCAAGTCAACACCTGGCTCGACTTTGAGAATAATTCGCCTCTGGTCGATGTACCGCTCCTTGATTTTCTCCATCAAGTCGTCGTTAACGTATAGCACAGGGTTACTGATTCCAACTATGTCGCCTGTATCTCTACCAAAAAACCCAACGATCTTTATCGAGTACGTCCTAGCCTTGACCTGAATCAGGAAAGTGTTGTTCACAGAGTACCCCAACGCGTTCGCAGCGCCCCTCTCCAGCAACCCACCGTACTCCGTCCTATTCATAACCTCGAAGACCTTCAGATCCTCGACGAACTCGGGACCTATATACGCGGTGTCTCTCCACTCGATGGGATCAATACCCCGTATTGGAACATTTCCGAGGCTCGTTTTAGGCTGTAAAATCGTCTCAATAGTAGCTGAGGCCACCCCTGGGAGCGCCTTAATTTCTTCGGATATCTCGTTCGCCGTCTTGCCCTCGAAGAGCCATACACCGATATCTGCTCCCACACCCGTCTTCACCGCGCTGACGAGAAAGTCCTCGCTTGTAGCAATGTTGCCGATGATGGAGACGCTATATCCAACGATGAGCGCTGTCATAAACATGCTCGCTGCTACTCGCTTCAAGTTCCTCCTTGAGCTAAGCGTCAAGAACTTCGCAGCGTCACCTGCAACCAGCTGAGCAATCTTGGTCAAAAAGGTCTGGTACCATGGAACGTACTGCACGAAGAGCTTGATGAAGCCCCAGAAGAACAGTATTGGGGCAATGAAGCTCAACAGGTAATCCGTACCCCACCAAGTCGAGTAAAGCAATGTCACAATGAGATTAGAGGATTCGGGTCTAAACTGGTCGACAGATACACCCATGAAAAGCATCCCCATCCTGTAAGCTCCCAGAACAAAGGCAGTCATTGGCTCAAGCCAACTGAACTCTCCCTCCTCCTCAGAGGTCTGGTGCTCCCTAATCGCATCAACTATGTTGATGTTAATAGCCTTCTGGGCTGGCCGGTACACAGATAACACAGCAAGGAAGGTGCTGAATACGAATGTAACGATGAGAGTAGTTGGCGTGATAGATAACATCAGGTCGATGGGAGTAACCCCTGGGATCACGATAGGCAATATCAGTGTGCTGGCAATTATTCCGACAACGCTGGCTAGGACACTCACCATTGCTCCCTCGAAGAGCAGTATATAGAGAACCTGTTTATGGTTCATACCCCTCGTGAAGAGCAGCCCAATCTCTCTTCTCCTTAACCCGAAAACAACCTCACTCACTGTTACACCCAGGTACCATGCAGTGAAGAACACTGGAATACTGATCACCATCGTACTGGTCTTCATCTCGTCGGAGTTTCCCCGAATAGCGTCCAGAAGCTCCCCAAGGAAGTTCCTCGGCAGGTACATGTACCTCGCGCCGTTAGCGTTGACCTCCTCCAAGATCTCATTGACTGCTGCCTTGGAGCTAGGGATATCCCAAGGATTCACCAAGGTTTCCCTGTCAAGTGTGATTAATGCAACCGCTTCTTGATCATCCACAGGTCTCCTATTCTCAGCGAAAATCGGGTTGAGGATATCCATGAACGTCTCCTCGCTTACAAGCACCATGTTGTAGATTGGACGACGCATAGTTACCTCGTTCCGGCTCATGAGGTTCTGAAGATAGATGTTATACCTGTTAACGAAGAGAGCCCAAGTCTTGTCTTTGAGCCCAACCGAGCCCTCTACTGGATAGGTTATGTTCTTGGTCTCGAAGCCTGGGGGGTTCTTCCAGAGATAAGTGTTCGCGGTGATAACCACCGAGCCTTCCTCGACGAGCGTGTCAGCCTCTCCACTGTTCACGTCTATGTAGAGAACACCTCTCTCAAGTCTATCTAACGTCAAGCCCTCGTAGAACACCGAGTCGTCAGGGATAGCGATAAGATAGACTCCTTCAAGTGTCTCGTTCAAGGCATCTGAGTTTAGGTTAATCGGCCACCTAACGAAGTGGTCCACTCCTATTACGCCGTCTATGTCACCTATTATCTCAGCGATATCGAAGACCCTTGTCTTGGAGATATTCTTGTCAGGTGCAGTCGAGATGATATCGTAGGGCGCCGAGTTGAATATCTGATCGATGGACCGTGCCCCAATCGCGTCTGCTCCCTGAAGAATACCCGAGAATAGCGTAGCAGCCAAGGCTACACTCAGAAACAGTGACAGGAAGAGTCCTCTTCCACGAATAAGTCGTTTAACGGCGTAGCGGAACATCTCTACAACTCACGGTCCCAAGCTTAAAAAAATATGCTAATAAACACGTCGCATCCCCGGATTCAATGTTCTAGAGTATTGTTTTGCTTTTATACTAACATTTATATCGACTGCTCGGTTACCAACAGCAGTGATTCAATGTCTTTGCTTCAACCTGATAACGAGATAGGCATGATATTGCAGACGCTGTTCAGCTTCGCGTTTGTCATCTATCTCTTCTACGCTCAGCGCATCCAAGCCATGACCATGCTCCGACAAATAGAGACAACACTCCGAAAGATCAAGGGTCTCAAAGAGAAAGGCAAGAACACTGCCATCGAGACCATCAAGGAGATCGGTAAACCCGAAAGAGACCCGACACCCCAGGTAGAGCGTTTCATGGAGCACTTCCTGATCCCACCGGTAGACATGGACCCAGCGGGAGTAGTGGGAAAGCTCGGCAAAGTACTGAACGTAAGAGAGTTCACATTTGAGAAAGAGGTAGCCATACTGGCACCTAACGCCACACCCTCAGAGAGGAACAACATAGAGAATCTCCTCGAGGCATCACTGGCACTGAACATGTTCTACAAGATCATCAGGCACTTTTACCTCATGGGCAAGAAGACCATGAACATCTACATCATCATGCAGATCCACATGATTCTCCCCCAGATACTCCAACAGATCGAGGCATACAGCGCAGCCCTCCAAGCATTCAAGGAAGGCATCCCCATCGGGGACAGCGTCGGAGCAATAGTCGCAGCCAAACTCATGAACGGCAGCGAGATCAGGGAGATCGCCAAGGACATGGTGGCAGCCGAGATCGAATTCGAGGGAAGACGAGTCCTAGTAACCAAGGCCATGGGTCCAGGTGGCAACGTGGGAAAGCCGGGTGACGCAATCACCAAACTGCTCGATGAAAACAAGGGCAAAGTAACAATGCTCATCACAGTTGACGCAGCAGGGAAACTAGAAGGAGAGGAAGTCGGTGAGATCGCTGAAGGCGTCGGAGCGGCCATAGGAGGTCCAGGCGTCGAGAAGTACAAGATCGAGAAAGCCGCGACAGAACACGACGTACCCATGTACGCCGTTGCCATCAAGCAGGGCATGGAGCACGTGGTAGCGCCTCTGGTGGAGCCGCTGTTCGACGCCACAGACAAAGCGGTGGCAAGTGTGAAGGGACTTATCCTTGACTATAGCAAGGAAGGCGACACAGTTGTGGTAGCCGGGATCGGCAACACCGTGGGGGTAGCCCAATGAAGCAGATGAGCGACACTGCGCCACTCGCAAGCGGAGCCACCCAGAACTGGGTCTCCTTGGCAGCCATGGTCGTCGTCGGCGCACTCGCCCTTATGAGCCTCTACATGGGTTTCCAGGCATACGGAAATGAGGACATCGAGACCGCGTTCATGTACATGATCATAGGGACAAGCGGATTCATAGCCATCGGGTACAGTTTCTTCAGGGCAAAGCCACCCACGAAGCGGAGCTTGGAGGTAAAGGAGTCTGAGGTGATCACCACACTGGAGTGCCCCCAATGCAACTTAAAACGCGTAAGGGCGTTCCAGCGAGGAGACTACTTATTCAAGAGCGATGAGCCTTGCACGCGGTGCGAGGGCAACATGCTCATGACGCGGATCCACACACGTAAAGACGAGAAAAAAAAGTAACTAGGCTGTGGTAACCTCACAGCCATCACCGGTCACTATGACCGAGTGCTCAGCTTGAGCGACCTTCGCCCTGGTTCTCTCAATCAACTGAGGATAGCTCATTATACACTTCGTTTTCAGGAGTTCCTGGAACGCTGCCTGCCCCTCCGGTCCCTTGAACCTCCTAATAACCCATCTGGAAGCAAAAGGAAGAGTTCTGTACTCTCCCTGAATTTGCTTCAGCATCCTCTTCGAAACACCCTTCAGGCTACGCTTCTTAATGAACCTGTAGATGTTGCTCGGCGGCCCATCCATGACGAGACCGTCAGCGCTCAGAGGCACAGCGAAGGGCTCTATCGCGTAAACGTCGCCCTCCATTATGAGGTGGTTGTCACGCCCAGAAACATTAGGGATACTTGGACCTGCATGAACCACGTATCTAGCGAGCTTGTGACCAGTAAGATTCCGTATGGGCTTGGCGCCGTGAGATTTTATTGCCTGTTCAATGGCTGCACCCACCTCTCCTGCCCGTATCCCCGATCTGATAGTGTTAATAGCAGCATCTAGACCCGCAGTCGCAGCGTCTACGAGATACCGTAAATCAGGGTCAAAACACGCCGTAATCGCTGTGTCAGCGATCCACCCGTCCACATGTACACCGATATCCAGCTTAACGAGTGACTTGTCCGGAATCACCGTAATATCACCGTATGGAGAGCAGTAGTGAGCCGCCACGTGGTCTATGTCCACGTTTGTGGGGAAAGCCATGGCTCCCCCCAACTCGGCCACCATCTCGTTAACTCTGTCACAGAGATCAACAGCTTTCACCCCTGGCTTGACCTCCTTGACAACGGTGTCCCTGACCTTGCCTGCGATGCGACCTGCCTCCCTGAGGGCGTCAATGGGTTCCATAGTATCCACTACTTTGGAGCATGATGGAAAAAGGGTTGCCCTAGGATGTGCTCTTGACAACCAGGACAGGTTTGGTACAGCTCTCTACGATCCGGCGACTGGTGCTGCCTAGTATCCATCCCGTAATGCCTCCAAGTCCCCTACTACCGATAACTATGAGGTCAACATTTGTGGTCTCCGCTTCATCAACGATGGTCGAGGAAGGTTTTCCCTCCAAGAGTTTGGTTGAAACCTTCAGGTTTGGAAAGGTCTCCCTGACATCGTTCTCGGCCTCCTTGAGGCTGGTGGCGTAGATTTCCTTCATTTTGTCCTGGTAGTCACTCATGTCCTGGGCAGCGGATATAGGAGCCGCGCCGAAGCCCTCGTCGGGGAAGACAGGCATCATCACCCTAGGTACAACTGACAGGATCTCTAGTTCACTGTTCCATCTGACAGCTACGCTGACACCGTGGTCCAGTGCGTGTTTGGATGGCTCGGAGCCATCGAAAGCTACAAGAATTTTCTTGTACATCGCTCTCATGGATTACTCGGTTCGGGCAATATAAACGTCTTAGGACTCAAAAATGGGAGAAACCTTGTTTTATGTGAATTTATAAAAAATAATCCGGCATTTAACCGGTTTTTCCAAGTGTTTGAAGAAGGTTCAGTTCTCCATACCTCTTCTTGATGATACTCCATTCTTCCTCGTCGTAGAAGCTGCACATGCCTTTCCCATAGGCTTTGGCAACCTCTAAGGTGAATCGGGCAGCCATCTCAATATCTGTGGGGTGACTGGCGCCGGTCCCACAGCCTGGCACAGGGACCTCAGTGGTTATCGCGACACCCACAACCGGTTTATCGGTGGCTATGGTGGGCTGCATTATGCTGTTGATGTGGTCAAGGTCATTACCGTATGGTGTGATGTCCTGCGTCGTTATGGGGCATACTCTAGGTGGCTGTCCTGTTGTCCACTCCATTATGTCCAGGAGGCTGTCGCTCACCTTGAGGATCCACCCTTCTTTAGCGGTAGGGGTGATGGCGAAGCCTCTCCAGTTGGCTACCCTGTTGCCTTTTGTGGTGTCGATGCTGAGCACCGCGTCCATCTCTGGGTCCATCTCCTCCTTGTTCATGGTGGCTGTGTCAATTGGGCTTCCCATGAAGGGAACTGGCTTGTGAGGCTTGATTGGGGCGTTTGGACAGATATGAGTAGCAACGACGACATCACCGGGAAGCTGGTCCCCTTTTCCTTTCATGTCCGCGAGCTTCAGGGCAACGCTGAGAGCCGTGACTGCGCCGTCGCCGTCCGAGACAAGACCGATCTGCTCAGGTCGGGCTCCTATACCTCCTAACCGACCGATTATCCCCAATGTGGGAGCGTCTCCTCCAACCGTCTTACCCCTAGTGCCGGGGATTTTTACTTTGATGAAGTCGGTGCTGCCTTTCTCTCCCTGTATCGTCCAGACCTTGACTGTTTCGTGGCCTCTCATTCTCAGGAATTCCGCGACCTCTTGCCCGGTCACGATAGCGGAGTCGAGAAGCTCCATTATCTCCATTACCTGTTTAAGCATGGTATAGACTCATGTCTCTGCTTATCTAAAGGTTCTATGTTTCACTTCATGGTGACAGTATTCTTTTATTGGCTCCCGAGCCGGCTCATCTGTGGAACAGAAACACTCTGCCTTGGATGAACAGGAGCTAAAAGAACGCATCAAGATGCTTATCGCTGAGGAGAAAATTATTCGTGGGGAGCGTCACAGACTGGAGGCTCGCCTTAGGCGAATTATCATGGAAAGGTACACGGACTTGTATCGTCGTTACAGTGGAAAAGAGAAGGACCTTAAGGTCCCCTCATAAGGATTCTAGCGCGATAAACGCGCAAGTCACTTGGGACAAGTTTTTTTGGGGTGTTAGGCTCGTTCAGCCCTTACGATTAAGCTGAACCTTTCGTAGTCGTAACGGTGTACCTTGATGCCCGCTGCCTCTCCCTCGGTGTATTCACCTGCGGTTCCATTCTTGATGTTGACCGCTGCCTCGTAACACTCCTTGATGAGATGTCTCTCCATCCGTGGCTCGTTATGGCTTGGCATCACCCACTCATAGCTGGGAATCATATCCGTCATCTTCTTGAAGCTCGCAATGAACTGATCCAGATTCGTGGTAGGGGCGTAGACGTAGATGGGAGCAGGATAGAAGCTGTCACCAGTCCAGAGTATCTTGTTTTTCTTATCCAACAAGCATATGCTGTCAGGGCTGTGACCCGGCGTATGAACAACGTCAAGCGTCCTGTCTCCGAGCTCTACCTTGTCGCCGTCCTTGAGCCACCTCGTCACCTTGAAGGGGTGTATCCTCCAACTCTCAACATCGAGATAAGGTGGGAGAGGCTTCCAAACCATGTCTCCGTCAATGTAGTGACCCATCTGTTCCCTTGTCTGACCGTTGTCAGCCTTGTTGTGGCTGAAGTCTGACTCAAGCACGGCTACATCGGTGAACTGATGGTTTCCTCCTATGTGGTCGCCGTGGGTATGAGTGTTGACGACGATTACCGGTAGATCTGTGAGCCCGTCTACCACTGCCTTTATGTTTCCGATGCCATTCCCCGTGTCTATGAGGGCCGCCTTCTCCTCTCCGAGGACCAAGTAGCTGATTACTTCCTCGAACTGCCCGTCCTCATAGATGGCATACACTGACTCGGTGAGCTTGTAAATCTCGAACCATGGGTCTGTTTGATCTACTTTCGGGTAATGGCTCCACACCTCACGTGGGAGCTTCTCGTACCACTTCTTAGGCACAATAATGTCGCTTTCAGTATCATTTGAATAAGCCATAACAAATCAAGACTCAGCTTCCCTGATATAGTGTTATTGCTCCAGATGAGACAACACGCGACTATTCTCGGTTACATAGATCATAAGCATCCGCTGCTTTCACGTATGCCCGGATGCGGACGGTTGCACTGATTCACCCCAGCCTCAACAGGTACGGTGGAGCCGAGAAGATGTGCCTTGAGATGCTGACGACGCTGAAGAACGCAGGTTATACTGTGCATCTATATACGCTGGATAAGCCGAGGTGGGAAGACATCGAAAAAAACTGGGGAATTAAAAACCGTCCAGACCACGAGGAACACCAAGTCGAAGGGATATTGGATCCAAGCTCTTCCTACATGTGGCTTTTGACAGCGATTAGGTATATATGGATGTTATTCAAGGCACAGATGGAAGACTATCTCACCATCAATAACTATGGTGAGGCGTTCCCCCTCGTCAGCGACGTATCAGTGATGCACTCCAAACCCCTCATCACCATCGAACATGGTAACCCCTACAAAGTGCCCTTTTGGGAGTTTGTTCAACCAGCATACGTATGGCTTCATCGATTCATGGCAAGTCGTTATCCAACCAAGATCATCGTCGCCAACTCCAATTATAACGCGGGGATCATCAGGAAGAAGTTAGGAAGAATACCTATTACCTTACACCCCTTCATCGAGCCTATTAATTACGGAAGGGAGGCCAAGACTGGACAGATTCTTGTTGTCTCAAGACTTACCTCTGCGAAGAACCTGGAGATCATCCCCGAGGTACTTAGATACTCAAGGGGAACAAGATGCAGCCTCGCAGGGAGGACCAACAGAGGTACTCCTAGTCTCCTCAAAGCGATCAGGAACGACCTACGCATGGACGTCTACCCAAACCCCAGACGAAGCGAGATCATGAATCTCATGCGAAGTAGCTCAATATACCTGAGCACACAGCCCAACGAGGCCTTTGGCATGGCTGTTCTTGAGGCAATGAGCGCAGGGTGTGTCCCGGTAGTATACCGGGACGGTGGGCCATGGATCGACGTGCTGGAGGAGACTGATGGCGAGGTTGGTTACAGCTACACCACCGGGATGGAGGCAGCAGACAAGATCGATCTCATTCTCTCAGACGAGTTCCTGCGAGAACGTCTCCGAGTCAACGCCGTGAAGCGCGTCAACTACTTCTCCCGGGAACGTTTCGAGGAAAAGTTCATGGAGATCGTGAAAAGTGTGCCAAAGAGGGAAAGAAGGAAAGATAGGTTGGCGAGGGCTTACCGATGGATCGTAAGGATCAGGACGAGGATCAACTCAGAGATCGATAGACTCCTCGGGGATTTCTAGTCGCGTCTGGTTAGCACGCTGAACCTGCCGTAGTCGTATTTTCTGATAGAAGTTTCTCTGTCTGTTCCTTCAAGGTATTCCCCTCGGCGATGTCAACGACTGCCTTGTACACTTCTTTGAGGAGGCTCTTCTCGACACATAGCTCGTTGTGGCTCGGCGTAAGGTGATCGTACTCGTCGTAGTAGTTGAGCAACTTCTCGTAGCTATCTATGAAGGTGGGTATATCCCCACCGTTGAGGTACGTATACGTAGATCTTGTTGTCTGATTTCCAGAATTTTCCTTCAAGCATCGCGGGTACCTAACTGTATATTGTTATCGAAAACTTTGAATGTATATCACCGAGACAGACTTTTAGACTTGCATAAGTATTTCGCGGAGAGTTTCTATATGAATGAAATTAACAATATAGAGAACCAAGATATTACACCGCTCTAAGAGATCAATTGAACCAACTCAGAAAACAAGACCTAATGGACATTGCTCTCTGTAACTAGGACCAGAGGGACCTCAAGACTTTACAAGAGATAATGCTGGCCGAGAAAAACCAATTCTACTAGTTAGACGAGGTCTTGGCTTGAGTATTGAGCTTCTACCAAAAATTCGTACCTTTGGAGAGACTCCCACAGAAAACATGTTTAATGACGCGAAAGGAGGTGAGTCATACCTTTTATGATGAACTCCATCTGATAAGTGAGGCTTTCTTTTTTTATCATCTGACTAGCCTAAAAGCATCAGCCAAAATGTACGGATTATTCAATTCCAGGAGTTTTTTAATTAATTTATTATATTGGGATTCTAGTTGGGCTTTTTCCCGTTGTTTGTCTTTTCCTCATCGTTGTCGTTGTTTGTTGATGCTCCGTTGCTGTTGTTTTCTGTTTTATCCTTGTCCTTCTTTTCCTTGAAGTTGATCTTGTTGTCCTTGATATCTCCGTTCAACTGATCAAGTTCGTCATCTTCGTCAGAGGTATCCTGGCCCTTCTTCTCTTTCTCCTCCTTCTCCTTGAGAGTCTTCTGGACCTTGGCCTCAAGATGATCCACGTTCTTCAGCAACTTAGATACATCATTGTCACCTAGGTAATCGAAACCGGCGTTCAACTGCAAAGTTAGCGAGGAGAGATCATCGATCGCGTCGCTGTACTCTCCATCATTTATCTTTCCGAGTACCTGTCTGATCTTTTTGTCGCTGTTCCCGAGAATAGTCTCCAGCTTCCTTGCGTCATCATCTGTAATGCTATCAACAATATCCTCTACGTGCTGATACATCGATGTAATTCTTTCAAGGAGTCCGTCTTGGTACTGGACTATAAGCTGGTGTTTTCCTTTTTTGATCTCGTCATCCAAGTCCTCAGGGTCATCACCCTTGGGTTTGTCTGAGTCTTCTGTGTCATCTGGGGCACCATATACCGCGTCTGGGTTATAGTCCAGATATTGCTGCCAAGTGCTTCTAAAGAGTTTCAGGGCGTCCAAGTAATATTGTGCCGAGGCTTTCAAGTCAGCACCTTCGGTCTCCTCGGCCTTCTTCATGGCGGTCAAAGCCTGTTGAAGAGAGTTGAGAATCTCGGGACTTAGATCTTTTTCTAGGAGGTAAAGAAGCTCGTCTCGCCTGGCCTCGGCTGCGGCCTTTATGGCGTCGTACACTTTCTGGCTGATTTTACGGTTATTTCCGAGGTCATTGGTGATATCGTCGCCATCGATATCCGCGTAGACCAAATTAACAAACAGAGATGACAGTAGTAGTACCATCAGAGGTATTACTTTCATCTTTCTTATCATTGGTCTTCGCCTGACCCACCTCTGTACATGATCTATATTAAGAACACACTGAAACGATTTGAAACGATTTTCACCGGCATTTATTCTACCGGATTATACGAACGATATTCTTGTTCCCTACCTTCATCTCTTCCACAACGTTGATGCTAGCAAGCCGTTTTATGAGCCTCCAAGCTGTAGCCTTAGGAATCTCACAGTTATTCCGTATCTCTGAGCTCGATGCCGTGCCCCCTGACTCGACGATGAACCGTAACACCTTTTTCTCCGTCATCCTCAGGTCCTGGTGCTCCAAAAATATGGCTTCAAGGTCTATCTTTGCTTCTTTGGAGGGAATAATCTTCGGCAACTCAAGTGTATAGCCGAGTTTTTTTCTCTGAGTGTAGAGTAAACCGCCAAGCGATACGGTTCCAAGGATGATAATGCCCGGAATCAACGGTGAAGCCCCTTCTGGTTGAGTCGCCCGTATGGACTGAGTATAGGCCTGAAGCGCTGTTGTCTCTGCTTTCCGGTAACTACCTTGACTATACCGCTCCTTGGCTGAGTCAAGGAATGATTCCGCTTCCTCTAATCCCTCAAGTCTACCCTCTGATCTGGCTAGAGTCACGGCTTCTTCGGCTTTATTCAACTCTTTATCGGCTGAGATGGCGTAATTCACGGAACCTATAGCTATTTCGTACGCATCATCGGCCTTGTTTTTAGCATCCAGAAATTGCTCTGTCTCGAATAAAACATGAGCTTGTGCTAGTAGGTCCTTTGCCCCTGTTAAAATGTAGCCCTCGGATTCTTTTCTTAATATATAATCATCAGCTTTCGAGATAGAAGTAACGGCCTCCTCCTTGATAATCGGCAACCCGATGAGGTAATAGACCGTGATCTCACCTGCCTCAAAATCGATGTACTGTTTACCGTCAACGGTTCCCAGATCTAAGGGAAAGTCGCTTAGATCAAAGAAGGCTGCGCCGTTGGGAAGAATTATCTTGGTTTCAACCGGTGAAGTTACGTTGATACACCAGACCTCGTTCTCTTTATCTGTCAGGCTGTTAGTCATATAACTGAAGAAAAGCTCTGAAGACCCGATACTGTCCACAGTGATATTGTTCCCGGAGGTGGTTGATCCCAGTGGAATTCCCTCCTCATTGCGGATGATCATGTTCCTGAAAGGTGCACCGAATAGCTCCACATCCACACGAACCTGAAGAATATTCGAGTAAACATGATAGTTTACACTCGTTGTTCCGTCCATGAAGCAGGTAATGGTCAGTGACTGGGGTGTATACTGAGGTTCTGCATAGGTTTGTGATAAAACTGGCATTGTTAATATTAAGAACATTAACACTAGCTTTGCTCTATGCATTAAACTTCATTTGTTGGGACAGTTTATTCGCTATATAAATTTAGTTTAGCTATGTTCAATATTTTGATTCATGAATATTTCGTGATATTTTAGTAAGTATTGATGTTCTTCAATTAATAATTCATCTAAAAAACGTGTGATTCTTATCGTTCCAAAATGTTCCTCCTTGTTCTTATTATAATATGAACTCTTTTCCATAGCTACAATGCTCAATCTGGGCGAAGATAATACTTGCACATCATGTGTTTATACCGAGGCTGAAACCAGTCCAATCACACGTAACCGAGTTTTGATAGTGGATGACGACTTGGATATTCTTGAAGGATATCAGATCATTTTTGAAAATGAAGGATTTAACATCGAGTACAGTAGCGATCCCATCGATGCCTTACAAAAAGCTACGGAGAATCAATTTGATGTAGCTATCATGGACTATATGTTGCCTCACATGAGTGGCGACGAGTTAGCTGAAGGCCTACGTCGTATAAACAAAGATATGACACTAATCTTCGTCACCGGTTATGCTTATGCTGACGACGCCTGCAAGCCCAGGAACATTGAAGGAGTCAGCTTTTTAATGAAGCCGATAGAGCCTCTTCATTTGGTGACGACAATTAGATCGATTATTTCACGTTCATGTGGATAACTCAAGAAACTTAATAGAATCATTGGACACCTGAATCCACCTGAATAGGTGGATCGGTTAGCATCGAAATTTCATGCAAGAGCTGAGCATCTTGTTCTTCTGTATGAACCTTACCTTCTTCCTCAGATAATACTAAGGGTATACTAACTGTGAAAGAGGTCCCTACGCCTTCCTCTGACTCAATGCTGATCTCTCCGCCATGGGCTTCCACAATTCTTTTACATACAGCCAAACCCAAACCGGTGCCCTTTGCCTTGGTAGTAAAGAGCGGCTGAAACATCTTAGACATGTTTTCCTCGGAGATTCCTGTCCCTGTATCCGAGACCACGATAACAGCCTGATTTTCGACCACTGAACCTTCAACTGTTAAATTTCCCCCCTCGGGCATGGCTTGTACTGCGTTGGTTAGCAGGTTCTGAAACACCCTCCGTAGAATGTTTCCATCCACGAGAACCCTTCGAAGGGTTTCCTCAAAACTCACGGAAACAATGGTGTCCATGGATAGGTTCAGTGTTTCAAGGACATCGTGGACTATTTGCTCTAGGTCTGTTTCTTCTATTACCAATTTTATTGTTCTGGAAAAGTCTTGTAGGTCTGAAACAATCTTATCCATGTAGCTAGTTTGTTCTCTGAACCTTGAATCGAGGTACTCAAGCTCTTTTATGTCCTTGCTGGTCATTCCACTGTCTTTCATTTTATCGATTCTTTTCTTAAGCCTCGAGTTGAGCATAAAGATTACTTGAAGAGGGTTTCGGAGGTCATGGCCTACCATTGCCGATGTCTGCCCGATTGTAGCCATCCTCTCGCTTTCTTTTAAACGATACTGGTACTCGTTCAACGCCTCAAGCATTTCATCGATGTTCTCCGATAACGTTGAAATCTCGTCTTCTCCGGGGATCGTGAGTTTTCGTGTATCTATACTATGGGGGTCAATCTGACTTACTTCGCTGCTGAGCTTTACGATTTTTGATAGAATGAACTTATTCATGCTGATTATGGCAATCAATGCCACTGTAGCGCCGACAAGGACGCTTGATCCGAGGAAATAACTCAAACTCAGTAATCCTTGCTTATAGAACTCTCTTGGCGCATCTACCTGCATGAAAAGAATTGATTCCCCGTAAATATCGTAGAGCCCTACGAATCCTGCGACTCTATCTTCGCTTGACCTTTCGATGACAATGTTATCCGGGTTCGTGTGCAGGAAAAGAGTGTTGTACTCTACTTCTTCTGGAAGATACATGACATCATGAATGTTTAACGATAAGAATGTGGCTTCCCGTAACTTATCTATCTCTATTTCATCGAGATATCTCCCGCATATCAAGGAACCCATCACAGGACCCGACTGATCGCTTGTCAATATACGTCTTGAAGAAATAATGACGGGGCCTTCATCAGTCATGATCATACCTGATACTCCTCTCTGAAGGTCTGAACCCTGAGTAGCTGTCTCTTTTTGTATGTAGTTTATCATTGAGGGTAAGACCGGGACACTCTTCAACTCCATGAGATCAAACGCCTTTGTATGAACAATCAAGCCGTTGTTATCAATGAATACCATGAAGCTGATCTCAGAGCCTATGAAAGTCGAGCTTGACATCAAGTCGTTTATGAAGTGTTTGAATGAGCTCTGCATGAAGTAATATGTGTCATCATTCGCGGCGAACCCTTGTGTGGTCTGATCCAACTCCTTTATTCGAAGGTCAAGTGTGTGAAGCCCCAACTCAGTCTGTGTCTGGATGTCTTTCATCTCGATATTCAGGAACCCACGCATAAGAAACTGGTTAGTGGTGACAAATACGCCCATGAATATTAGGACGTAACTTACACCGAAGATTATAACCAGTTTCTTAGTTAGCTTCAATTTTTACACCATGGAACCTGTTTATACTGAGGGTGAATCGAAGAAATCTTGCACAACATCAACGAGCATGGATTCAGAAATCGGCTTTAGAATCACATCCAGAATCACATCATCTGTCTTGATCCGGTCCTTTAACTCGTTTACACCAGTGATGAAAATTATCTTGATTTCCTTGTCCATTCGGATGAGTTCATCCGCGACCTGTATTCCATCAATATCCGCTAATTTATGATCAAGCAACACTAAACTGAATCTCTGTTTACTCGCCTTTTCGATGGCTTCTCCTCCGGTTACGGCAGTCTCAACCCAGTATCCATGCTCCTCCAAGGCTACCTTGAAGAGGTAGATGATATCTTCATCATCATCTACAATTAGGATAGAGTCATCTCTCAATTGAATCGGTTTTCCCTATATGTTTCAGTATATAATGAATATGGAAAATATTTCTTCTATTGATAACATTTATTTTGACGCATTTTTCACGAACTACAATTAAACAATCATGAAAAACTTTCATACTGTTTCATCGGATAATGCACATAGAAAATAGTAACGAGAAATTAAGGTCCTTGACTCAATTTATTGGAACTACAGGCTGGAAAAATGTTAAAGATCCGCTCTGGTTGTTAACACGAATCGGTCGAACTGATATCGTCGTACTTTGATGTCATAGTTCACGGCTATTGACCTGCTTTCTTTGTAGTTTTTCAATTTACCGGCTTTGATATCCTTTGCTACTTTCAGCATCTCTTTCATTAACTCTTTCTCGACCAGTGGCTCATTATGGGCGGGCATTAGCAGGTCATAGTGTGGCATCAGGTCTACGAGTTTTCTGCAGCTGGTGATGAAGTCGTCATGGTCTCTCCCTGGGAGATAAGAAGTCACTCCTCCGGTGTAGAAGATGTCACCAGTATAGAGGTATCTACCTTCGCGGTCAAGCAGGCTTATGTGATTGCTGCTGTGACCCGGCGTATAGACAATCTCCAGTGTTCTGCCTCCAAGGTCTACCCTATCACCATCCTGTAGCCACTGAGTGACGAGGTAAGGCGGCGCATAATAGTTGTCAGGATCAAAATCCTCTGGATAGTCCCTGATGACGTATCCTTCCTCGATGATCTCACCCATCTTGTCTTTGCCGAGGCCCTTGGCTGCGCTTTCCCAGCTCATCACGTCGTCGTAGAGGGCTATCTCAGTGAAGTCCTTGCAGCCTCCGATATGGTCGTTATGTGTGTGAGTCAGCAACAGGAAGTATGGCTTGTCAGTGAGCTCCTCGACTAGCTTGTCCAGATGTCCTATGCCTGTGCCGCCGTCGATGACTACCGCGCGTTCATATCCGATCACCAAGTACATGAGTGCCTCGTCGTATTGGCCTCCCTCGTAAAGCGCGTACAGCCAGTCATGTATCCTGTAGACATCGTACCATGGCTGACTGGTCTCTACTTTCTCAAGTGAAGCATAGATTTTCCGTGGTAGTACGTCAAACCAGTTTCCAGTTGACCCTGCGTCTTCCTCGGACATACAGGAAGAGCCACCGATAGCAGTTATTACATTATCGCGGTTCCTGTTCAATAATTAACGTTAAAAGCCGGCTAGTTACCTTAGCGAAGTATGGTATATGATATCCTCATCATCGGGGCAGGGGTCATGGGCCTCACCTCAGCTTACTACATGAAGAAACGTGACCCCTCTAAGAAGATCGTGGTCATAGACAAGTATAGTGGACCCGCCCAGGGAAACAGCGCCAAGAGTGAGGGAGGGTTCAGGAACACCTTCGCCAGCGAGACCAACTACTTGATGGCCGACACCAGCATCGACTACTTCAAGCACATGCAGGAAGAGATGGGGTACGACATGAAGCTGGAGTTCATTGGGTACCTCTGGCTGTTCAACGAGGAACAATACGAGGGCATTAAGCCAAGCCTCGACATCATGAGGGGCAGGGGCGTCGAGCTAGATGTCTATACTCGGGACCAGCTTGAATCAATGATACCAAGCCTCATGACCGATTTCGACGATGACGAGGAAGCAGAGCTACTGGGCCTCAGAAACGTGGACTACGGCGTCTATGGTAGGAAATGCGGTAGCCTCGACGCGGACGCCCTTGTCAGGGCGTATGAAGCCGAGTTCCTCAAGCTTGGGGGTGAGGTCATGTACAACACCGAGGTAACGAGTCTCATACTCAAGCCCGAGGAGGAGCTAGGCATTCCTGGTGAGCCATTCGTCTGGCAGAAATCAAACATAGTCGGGGTGGAGACAAGCAAGGGCGAGATACTCGCCGAGACAACAGTGGTAGCATGCGGAGTCTGGAGCCACATCCTTCTAGACGGTATCGGTCTCGACAGCTTCCAGCGGCCCAAGAAGCGGCAGCTGTTCGCCTTCAAGGACACCAAGCTTGACCCGGTGATGAAGACCGAGGGACTTAACCCCGAGAACGCGCTACCGTTGGTGATTCTACCAACCGCAGGTATCTTCCTAAAGGTGGAACTCACCGAGGGAAGCATCTGGTTGGGCTGCGCTGATATGATGGGTCGCAAGTTTGAGCTTGAGGAAGACCCTCAGCCTGAGGACGACTACTACACCAACAATATCTACCACGCCCTCGTTATGTACTTCCCTGACTTCGAGGACGTACGTCCCATGAATAGCTGGGCAGGCCAATACTCCATCAACAGCTTCGACGAGACCCCTGTCATCTATAAAGAGCCCGGCCTCATCTACGTTGGATCGGGGAGCGGTAGCGGTATCATGAAGGGCGACGCCATCGGCAGGATAGTGGACGCTCTACATGCAGGTGAAGAAAACGCTGAGCTTTACGGTGGTACAAAGTTCAAGGTAAGTGACCTCGGCGTGAAAAATCGGTGCGTCGAACGCGAGGAGTTCGTTATCTAGAGAGCCTAAGCTCTCACTCCCTATTCTTTACGCCTTTTATGACTCCTTCAACTAGTCTGTACACGGATTTCAAGCCTCTTCTCTCGGTGTCTCGTCGCCATGGATAGGACGCCATACCGAAGCCCTTTGCCTTCGGGGTTCTGAACATGATCTCCAGCGCTTCCCCAAGTTCATCCGCGGTGGGGCCGTTCTCCACCGGCAGCCCTGCTCCAGGGATGTCATCGGGATCGAGAATGTCAAGGTCCACGTGGATGTAGATGATGTCCGTGACCGATGCGAGGCGCTCCATCTCTTCACTAATCTTCGGGGTCAGGTTCTTCAGGTCCGGTACTGTTACCTGAGGAATATTATGAGTGTCGATGAGGTGCTGCTCCCATGGATCAGTGTCCCTGACACCCACCATCGTGACATACTTCATGGGTAGCGGTGGATCTAAGCCGCAAGCTCTTCTGACGTGATGGAGGCATAGACCTGTGCTGATGGCTACGGGCATTCCGCCCATCATGCCGCTTAGGCTTGTCTCAGGCGTATTGAAGTCACCGTGAGCATCGATCCATACGAGGCCTACCCTGAGGGGTTTCCAGCTTGGTCCCGCTCTCTGGTGTCCCGCCAACATCCCCATGAGGCCGTTACAGTTCGCCAAAAGCCCGATGGGTAAGACCTCCGTTTTGATCTGGTTTGCCACGATGTCTGCGAGGTGATTGCTGGCGAGTCCAAGCCTGTATCTTGCTCCGTATACCTTTTCCTCCTCTGCTGTGAGTTTCGCTGCTTTACTCTCCACTACCTCACAGTCCCACTTTTTAAGAAGGTTCAGGAGGCCACCTTCCTCCATTGTCTTGGGGCCCTCGTCCTGCTCGGTCCTACCAAGGTGCCCGCTGTAAGTCAGTTTGGGTATCCCTACCTTGATCTTGCTCAATGAATAACGCCACAAAGTACACGGTGTGTTATAGCTAAAAGCCTGTTGAAAAGAAAAAAGAGAAGAAGATTAGTATCTTCTGCCCCGTCCGCGGTCCCTGTCACCGCGTCCGTAGCTTCGGCGTGTGTATTCTACCTGCTTGTCAGAGATATTGTTATCGAGGTTCACATCCTCGAAGGGGTCCTCGTCTTGCTCCTCATAGCTGCCGTAGCGACCCAGGTTGAGACGCATGCTTCCCTTGAAGACGTTCACGTAAGCGTTGTTGAGCTTGAGAATGCTATCCTCTGTGATCGCGTCAATAGCGTCATCCCAGAGTGTGAGAAGGATGCTGCCTGTGTCGTCCGCCACAAGAGCCTCGCTGACTCGGTGTGAAGAGTTATCGGTTCTTGAGGTCACCTCACGGACCTCGTTCTTGCTAATAACCTTAGCGACTGTGTATACGCGCCTAGAAAAGCTGTTCAGGTCACCGATCTTAACCATCGGTTCTTCTTCATGATCTGCCATGTATTGTACTCTCGAAATAGTGCAACAGTGTCTAGTTCTACCAGCGTTTAAGGGTTCCCTGAGCCCTCAGATTCTTAACTCTCCTCTGTCTCATTCATCTCTATGAAGATGTTCAGGGAGCCATTCCCCATTACAGATGAAGTGGTCTACATGAACGTGGCAAACCACGGTCCACCGTCAACGCCAGTTAAGAAAGCCATAGAAACATTTCTTGAAGACTGGGATAGGCTCAGTCGTCACGGCGACGTTAAGGTGAAGGAAGCCAACGCTAGCTTCGCCAAGCTAATCAACGCCGACAAAGAAGAGGTAGCGTGCCAACCAAACACCTCGAGGGGCCTCGCCCCCGTCGCTGCGAGTCTAGGGCTCGGGAAAGGCGACAATGTGGTTACCAATGACCTAGAGAACTGGGCAAACGTGTACCCATGGACCAATCTCAAAGCAAAAGGCGTCGAGGTCAGAAGAGTCTACGGCAGAGACGGCGCTATTCAACTTGAGGACATCGAAAAACAAGTCGATGACCGCACGCGCGTCGTCAGCATAAGCCAAGTTCAGTGGCTCACAGGCGCCCGTCATCACCTGAAACCACTCGCGGATCTGGTCCATGACCACGGAGGGTACCTCGTAGTGGATGGGATCCAAGCCGCGGGCGCCTTAAAGGTGGATGTAAAACGAGAGGACGTGGACTTTTACGCGTGTGGAAGCTACAAGTGGCTCCTAGGCCCATCTGGTGCAGGATTCCTTTACGCTCGAAGAGAACTCCTCGACCGAATTCACCCGGTTGAGTATGGTTATAGAGCCATCAAGAAACATAGCCTTGACGGACCCACACTGAAGGAAACCGCTGAGAAACTGGAGTTCGGGGAACCCAGCTATCTGAGCTTCGTGGGAACCAAGGCAAGCATCGACCTAATGAACCGCCTTGGACTGGAAGAAATCGAGAACCAGATACTGAAGTTGAGTCAGCACCTCTACGACGGTTTAACCGAGCTCTGCGTCAAATTAGTCTCCCCTGAAGACAAGTCTCTTCGTTCAGGCGTTGTAAGCTTCACTACCAAGGACACGGAGAACCACTTCAAAGCCCTCAAAGACGAGGGTTTTGTGATAAGCCTTCGACCAGCGGGAATTAGAGTCAGCACAGGTTTCTATAATACCATGGAGGAGGTTGACAAGCTTCTCGAAAGACTCAAAACCCTCCAATAAGGGAATGTGGCAGAGATGGTTACAGCCCAGAGGATCACGGACACTGACTGGTACATAGCCGTGGCAGGTGTGAGAGACGCGAGTATAATCAGTGTTGACAGGACCCTTGAAGAGATCAGAGACATCGCAGGTGACGCTATCTTCCAGCTGTTTGACGCTGAGAAGGTAGCTGGCTCAAGGCATCTTATACATGCGGCAATCAACGCCGTTAAGGCTTTAGAGACCGGCGCCGCTGTCTCCAAGAGCCTCGACGTGGAGACTCTTCTTTACGCCTCATGTCACGACCAGATCTCCAAAGCCTTTCAGGTAATGGGATTAAAGGATGGAGTCATGAGCGTGGCAGTAATTGTACTGGCTAAGAAAATGGGTGAGGTCATTGAGAAGGCTGAGCAGATCGCCGAAAAGCTCGGTGATATGGATGACTCCGTGCTTGAACTTTTCCCATTAAAATACGAGGCACTTAAGAAAGCATATGAGGTAACCGAAGAAGCCATCACGATCATGGGGACTGAGCCCTATGATTCCTTGACTAGCCTCATTATCGAGAAAGGCTCGTTACTTCCCCTTAGAAAGTAGGGCGTATCGTTCTTTCTGTATATTCAGAATATCCTCTGGCTTTACGACGGATACGCCTGTCTCGTTTCCTAAAACCTGAACAAGCACTACCCAATCAGGGTTCTCCAAGTTGACGGGGTTATCGATGACTGCAGCCACTGGGTCGATGAACTCTTGGCTCCTTAGCTGTGTTCGGCGCTTTTCAAGGGTGATCCGGAAGCTCTCACCGTCACTCATCCTCGACGCCTGCTCCTTGACTTCCGCTACTATTCTCTCGATATCCGTGGGTATCCACTTGGTGATGGGCATCACACGGTAGACAGCCTTGTACCTATCTGGCTCCCGCGTCATGTGCTCCCTGAGCCCATGCACTGCCTCCACTGGGTCCATGTTGGTGTATGCAAGTATAAGGCCCCTTACCCGTGCTCTGTTCACTTTGGGCTCCTCGTCTCCTGCGGCACGTAGGTTCATCCATAACTCGCTGCATGCCTGACTGACGCTAATCTGGTCGGTGGTCGCCAGTATGTTATACTTCATCAGCATAGCGTTGCATTGATCTGTTTTTTATATTGCGTTCACTGACCCCTTGTGAGCCATGAAAGTAGGGTCTAGGTGCGGCTACTGCCTCCTCCACAGGGGCTACAAGATGATCAACCTCAGCACACAGGACGAGGAGGTACGCAGAGAAGCAATGACAGAGCTACTGCATCTCATGGGAGAACAGTACAACCCGGAGGCCGTGCCGAGCGTCATAGGCGCCGACAGGGGCAGAGTAATAGCACGCGTCACAGGATGCAAGGACCCCTACAAGCAACTCAAGAAAGAGGCTAACCAGCAGGCACTCGCGTTACTCCCTGGTCTCAAGAAACTTGTCGTGGATATTCCCCCTGAGGACAGGCTGAGGTTAGCCTGTCTTATTAGCTGTCTGGGAAACGTCGTGGATTATGACGTGCCTGGGAACAACAGCGACATCGAGGACGCCATGAAGTTCCTCGACCAGAGACTCTATGTAGACGACACAGACAAACTCAAGGCCCTCATCAAACCAGGTACGAGGCTCCTCTTCTTCACAGACAACGCTGGGGAGATAGCGTTCGACACCTTGGTGGTTGAGGAACTGAAGGCGCTGGGGTGCCATGTAACCGTCGCCGTCAAGGGTGGACCGGGCTTAAATGACGCGTTGATGGAGGACGCCGAGACCGTGGGCATGACAGAGGTAGCAGACGAGGTAATAACCACGGGCACCGACGCTATAGGCGTCAGGCTGGACGAGTCTCCTGATTGGTTCCTTGAGCGCTACTACTCAGCGGACATCATCGTGGCTAAAGGTATGGCGAACTGGGAGACACTGACCGAGACCCCGGCGCCATGCCCATTGATGTATCTGTTCAGGACAAAATGTGAGCCCGTGGCACGAGCCGTAGGTGCTCCAGAGCACGAAAACATCGGGTACTTGGTCGAGAAGGGCTGGAAACTCTAACCTTTCAAAGTTTTAACTATCTGGTCTCCTGTGATGGGGCCGCTTCTCAGTATCCAGAGTTCCTCCCCGGTTAAGTCCAGGACTGTGGAGGGCAACTCACCGGATGTGGTGCCTCCGTCTATCACGAGGTTCACCTCGTCCCCCAGATGCCTGATGACATCTTTGGCGTTATCGTACGGTCCTTTCCCTGTCTTGTTGGCGCTTGTGCTGACGATGACACCCCCTGAGAGTTTGGCTAGCCTCCGAGCGGTTTCAAGACCCGATACACGCACCCCGAGGGTCTTTCCTCCACGGTTCACCCAGATTGGGTAGTCCACCTTCTTGGGCAGTACCAAAGTCAATGGACCGGGCCAGAACTTTTCCGCGAGTTTCCTTGCTGCGGCGTTGAACTCCACCACTCTCTCCGCCGTCTCCGTGTCAGCGCAGATGATGGGAAGCGGATTGTCGGCTCTTCCCTTGATCTCGCAGACACGCCGCGTCGCGTCGGCGTTGCTGGGTTCACACCCCAGACCGTACACGGTCTCAGTGGGATAGATGACAACGCCGCCTGTCCTGATGACGGTCGCAGCCTCCCGTAGGCCATGTTCATCGGGTTTAACTACCTTCATGATCGGTATCAGGAATACATGAATGGATTTAAGGACTGTGCAGCTACTCGGGGAAGATGTACCCGAGAGAGTAGATGGTGAACATACCCAGCAACAGGATGAACATCTGGATCACTGCCCTCCGTCTGTCGTTCTTTTCATGCATCTCCGGGATGAGTTCGCTTGCTGAGAGGAATATGAAGGCACCCGCGCTGAAGGCGATCATCCAGCCGCTCAGTGACTCCACCATGCCTATGAACATTGAGCCGAAGACGCCGCCTGCGACAACAGACAAGGCCGCAGCGAAGTTTAGTATCAACGCCCTTCTTCTTTCTATACCAGCGAAGACGAGTATCCCGTAGTCCCCCATCTCCTGAGGAAGCTCGTGGAAAGCAACCGCTATAGCGGTTGTCATGCCTATGCTGAACCCGTTGATGAACCCCGCGGCGATTATCATGCCGTCGATAAAGTTGTGAATAAAGTCACCTATGAGGTTCAGGTACGCGAAACTCTCGGGAGGCCTATCTTCATCATGCTCGAACTCGTGTGTGTGACCGTGACCATGGTACCAGTATAGGATGCGTTCTAGGAACATGAAGAAAACGAATCCTCCTGCGACAATTGGGAATACGAGGTTCTCATCCACAAGCTCTATTGCTTCTGGTAAGAGGTCAAACAAGGCTGCGCCCAGTATTGTTCCTGCTGAGTAGGCTACAAGCACAGTGAGTATTCGGTGAAGGGTTTTATCGTTCAGGCTTATTGTGAAGATGCCTATGAATGATAGTAGGCTGATTATTGAGGTTGCGACTATGGTTTGGAGCGTACTAGAAAGCATCTTTTCATTCTTTTACATACTTGATAGTAAACCTTACTGCATTCATAGAGGCATCTTGGATCACGTGTGGATAATAATCAAGTTAGATGTGAAAACATGCATGAAAACCAAGCGTAACCACCGAACTTGAAGTGACTAGTACAGCCTGGAGGCAGTTACTCGAAGAATAAAAACCGGCATTTTAAGCCATAAAAAACCTAAGCGAGGCTTTATTAGAACCCCTGCGTTCTTGGATGAGAATTATATTCCAACAACACTGCTGATTAAAATGGACTTTAACGAACTAGACTTCAAACAAGAGATCAAGAAAGCACTCAAAGAGCTAGGGTTCACTGAGATGTTTCCTATACAGGAAAACGCTATACCCCCGATGCTGGAAGGCAGAAACGTCATAGGGCAGGCAAAAACCGGTACAGGCAAGACAGCCGCCTTCGGGGTACCCCTCATCAATAACCTGGACCCGGATTCAGGGCACGTTGAGGGCCTAGTTATCGCGCCGACCCGTGAGCTAGCGTTACAGATCAACGATGACATTAACACCTACGCCAAGCACAGCAAGGTCTGGGCTACACCCGTTTACGGCGGGGTCAGAATAGACGGTCAGTTCAGACAGCTAAGGAAGAACCCCACCATCGTGGTAGGAACCCCTGGAAGACTCATCGACCACATGAAGCGAGGCACATTGGAGCTACGCCACATAAAGATGATTGTAATGGACGAGGCGGACCGCATGTTCGACATGGGGTTCTACGAGGATATCGACTATATCCTTAACAGGACGCCGAAAACCAGGCAGGTGAGCCTCTGGAGCGCCACGTTCGACGACCGCACAAGGAAGTTGTCAGCCAAGTTCATGCCAAACAGCGTCACGATCAATATGAGCCGCGACGAGATAGGCTTGACAACCATCAAGCAGTACTACATGGTCCTGACGGCCTATGAGCGAGAGGAGACCCTTCTCAAGCTCCTGGATCACTTCATCATCGACCGAGGGATCATCTTCTGCAGGACCAAGTTTACGGTAGACCGTCTTAGCTCGGCTTTACAGCGAGCGAGGATACCCGCAGAGGCAATACACGGTAACTTTACACAGGCGAGACGACAGCAGGTACTGGACGGATTCAGGAACGGTGACTTTGAGCTCATGATAGCCACTGAAGTTGCGGCGAGAGGCTTGGATATCGAGGATGTTCCTTTCATTATCAACTATGATATCCCGGATGACCCTCACATGTACTTTCACCGCATCGGCAGGACTGCCCGAGCAGGGAAACAAGGCACTGCTATCACTTTTGTGTTCCCGGATCAGGAGATGGAGCTGGAGCGCATCAAGGCGATTACCAAGATGCCTCTCGAAAAGTTCTCGCTACCCCCTGATTTCCTCTTCTAGCCCCTCGATTTCTTAAATATCCATCAGCATGTATCATGGTGAAAACCATGAATGCTTACTTTAATGGTCAACCATCCCCTGAGGAGATTCTTGAAAGAGTGAAAGGTTTCCAGAGCTGGTTGGAGATAGACTTGGACGCCATAGGACACAATTTAGATCAGGTCACCGCGAAGACAGGGAACGAGGTCATCCCATGCGTCAAGTCTAACGCCTACGGTCATGGAGTCGTCCCTGTGGTCAGCTACATGATGACTAGAGGTGTTAATCGCGTCTTAGTTGCGAAGCTCCACGAGGCCCTGCAGCTAAGGGAAGCAGGGCTGGACTTGGGCATCGTGTCCATCGATCCCCTCTTCACCCCGGAGCAATTTGAGACAGTGGTGAAGAAGAATATCACTCACACTGTCTACCAGAGGAAAGCAGCAGAGGCCCTCAGCGATGCAGCTGTCAAACTGGGAAAGACGGCGAGCGTCTGGGTGAAACTAGACACAGGCCTCGGCAGGGTAGGAGTCAGGTGGACCGAGGCAGTAGGGCTCATCGAGTACATCCATGGGCTCCCCAACCTGAGAATCGATGGCGTATTCAGTACTATGTCTGAGGAAGAGGCGCTGGACCAGCTACAAGTTAAACGAATATTAGCGATCGAGGAGATGTGCGCCGAGAAAGGCATCAGCGTGGGCACCAAGAGCATAGCCAGCAGCAACGCCATCTTCCACAAGCCCTACACATACTTGGACGCGGTACGGCCAGGACTCATGCTCCTCGGATTCTATCCTGAGGAAGAGGACAAAGACCACGGCATCGAACTCAAACAGAGCCTCGCTTGGAAGGCTCGGATCGAGCACGTGAAAACAGTCGAGGAAGGGGAGAGCCTCACCTATAGCCGGAGGTTCGTGGCTCCTAAGCGGATGAAGGTGGGCACCGTCCACATAGGCTACTATGACGGATACCCGAGGGGACTCACCAAGAAGGGTAAGGTCAAGGTAGGTAATGAGGTCAGGGATGTCTTGGGCACAGTGTCGGTGAACCATTTTCTCGTGGACCTCACGGACACGGAGCTTGATGTCGGTGACACCATCGAGGCCATCAGCAGGGAAGGGGTAAACGACGCCCTCGGCGTGGCCACGGAGGCAGGGATAATGACATACAGCTTGGCGAACGGTCTCCACATGTTGACACCGAGGATCTACATCATGGATGGCAAGCCTGTTGCAATGAGCAAACTCAAAGTGCAGGAAGAATAAGATTATTCACGTGAAGCATCATCCTTTAAATCCTAGTTCCTGAATTATCAGGGAAGAGCCGGGGTAGCATAGATTGGCTAATGCGCTGGACTCATGATCCAGAGGTTACAGGCACCAGAGCCTTAGCCGGATAAAGAGCGTGGGTTCAAATCCCATCCCCGGCACCTCATCAAATCTATTTGACTAAAAAAACTGAATTGAAGATAAAAAAGAAAATTAGTGTTTTACTTGCCTTTGGCCATGCTTATGGATATGTTGCTGATGTTCCTCATTCCGCCGTCCTCTGACTCCAGCTGCTCCGTGTCTATGCTGATGTCCTTGACCACCAGGTCCGAGATGAACTGATTCCGTACGACCTCCGCCACATCCACCGCCTTGCTGATAGCACGCCCACGCGCCATCAAAATGACCTCACTATCCTCATGTTTGAGGGCAGTCATCACCGCGAGGCAGTAAGCCATGACTGGTTTTCTGCCAATGTATACTATGTTACCTTGATCCATTATGTACACCTGTGTTTACCGGTTCGGTAAACCATCCATAGTCCAACCAAGTATTAATCTTTTAGGAACCAGTCGAAGTGTTCCTGATCAGGTCTCCATCAACACTATAAGATTTCCATAATTTGTTTCGACTGAATCGCGATTTGAGCAAAGGTAGCAGTCAGGAAGCCACCTACGGCTTTAATCCAGCTACAGCAAAGACACTGTTAATTGTAGTTATGTTAATGCTGAGTAATCCAGTTCCAGCAAGGGGTTTACTCAGCGAACCAAACCTGTCATCTGATTCTGGTGACGTCGGTGACCTTGTGCATGTTTATGGAAACGAGGGAGACGTAGGAGGAGGCCTGACTGCTTTGCTCTACTGGGACTCGGTGAAACAGTGGGACGGAACCAAAGGTATCCTGAATGCCTCTGTCTCGGAGCCCAGTGGATACTATACAATGAGTTTCACGGTCCCCGAGTCAACAGGAGGAAAACATTACCTATGGGTAACCGACGACTTCACAGGCTCAAAGACCAGTACAGAGTTCACCGTGACACCCTCACTAATAATGGACACCCTTTACCTGACTCCGAGTAACACTGAGACCTTCCTAGGGAAAGGATTTGGGGGGGATACTCAGGTCACCTTCATGCTTCGCAGACATGTAAGCGAACAGTTCAATGATTGGCCTTCCACCTCCACCTTACAATTAATAGGAACAGGGGATGATGTAACCACCCGGTTTACAGGCACGTTGAGTAACCTGCCATTAAAACCAGGCACAGCTCAGGTCACCTGCGATCTTATCACTCTCGCTGACACTGGAAACGGGACCATCATTGGGTCTGGTGGCTACGGTGAAATCGATTATGTGACCGGAGATTTCTCCGTCTCGTTTTCCGATCCTCCTTCCTTAGGTTCAGATATCGACCTCGCGTACGAGTTTTTCGAGGAAGTGGCTAACGAGGTGTATCCACTTGACCGATACACCACAAGCAGCTCGAGGGGAAATTTCATGAAGGATCTTACCATACCCCAGGTACCATATGGAAGTTACTGGTTCTGCGCCATGGACTCTGTGAACAACACGGAGGTAGTAGCCGTAGAGGTCTCTCCCATCGTCAAACTTAGCAAGACTTCGGTTGATACGGGCGACGTTATTCAGGTTCGTGGCGAAGACTTTACCCCAGGCTCATATATCCGTAGTCAGGACATCAAGCTCTACTCAGAGGAATGGAACGGGAGCTATTGCGCCATCTATAATTACCCTGGCGGGGCAGGGGTCCCCATTGACCCGGATGGGGAGTTCACGATAAATGTGATCATGCCTAACCCGCCGAAGACAGGTGATTACACGTTACTAGTGAGCGATAGCACTGGAGTAAAAAACGAGAAAACAATAACTGTAAACACACGTGCGAGCGTCCAACTGTCTGTATCCACCGTTGATGACGAGCACACCATTACAGTGACTGGAAAACACTTTACCAACATCAAGGGTCGACAAGTATCTTTTGAGCTATGGAACATATCGGGAGATCCCTCGGATGGAATAATCCCCATTGGCGCTGCCACAACAGATGCGTTTGGGTCCTTCACCCAAACCATCTCGATAAGCAAAGTACAACACCTTCAATACTTGTTCGTGGCCGTTATCGACGAGGACTCGATACAGGCAAGTGAGCCTTTACAGATCACCTCACTAAGCGTGACATTGTATACGGAGCAAGGTAAACCTGGAGACGAAGTAAAGTTATCCGGGAACGGCTTCACTAAAAACAGTAACTGGAGCGCCAAACTAAACACCACAACCGTGATCGAGGCCGATGAGGGAACCACCAACAGCAAGGGACAACTAAGGATAGGATACAAGTCACCATCGTTCACTGTCCCGGAGCTTGAGCTAGGAATCTACAGGTTAATCGTTACAGATGAGACACTCAAAAGATCCATACAGATACCGTTTACCATTCTTGAGGAAGAACTATCAATAAACACAGAGTACCCTGTCCCAAGGTTCACGACAGATACGACTTACAAAGAGGGAGAAGCGGTACTATTCAATGCGTCAGAGTCTTCGGACTCAGATGGAATCATAATCTCATATAAATGGGATTTCGGTGACGGCGATTCATCAACAAAGCCAGTAGCTTATCATACCTTCAATCAAGACGGTATATTCACTGTCTCCCTCACGGTAAAAGACAACAAGAACGCAAAATCTACTAAAAGTAAAACACTGGTTATAGTGGACTTAGACCCCGCACCAAACTTTGATGCAAGCAAAGAAGAAGGATACAATCCCTTAACAGTAAAGTTCACGGACACCTCGAGTCTCCACGACCTCGTAACCTACAGGCAATGGGACTTTGGAGATGGCTCCACAAGCCAGCAAGAGAACCCGGAGCACACCTACACAATGTTCGGCGTTTACACCGTCAGCCTTACATTAAGAGAGATCGACGGCGATGAGGTTGTCATGGAAAAGACTCAGTTAATAGTTGTTATGGGGGATGACAATGCCCCCCCACGAGTTCATACCGTCGAGTCATCCGTCACAGGTAAACAATGCACACTCTACGCAGTTGTCACTGACAACTCTGACATCAAGTCAGTATACATCCGGGCTTATGATGGAAACGAGTACGAACTCATAGAAGATTACAATCTACCGGGACTTTACATGGTAACCATCCCATATGTGTCTTCAGAGACGGTTGATCCTGTCCTGTACGCTATGGATTATAACGGCAACTATGCACAGCAATCAGTAATTCTTCCACCGAGCAGCGACAATGAAACAGTGTCAATTACTCTCAGCACAGGCTGGAACAGCGTAACACTTGCTCCAGATATCACCTTTGGGTCTATCGAGAGCCTCATAGAGTCTGTTGAATGTTTCGGGTCAATAATCGATGTTTACGGTTCCGTCGTATATGGCACATCACCACAAGTCAAATCACCATACGTAAAGTCCATCTGGACCATCGACGAGTACCGGGGATACCTGATGTACGACCCAGCAACAGGCATAAGCGACTTCGACAGCCTCATAGGCGGAAGAGAGTACTGGGTTTACGTTGACGGCAGCCTCCCTGTGGCCATGGATATACGCCTCGTTACTAGTTAGTGGCTTCACACACAACATTATACACAGTTTTCAGTCAATACCTGTTGAGTATTCGACTTGAAGACGCATCTAGCTCGTGCCATCACAATGCTAGCCATAGTTCTAGGTATGTTTCTCACGTTGACGAGCGTCCATGCGGTGCCTGATCTTCCTCACGCAGTGAGTGGGATTGTCACCATCAACGGTAAACCAGTACAGGAAATACTGTTATTGGAGGCCAAGATCAATGGCTCAAGCTACTCAGCGACGTATCTGAAGGAAGGCGAGTTTGGAGTAACGCCCACCTTCAAAGTGCCCATGGATGACCCTGATACGAGCCTAATAGAAGGAGCACATAACGGTGACCTCATAGAGATCTATCTCGACGGCATCAAGGTCACCGAGCTGCTGTTCGAGTCAGGGCTCGTATCACGGCTAGTTCTTGATGTCTCTCATATCGCTGAGCTTGGAAACGAGCCCCCTCAAGCGGTTATTGGCCCATTCTCTGAGGCAGTAAATGGTTACAGCTTTGTTTTGAAGGGAAGCGATTCCTCCGATCCTGATGAAAACTCATTGACTTATAACTGGGACTTTGATAACGGGGGCTCCTCAAATGAACCTAACCCGGTTCACATCTACCAGTTCCCTGGCACATATAACGTGTCATTAACCGTGACAGACACATATGGAGACAGTGACACCCAGCATATCCAGGTAAATGTTCAACGTAAACCAGACCCTGTGTACTGGAAGCTTTATGATGTCTCACTACTGGGTGAGATGAACCATGTACTCGACAGTGACTCAGGGATACGGATGGAACTCCTATGCGTGGACAACAACGGTCTTACTCTGTACGAGTATGACAGGGTTTTCCTGACCAACAATCTACCCTACTCATATGAACATGAATTGTATGGAGTTTCCTTCAGCAATCCAGATGCCACAAGCTGGCCCATATACATGGAGATAGAGATCCCTCAACATTACTCCACGGAGCCGCCTGCCCTTTACTCATGGATTGATGGAAGATGGACGAAATGTGGGTCATCGGGGTCCATCATCGGTGAGCAGAAGCTCTGGGCTTACTTATATCAAGGCGACATGGGAGAAGGGATATTCCTAGTTGGCTCAGACCCAGGAGAATATGTCGAGGTCAAAGAGGTCACCGCCACCGTAACCGAGATGAATGATTACCTGATTACTGCAAAGTTACAGAGCATTGGATACACGGGCGACTACGATGTTTATCTGCGCGTAGATGACGCGCTCATCAGCAAACAGTCAACATATCTTCACTCAGGCCAGCAAGCAGAAGTAGCGTTTACGGCGAACCTTGGAGGCGGTAGCCACGAAGTTTCTGTCAACGGTCTATCGAAAAACGTAAAGTCCGCGTCCGTCCTTAATTCTTCATTTATCATTGGGTTAGGATTGGTGCCAATAGTTGCGTTCGGGTTGTTCTCTTCTAGGATAAAAAGAATAATCTAGCCCAGTAACATAGTTAATTTCAGCTATAAACAACGATAATCAGAATAATTAATTTATTTGATTACCAATGTATCAGATATTTTCACACCTTTTATGCACATTTATTTTCTTTCATTTACAGAAAAGTAAATAACGATGAATCTGAGATACTGTTCAGGAAGGAATCACTATGCAAAATAAACTCAAATTATCACTATACAAATTCATTATGCTGATCACAGCGTGTTTACTGTGTTCGATCGTTATGGTCGGAGCAGCGACATCCACTGATTTCCCAGTAGAGGTTGACATTAACTCAGGAGCGGATGTCTTCCAGTTTGCACGTCACACTGGAAGTGCTACAGAGGGAAACTGGATACTTCTATCCGGGGGTACATCAGTAACAATGCCAACTGTAACACTCATTTATTCCGGTATCTCCAGTACAAATTATGATAAAGGAGGTAATAACGTCGATATTCAAGCTCTATCAGAGGTAATTGGTGACTCGGTGATTTATCCTTATGCAACTCATCAGATATTCTCGACAAGTCAGACAATCGATTATACTTTCTACGGTAGAACTAGTCTAGCGACGGATAGTGTTGACGTCAAACTCATCAAAGTCACAGATCCGACTGACTACGAGACCGCTGCGTCAGATATCTTCAACGGTGATCCAGCGGCTCTTCAAACTATACTTGATAACCCAGACTATGATACATCAACGACCCTCGATGGTAATGGTGACATACTTGGAGGAAGCATCCCGGCACAATCCGCTGGGGACTATATCATGGTAATAATGTGGGATGACGGCACATTGTACAAGATCTACTCTGCTACTATAGTTGAGGTAGTCGATTATGGATGCACTGTTACAGTACCTACCTCAGTAAGAGAAGGCTATGACTTGGAACTGGATATTACCTTAACAGGCGCCCCCGCCGGGTCGTACATCTATGGAGCAGCGATAATTAAGGAAACCGAGTATTCTCTCGATCTCGCGGTTACCACCGGTGGCTCGATCGATAGCACAGATGTCACTGTTAATGGTGCAGCCTTGTTAGAGGGATCTGGTTCATCTTTTGCTCTCTTTGGAGGAGGATTCTCAGATTTGCATCTCGATGACGCCCAGACACTGTTATCTCAGATGTTTCCATCATCCAGCTACGCGTTAGCGTTCTCAACTACAACCTCAACTAACACATACACGCTCAAACTTACAACTGAAGGACTTGATGAAGCTAATTATAAGGTACTAGTAGGTGTCTGGGATACATCAGGCGATCTATTTACAGGAGACCGAATACTTGGATTCGCCGAGGGAACTGTCTACGTTGATAAAGTCAGCCTTGGTACCCCTGGCCCACTTGTTCCCCCATTACCTGAACCAGAAGATGTAGAAGAAATGCCTTTAGATGAGGCTGTCGAGACGATTCTGGGATTATCCACTGAAGATGCCGCGGATATAATCGATGAACTCAGCGACGAAAAAGCCGCAGAGATCATAGAGGAACTCGACACTGAAACAGCAGTCGATATCATAGAGGAAGTCTCCGAGGAGACAGCGAAAGCTATCATTGAAAACATTGATGAAGAGACTGCAGCAGAGATTCTTGAGCAACTCGACGAGGAAACTGCAGTAGATCTCATCGTTGCACAGGAGACTGAGAAAGCCGCAGATATAGTTGAACAGATGAATGCTACTGATGCCGCTGAGATCATCGAAGCTGGAGCCGATGAACCTGAATCTTTCGATGCCTTTACTGACATCCTAAATGAAATGGACGAGGAGGCGACAGCTGATATTCTATTGGAGCTCACTATCGAGACCGGTGCTCAAATTGTCGAGGAAATGGCTACTAAAGACTTGACGGCAGCTGCGGAACGTGTTGAAGCCGCGGTTAAGAAACGGCTTGCCGAGACTGATCCAGAGTTAGCTGCTGAGGTAATGGCGAAAGTCATTGATACCTTGGAAAATGTCTCAGTCGAGTCATTGGTTGACTTGTTCGTCACAATCGCTAATCTACCTGCAACGCCTTCAACTGTGGCAGATGTCTTTGAGGCGATGTCTATATCCAAGACCCTTGAGGTCATCTCGTCTTGGGTGGATGTTGGGTTCGAGGAAGAACTGGCCCTAGTATTCAGTTACCTGACACCTGATACACTTGAAGGAATCTACCTAGGGATGGCAGAAGCTGAAAGAACTGTTCTCTATCCATACCTAGATACAGCCACGGTTGCAGCTCTACCCGCATTAGGCGAATTGCAAGTTGAGTTATCCGTTAACCCAGAGTCAGTAGAGCCGGGAGACGATGTCACGATAACCGCTGAACTCACCAACATAGGAGACGAAACCGGAGACTATACGATAACACTGAATGTGGATGGTGAGGAAACTGATGCGGAGATCATAACTCTGGCACCGGACGAATCCACGACACTAACATGGACAATATCAAGAGACACGCCTGGAAGCTACACAGTTGATGTAGCTGGTGAGGCAACCGAGTTCACAGTTGAGGTACCTCTATCGCCCGCCGAGTTCCAGATCTCGGGATTGACAGTGAACCCCTCAACAGTCGAGTCCGGAGAGGACGTGACTGTTACAGTTACTGTCGAGAACGTCGGTGAACTATTGGGTACATATGAAGTCGAGGTAATGCTAGACGGCGTAAAAGTTGACGAGACATCTGGCCCACTCTCCGGAGAAAGCGAGACTTCTGTTACCTTTACAGTTTCTTCTGACGAGACAGGCACTCACACGGTAGCTGTCGATGGGCTATCGGCTCAGTTCAGCGTGGAAGAACCACCAGAGCCACCGGCACCATCATTCCCGTGGATACCCGTAGCTGTTGGTTTAATAGTTGTAGCCGCAATAGCGTTCTACTTCTATAACCAGCGGACTCAGTAAACATCATTTCCATTTTTTCTTACTTTATACCATAAACAGTATTACGTTGTTGTGAAATCCTCTAATTTTTTAACTACACACTCGTTCATATGTTCAGAGATTCGGTCGAAATGAAAAAAATCATAATTTTGATTTTAATCTGGCATTTTATAATACCTGGTGTATTTGGGGTTGTTTCATCAGTCGATTACTCTCCAAGCTCTCCAACACAAGGAGACACTCTGAACATCAATATACTGGCATCAGCAAACGAAGAGGTAGATATCACAATCGTGTTCGAAAAAGAAGTACCCGTCGAGAATGGTGGATACAAATACGAATTATTTGATGTACTCATCCCACAACGCCCTAACAAGTTCTCCGTCAAAGCTACAGGTGTCGATAACTTGGTTGTAGCCGTTAGGATGATGGGGATCTGGGTCAGTCTGAATAAGGACGCCTCTGGTGGTGTAGCCACGATATCTCAGAGTAATATCCCCTCTGATCACTACGATACACAGATCAAAGGAGACGCTGCAGTGGGCCAATCAACTGTCCACCTAAAAATAACGGCTCAAACCACAGTGACAACTGAATCAGATGGTCATTACACTTTTTATTACGATACTAGTAGCCTGCCTCCAGGAACTTTCACCGCAAATGTCGGAGGCGTCACGAAGACATTGACCTTAAAGTCTGCTAGTTCCTCATCATCAGGAGGAACTCCGACAATTCTTCCCCCAGTAGCGAGGTTTCAACACAATGGATCGCTCTACGTTAATGACTCGATAATTTTTGACGCCTCAGACTCATCTAGAGGAACTGGGAGTATCGTTTCGTATTCATGGGACTTTGGGGATGGAACGACAGGATCAGGCGAAACAATTTCTCACGTGTTCAATACCATCAAAACATACGCAGTCACACTTACCGTGAAGGACTCCCTAAACCAAGTAAGCACTATAACTAGTTCACTTGATATCGGGTTGAGACCGAATGAATTTCCCATTGCTGTTGCAGGGTCTTCACGTACAGCTTTCACGGGGCAGAACTTGACTTTTAACGGACATAGGTCCGTTGATCCCGATGGAGATATAATTTCCTATCTCTGGGAATTCGATGACGGAACCATATCCACCAATGGTCTCGCAGAACATGTCTTTCTGATCCCTGGGAGATACAACGTAACTTTAACAGTTACAGATGATCGTCATGACTCCTCAACAAACCAAATAGAGATCACGGTTGTTGAGCCGCCGTCCCCAATCTCTAATGAAGTACAGACTAGATTGAGCATGAATAATAACTTGGTAGAGGCTCTGGGAGTGAAACTTGTCTTGAACACAACGAGCGAGGTGAATGTTCTCCTTTACGAGTACACATCTAACCCTCACCCTCAAGTGGAGTTACCTAGTTACACCATCGGTCCAGTGATTGATGTAAGTGTAAGTGACCCAGACGCGGTACAATGGCCAGTATACTTCGAGTTGAGTTATAGTGGCATGAACGTCACTGAGGCATTGGAGATGGTTCTTGGACTATATTATTACGAGGATGAAACATGGCATCGATGTGACAGCACTGGGGCATACCCAGAGAGAGATGTCGTTTGGGCTTTCATGACCCGAGAAGAGATGTCAGGTAGCCCTGTTCTTATCGGTGAGGTTGACCTACTTCCAGTCTTCAATGTATCTGATTTGGTGTATACTCCAGAGTCACCCGAAGTCGGTGACTTGATTCTGATAAATGTGAAGGTTACGAACACAGGTGATAAACCTGAAGATGCTATTGTGTTGCTTGAGATAAATGATGAACCTGTCAATTCATCTATGATTTATCTTCATCCATCTGAGACCGTGGAACTTGAGTTCCATCACACACCAGCAGATATCGGTGAAATGACTCTACGAGTAGATGATCTTACCCAAACTTTAGTGATTAATCCGAGAACATATCCTGATCTAGTCGTTAAACAATCATCCATCCCTGACGAGGTACTACCTTCCGAGGCATTTTCTATGGTTTTTTGGGTAACTAATCAAGGAGATAAACCATCTGACTCTTTTGTCGTTAAATTAACGGTCAATGACTTGATTCTGGGTTCAAAGAGAATTCAGAGTTTAGATGTAGGTGAGGAAATTGAGGTTTCTTTTAATTGGGTCTCTACGATAACAGGTGAATTTTCGGGGAGCCTTGACTTGGACATAAATGGAGACGTGGAGGAAACAATCGAGGATAATAATGCGTTCAAGTTTTCTATCGCAGTCACTCAACCTTCAAATGGAAATTTTCAATATCTCTATGGTGTCGTTTTGATTATGCTTCTTGTTCTCGCCTGGAAGATATATCCTTACCTTAAGGAAATAATTATAAGGTAATTTTTCTCACCGGATTTTCTGATCATGCGTCGTCTTGCTTCTGCTCGATGAGGTTTTTCATTATCTTTATGTTCTTATTCAGGAGGTTTTTCTGTTCCTCAAGTTCCTTCAGCTTCTTCTCGATGTCTGCCTTGGAGGCTTCTTTTCTCATGAACTCGAATATCTCGCTGTGCCCGTATTTGAGGTGAAAGTCCATCTGCTTCTTTTGGTCTCTTTCGAGTCCACAGAAAGGGCATACGTACATCTTGTCCAATTATGTCCCCATGTTAACTCGATAACTGGCGTTAATAACGGTTCCCCATGAAAATTAAGTAGTTCTGAGATTGGAAAAATGAATTATTAATTGATGTATCCTTATACCATAAACAAATTATATAGTTTTATTTCAATCGATGAATGTATATCATGTGTAGATTAAAAAAACTATCAGTTCTACTTATTTTAATTCTATTAATCTACACTCCGAGTTCTTCATTAAATGTTACAGCAGACTCCGAAGGTACAAAGGTAGGGGGAAGAATACGACGTGATACAATCTGGACAAAGGAAAACAGCCCCTATATCCTTGAAGACGATATTACCATTTCTTCTGACGCTAGATTAACGATAAAGGAAGGAGTCGTTGTCGAGTTTTCACTGTGGTCTTTGATCATCGATGGCGAACTGAGGGCTCAAGGAAGCCAGGAAGAAGAAATTATTTTTCGTTTCACCGTGATGCCTTTATCCAGTTACGAACAAGGAAGAATCTATTTTACCTCGAAGAGTCCACCATGGAAGGATAATGATTACCGTGGCAGTATTCTGGAGTACGTCGAGATCTATTGTTATGAAAACACCGTCAACTATGGCCTGATCCAAGGGGGCACATTGAAGATTGATCACGTCTCCATTTACAATGCAGAACCACGCACCCACCTTTACACGATAACAGCCGACGGGCTGATATCTAACAGTCTTTTCGAGGGAGTTACTAGAGCAATAAATATGGAGGAAGGAGAGATAATTAATAACGTATTTTTGAATGGTAGTAGTACAGTGATTTCAATAAACAATGGAAAAGTAAAGGATAATATTATAGATGGAGGCAAACGAGGAATAAACGTTAAGAATGCACTCATAAGAGATAATCTAATAAACAATATGCTAGATAGAGGCATAAATATAGTAAATGAATTTACGCCATACAATTATGAAGAAATCACTCCAATTATCCATAACAACTCAATTATGAATTGTGAAGAACACGCATTATATGTAGCGGGATATTCGGGCCCAACAATAAGTCAAAACTTAATTATAGAAAACTCGAATGGAATATACTTCAAAGAAGACGCATTCTATAATGGAACTCGACCTAAAGTATATAATAATATATTTTATAATAATGATAACAATGTGTATTTTAATCGTGAAGACCCGAGAATTGAGATAAAAATAAAGAATAACTGGTGGATGACAAACGATACGAAGCTTATTGAGGATAAAATATATTACGAAAATGACGACCCCAGACTAACCGCAGCGCTATACCAGCCTATACTACTAGAGTTACCACTTTATCACCCAAAAATATGGTACGAATTCACGCTATTCCCTCCTCCACAAGAAACCCCAGTAAATTCTGTAGTACCTATATCAGGTAAATTGGTCCCCTCACTCGAGACTTTCAACATACAAGTATCCTATTCAGGTCCAGAAGGACAAAAAATCTTTAAAGTACTAAACGCCGACCCCTATGGTTACTTCACAGACGACTTCATCCCAAGTTCAGTAGGTATATGGAATTTTACCGTGACTCCAGACGAAAACGTACTATTCAAGTCAAATGAGAAAAACATGCAGGTCAACGTGACCAAACAGAGCAGCGATATAGACCCGTACATATCCCGCGAAACATACTATGAGGGAGATGAAGTCTTAATTAAAGGAATCATAAACCCAGGTGTACAAGATGCATATATTGCGATCAACATCCTAAGACCCGATGGGTCAGAAGAACACGCACAAGCAACAACGGATAACAATGGCGTATACGAAACGAAGTTTACCGGAGACGTCCCCGGTGATTACACTGCTACAATCTCATGGCCCGGAACAGACGAAGTGGAGGGTTCTATCACGGAACACGCCATAAACATTCATCCTCTCGGTAAACTAGAAATAGTAATTCAAGATCCAACAGGGTCCCCAGTTAACGATGTTCTAATTAAATCCATTGAACATCCCATGGATCAAAGCAGCTTATCCGGTACCACTGATGAGAATGGTACCCTGCTGTTTAATGGGGTTGTGTTTGGAGATTACATTTTCACCGCTGAAAAACCGGATTACGAAAAAACTTTGTTCAATTCCAGTATCAGTGAAGCCGAGGTATTAACGATTGAGTATGTCTCCCCAAACAATGATACCAATGTAGACACGCCTTCTATTTCCGATGGAGAAATAGAGCAGGTAAAGGACATACCGTGGATCATAGGATGGGTGCCCAGCATAGTCATTGTCTTGTTTATGACTGTTCTATATCTTTTCGTACGCAGAGCAAACAACACCTAATAAACACAAAAATAGCGCACCAACTATTAATTTCATGATAAATTAAGTTTACATAAAGATTAGTGGAGTATTCAGGTCTAAATAACATATGGCCTACGGAATTAAGCACATAGTATCCCATCTCACGATAATTTCTGAGGCTAATAGTCCTTGTTAACGAGCATGGTACGTACTTTTCGGACGAAATCGTTAACATCCGGGTCTTTTACCTTTGTTAGACGCCAGATCGCGGCCTCATCCTTATTTTGGAGGAGGTGGGATCCCTTGAACTCGAACCAGTTCCGCCTGTACAAGACACCATATATGAGGGTCAGCGCTCCTACGCCTGCGCTGTAGATCCAGTCTTCAAGGTAATTGTAGTACGAGGTTACGATTATTATGAGGCCTATTACTGCGGCTCCGATCCTGCCTCTCTTATCGATGAGGGATAACCCACTGATCTCGCGGTAGCTCAAGTCGTGGAGGATCTGCTGTCGAACTTCCTGTCAGGCTTAAACTTCAGGACCCGCTTATCTGTGCTGTAGAAAGTGTACTTGCCTTCCTTACATGAGGCTAAGATGCGTTCACCGGACAGAAGATGGTTGTACATCGGTATAAATTACCAGATTCATAGCTAGCATGATGTATAATTCATTCTAAATTCTACAATAATTATTTTAGATGGGGCATTAGTGGATGACTCTATGATATTCATTAATACGCGTACGCGGTTTCGATCATTCCACTGCTTTCTTCGTCGAATGGCCCGGTGAAGGGTTCCTCTGTCTCATTGTTCTTACAGACAAGCTGCTCAAACCGTGAACAAACCTGGTTCGGACAATAATATAGGGCAAAGTTTTTCTCGTCTAACTCTATTACGACGCCTAGCCATTTCTTCATGTCTCGTTTCATCTCTGTTTGGCACTCTGGACACTGCATGGACTTGAAAAACCATATTTATTTATTAAAAATGATGGGGCGGTCATACGTGTTATCTGTACATATCGGTCACCAATAGCAGGAAGATGAGAGTTTCGTGGGGATTATTGTTATTTTCTTTCAATTATATTACTTGTACTGAGCTTGGGATCATTTTTTTGGTGGTTTCTATTGATGTCTCTGGTGCTATAGGTTCATCACGTAGTCTGTTATGTCTTCCTTGTAGTTGTTGTAACCGGTGACCATGATGATGTCTGTCACAGTTTGCACAGTCTTGGATGTTTTTTCGTATTTAGAGGGGAGATGGGAAGGAACAATTCCGGCGAGATAGCTGGCGTATTTGAAAGCTTATCTAATGAGTGCAGCAGATTAAGACTCATGAGGATTATTGATGAGTATCTGTCAAGGAATCAGGCATCCTTGGAGGCTTACGAGAATGCGAGGCGTCTTATGCCCTCGGGGAACACCCGGTCTGCTCTTTACTGGCAGCCTTTCCCGCTTTGTATGAGGCGGGGCGAGGGTAGCCACATCTGGGATGTGGATGGCAACAAGCGAGTCGACTTCAACTACAATAACACCACGCTTATTCTGGGGCATAACCACCCTAAGGTTATCGAGGCAGTCACGGAGCAGTTGACGAGGGGCACGGTTCTCGGTGCCTCTACGGAGACTGAGCCGAGGCTAGCTGAGGAGATTCTGGGGAGACTAGGGAGCGCGGACAGGATACGGTTTACACCCACGGGCACTGAAGCGAACATGCAGGCGTTAAGGGTGGCCCGGGCGTACACGGGTAAGCCTCTCATAGCCAAATGCCTCGGGGGGTATCATGGTTCATGGGACGCTGTGCCCACTACCCCAGATGCAGTGGACATCCCGCAACCGGTAAAGGATAACACAGTATATTTTCCCTACAACGATCCTGAGGAAGCGGAGGCGCTAGTCAAGAAACACAAAGACGAGCTGGCGGCGATGGTGGTTGAGCCCACCATGAGGGACATGACGCCGAGACCCGAGTTCCTTGAGACGCTGAGAGAGGTCACGGCAGATAACGATGTGCTGCTGGTCTTCGATGAGGTCATATCCTTCAGGCTTGGATACCGTGGAGCTCAGGGCTATTATGGTGTCTCACCTGACATGACGGCTATAGGGAAGATCATCGGGGGCGGGTTCCCGGTGGGAGCTTATGCATCAACAGATGAATGCATGGGTCCCTTGCAGATACCGGACGCGACTCTTCCGGAGGTTGCTTCCCCACGCCTCGGGTTCTCGGGTACCTTCAACGCTCACCCCCTTGCGATGACGGCTGGTCTCACGGTGATGAGGGAGATGAAACCGGAGCGGTACGACGATTTGGCGGTGATGGGTGAGATGATGAGGATGGGCTTGAGGAAGGCGTTCATCGAGGAAGGTGTGAGGCCTTTCGTGGGGGGCGCAGGCTCCCTTTTCTTTGTCTCTTGGACGGATAAGGAAGTTATTGATCACGAGTCTTCGTTGACGGCTGATAGAGGTCTCTTCAATATCTTCAACCTTGGCATGATGAACCGTGGAGTCTTCATCCTAGGTCACCCTAATGTCTCGGTGGTTCAGAGAAGAGAGGATATCCGGGCTGCGGTGGAGGCCGCGAGGGAGACTGTGAGGGAGATGAAGCCACTAATACGGGAGAGGGCACCTAACCTTCGCTCTTAATCCTTGTAGCCTCGGTCACAGTCCTCTTTCATCATTTTCTCGTAGGTTGCACGAAACGCTTGTTGATTACCACCCAGTCAGGGGCATCGCCCCCGTATAACCGTCTGGCTCAGTGCCTCACCGGTTACATGGTCAGAGTATCCTTCACCAACCCACCTGCATTCAGCGATCTTGGGTACCTTTTTCTCCATACTGTAAACTACGTTAAGGTTTACCAGGTTTCTGGAGTAGGGCGTTGTGAAGAGTATCCTCAACTTAATCCAGTAAATGTTCATTACGAAGTATTTGGATAAATTGCTCCGCAGACTTTTTCCACGTGAATTTCTCCTGCATATAATCGCGTCCCCGCCGCCCCATGCTGCGTCGCAGTTCAGGATCCCCCATCAGCTGGGCGATCCTTTCCATGAACAAGCCGAAATCGTTAGTCGTGTACCCTGTCTTTCCTTCCTCGATGATCTCTGGGATACCTCCTACCCTGGTCGCTACGACGGGTTTCTCAGAGGCACTAGCTTCCTGAATGACCATCCCCAAAGTATCCAGACCAGAGGGGTGAATCAATAACTCACAGTTCGCGTAGTATCGCTCAATGTCACCGACGTAACCCTTGAATTCCACCTGTTCCTGTAAGCCGTGTTGTTTTACCCATCCAGCTGCCCGGCTTCTATAGGCCCCGTCTCCTAGGAACGTGACAGTGTACGGTAGCCTGGAGTCCCGGTAGTACTCGAAGAATCTTTCCAGCAGCTTGATCTTTCCTAGGACGTTAAAATTCATGGCGCAGAGGATCTCGGATTTGTACCGGGGATCACTTGGATAAGCCTTGAAGCGGTCTGTGTCTACTCCACAATACATTGTGTAGACGTTAGGGATCCCCTTGCTTACCGCTATTCTGTTAAGGTAGTTAGAAACAGTTACCACAAAGTCTACGTCGTTGAGGCTGTTCTCGTTTTGGAGTTTTTTCAAAGTGAATCCAAGTTTTTGGCGAAACGGTACACCTTTTTCCTCGGATTCCTCCCAGTAGTTGCCCTTCAAACGTAACCCTATGGCCTTGACTTTTTTCATGGACTTTGCTATCTTGGCTCCCATCAATCCATGGTAAGGGTTATGGGTCACAAGAATATCCGAGTCGATCTTGTGGATGTATCCGAGCGTGGGGAGAGAAAGCGAGTTTCGAATAGATTTCAAGGGGATTACACTGCAGGTGAAACCGTGTTTCTTTAGCTCTGACCCAAGAGCAAGGGAAGCACCTCTCCACTCGATAAACTGTATTGAAGGCCTCCTCACGGTTGTCTTCAATGAATCTGGGTATAGACTAGCTGAGACCGTGCTCTGAGCCATAGCGCTACTGTTTTTCCCTTTTAAATATGTCCTTGTAGGTAGAACAAGGATACAGATTGTTGATCTAGATCAACGGAATGTAGAACTGGTGGTCTGGGTCGGATGGATAATGTCTAATACTCAGTTTTTCCATTATTTTCGATGCCTATCCTTACTGTTCTCTGTATCGATGGTCTTGATTTTACCTTCTCTAAGACCCTTGGTCTGGGTCTGCCTTATGAGGTTGAGCTGAGTATCCCTAGGGAGCTGTACTATAATGGGTCTCCGCATACGATGCATATTTGGCCTAGTATGTTCACAGGTCAGATTCATGTATACAGTAAATTCAGGGACAAATCTGAATGGAGGCTAAAGGCAAGAGAGGTTCTGCATAAGCTGGGTATACGGTGGAGAAGAGACAAGACTACTTTCACTAAGAAACCTGAGTCAGAGAAGCATGCGGTTTCGAGGATATTCTGTCCACCTGAGATAACGTCCAGCGTCTTCGATGAGTTTAACAGCTTCATACATGATATCCCGGGAGTCTCTAAGGGCTTTGTGTTCGGCGGAAACTATGATGATTATATGCACAAGAAAACGGTCTTTGATATCCTCGCCAAGAGTTTGGAGAGAACCATGAAGTATGATCTGGTTGCATTGTATTCTGGGATCATTGATTACCTTAATCACTGGGGCTATGACGTGGATTCCTTCTATAGGCTATTTTTCGCGAAGGCTCAGATGTCCAAGACCCCAGTCATCATAGTGAGTGATCATGGATGCGTCGATGGCCAACACACGGAAACAGCGTACTTGGGAGCCACGTTCCCGGTGGAGGCTGAATCAGTTCTCGATGTAGCTGATGTAATCCGTGGCTTCATGAAAGAAGTAGATCAGTGAAAGTGATCTTGATAGATCGCGACAACTGCATTTTCATATATATTAAAAGATGTCTGACGAGGAGATGAACCAGTCCTCTGTCTTGGAGACGTCGACGCCATCGATGAATAGCTTATCCTTAGACTTAGCCGTAGAGGTCTTTGATTATCATCGTGTACGTTAAACCTGTCTCCCTGTTGAGGTTATTCACGAGGTTTTCCAGAGAGCCTCCGATCCGCGTAAATAACTCGATTTCATGAACATCGCTGTGGCTCTCCACGAGTATCCTCAAGACACCGTGCAGAATTGAAGGCCTTGAATCAGACAGGACAGAGTCAGCGAGGCCAATCAAAGTGTTGTCATCCTCTGCCTTGCTTGCGACAATGTAACCGATCACTGACCCGTCACGAGTTACAGAGTAGAAATAATTGTTTTCGCGGGGGTTATCGGTGAAACACCAATTAAGATAATCTAGGCTTCGATGGTAATGAATCACCTCGCTTCTCTGAGCCCAGCCTAGGTAAATATTGCTAGTATCCTTCACAGTGCATGGCAACAAGGTAAGGCTGTCATCCTTGGGCTGCCTTTCTCTGATCGTCTTCGAGGATATTGCTTGTTTATTGACCTGACAGACCAGTGTGGACCCCGCCATTTTAGTAGCTCCGGTAGAGTTGGCGAAGTTGAACCCGACGAGGAACTCGCCCTTTCCATGTAAGCTCCTGCGCCATGAAACGGATGCTCTCTTTGAAGAGGCCTCGCTTTCGATGCTCGGGGTCGATGAACCGTCGCAGCCCTGAAGTGACAAGAAAACTGCGTCACTGTGTATTTCATTATTTTATTAGTCTGTTGTATTTTCTCAGCGTCTCTCTTAATCTGTCGTGTGGGAGTGCATGGACGGTATTTCCGTTTATTCCAGTCATGGTCTCGGCTGCGATAAGGGCGTTCACTATGGCTTCCTCAGTCGCCTGTACGGTGGCGAGGAAAAGATCTGTCATGCGGTCGTTGGAGAGCATATTAAGCATGGTTACGCTGTCATTGGTCCATGCTCCCTGGTTTGCCGTAGAGAACGCGATGAAAATGTCACCCGATCCGTTACTTGCTATTCCACCCACTTTTGATATCCCCATAGGCACGCGTCTCGCCAATCGTTTAAGCTGATGTGGTAGAAGAGGCGCGTCAGTAGCTACGACCACTATAATTGAGCCGCCTCCGTGCGTATCTTCCTCCATTATTTCAGGCATTAAGTCGGTTATCTCCATGCCCACTGGCACGCCTGCGATGGTCAACAGTTCTCTGGAGCCATAGTTAGCCTGCACGAGTACACCGACCGTGTATCCGCCATGTATCAGTGTTCGAGATGAGGTTCCGATTCCGCCTTTGAACTGGTGGCAGGTCATGCCTGTGCCTCCTCCGACGTTTCCTTCCTCCACTGGTCCCTGCTTGACGTTGTTCAGTGCTTCAAAGGCATGTGTTTTTTTCACGTGAAACCCGAAAGTGTCGTTTAAGCGTCCGTCATAGGTCTCGGCTACCACTGGGAGAGACCAGAAAGCCCCAGTGAGGTCTGGATCACGCATCCTCTGTTCAAGTATCCACTCGATGACGGCGTTGTGGACTATGCCGACGCTGTGGGTGTTGGTGATCATGACGGGGCCTTCGAGGAACCCTGATTCCTCGACCCACGTCGTGCCTGTCATCTCCCCGTTCCCGTTGAGAGAACTCCAGCCAGCGAAGACAGGGTCGAACCCTTCTCCCCTCGGCAGGATGGCGGTGACGCCGGTTCTCACAGGGCCTTTCCCGGGTACCAGCTTTCCCTCGCCAGAGATGATGGTTGAGTGACCCACCATGACTCCCTTCACGTCGGTGATGGCGTTATGATGCCCTGCTTCACCGTTGATTGGGATGCCTAGGTCTCTCGCTCTCTTCTTGGGTGACACAATTACCATAGAATTTCACTGTTGTGTGTAGGTTTTCTGTTACTTAATTCATCTTCCATTCGAGCCAAGAAAAATTGGTGAACAGCGGTTTTTAGTAAAATAATTGAGAATCGGTTTCCCGAAAACATACCATACAAAGCAACTGTTCGCGCGTATTTCCCTGTCACAATCCTCGTAGAGGTTTTATTCTTCCCAAGCAAGATTTCAGTGGTGTGAATTATGGGTGAGAGTTATGATTCTCGGGTCTGTTCGTCTGGAAGGGTTGTAGTTGCTAGGCTCAAGCCTGGGAGTGACCTCTATGCCTCGCTTCAACAGGTTGTCGAGGAGAAAGGAATCAAAGCAGCGGTTATCCTGTCTGGGGTGGGGTTGCTGGGGGAGGCTGGTATCAGGAACTGTAGGACGTTGCCGGAGGAGTTTCCTATCACGGATGTGAATCGGAGCTACATGTACTTTGAGAAGCCTCTTGAGATCATTGGGTTGTCGGGGAACGTGAGTGTCGCTGAGGGTAAGCCATTGGTTCACGTGCATCTCACGCTCTCATATGTGGAGGATGATGAGATCAAGGTCATCGGCGGCCACTTGATCGAGGGGTGTACTGTGTTTGGGTTCGCCGAGGTGTTCCTACTCGAGCTTCAAGGTGAGCTAGTGAAGGGTTTTGACGAGGAGACCAAGACCCTTCAACTCTTCGCTGAGTCCGCTGGTTAAGTATATAGGGGCTGGTTCCTGAGTCATAGGCGATGTTCTATGGAGTTTGATGAGGTTTTAGTCAAGAGAAGGAGTATTCGCAAGTATAAGCCTGAACCCGTCCCTAGGGAGCATGTGGTGAAGTTGCTTGAGGCAGCGAGGATCGCCCCCTCCGCAGGCCACAGGCAGCCATGGCACTTTATCGTAGTCGAGGACAAGATGGCTATTGAGAAGCTGGCTGGGGGCTCCAAGTGGGCTGCGGAGGCGCCGGTGATGATCGTGGGGCTGGGCGACCCAGTTGCCTCACCTAGCTGGTACGGCAATGATCTTGGTGTTGCCTTTGAGCACATGGTTCTGGCCGCAACGAGTCTGGGGCTTGGGACCTGCTGGATGGGTCAGACTAGGAGAGACGCAGAGGTTAAGGAGATCCTGGGGATCCCTGGTGAGCTTAAGGTGATTGCTCTCACGCCTCTCGGGTGGCCAGATGATTCTCCGGGGCCCAAGGACCGTAAGAGCCTTGACGAGATAGTGAGCTGGGGCAGGTACGGGCATAAAGCCAAGTAAACATACGTCCTGTAGGCTCTACTCATTTTTTTCTTGAGTGACGCTAAATGGTTAATATTCAAGTATGCAGAATTATTGATGAGAGTTATGTCAAAGAGCAAAAAATATTGTTCGGAGTGTGGCGAGGAGGTATCAGAAGGAACTGACTTCTGCACTAGTTGTGGAGCGAGACTTCTTGATGAGGCGGTGCCGGTGAGAGAAGGCGGGGAGAGGAGTTACGTGGAGCACCTGACGGTTGGCTTCAACATCGCTGTTTCTCAGCCTATGGTGTTCGTGCCAGCGGTATTGTCTGGGGTGATCAGTTGGGCTTTGACCAGTGCTACCCTGGGTTACGTTGGGGTTATGGCTGCGGTGTTATCGATCATCGGCTCTATCATAGGGTTCGTGCTTAACTTTGCGTCCATCGATATGTCAAGGGACGCGTACCAGAACAAGACACTGGACCTGGTAGAGAGCGTCAACTATGTCACTGGTCGTGCAGTGGAGTTCTTCATCGCTTCTATCGTGGGTGGCTTGATGTCTGTTACTATCATATTGATTCCAGCGGTATTGTTGATGTTCGTGGTCATGGTAGTCGATGAGACGGGTATAGGTGACGCCGTCAGCAAGTCCATCGAAGTATTGCAGGCGGACATCCGTGACGTGTTGCTGATATTGCTGGTCTCGATAATTGGTTCCTTCGTCATCGGCTTTGTTCCGTTATTCTCGGGGCTGCTGAACTCGGCGCTCAACGTGGTCGTAGGATTGGCGTTCATCGACATCTACATCAACTACAAACAAAGATAACCGGGACCATTGGATCGGGTCCTGTCTTGGTTTTTTTAATTAAACGATAAGAGGGATTCCCACGCAGATTTACCTGTACACTCACCGAAAATTTATTTTGGAATAGAAATTGTGAAACGTATGCCTTTACCCACTTCAGATTCAACACTAGTCGACCCACCTTGACCCTCAACAACCTGCTTACAAAAAGGCAAACCCAAACCCATCCACCTTAGTACTAAACAATGGAGTAAACAAACGACCCATAACCTCCTCAGAAATACCAGATCCATTGTGAACTGAAGTGGAAGAGATCGTAGTGATTAATCTTCATGGGTTGATGACTGGTTCATCGAGTTTTAGAAGCTGCTCGGCGTGGAGGAAGTACCGTGTGATGGCGTCTCCTTTCTGTGTGTTTTTGTAGATCTTGTTTGTTCGCTTGTCTCCTGAATCTGAAAGGTCGACTTCCTCTACCAGATCTTGAGATACCAGGGAAGATAGTGCATCATTTAGGAGTTTCCATGAGAGGTTGCACTCGTACATTATCCTCGTTGGCTTCTCTGTGCCATTCTTGATTGCGTTGAGTACGTCTAGAAGGATCTCAAGTCTGGAACGCCTAATCTTCAAGCCAACCAGCATGATCCCTAAAGAATTGACTCTAAAAGCGAGTTGCTGTGAAGCACAACTACACACACATTATATGAGGCATGCCTGCCTTCATGATGATTACTGACGTTTCCCCTTCTGTAATCTGCATTAACCTTGAATGTAAATCATGTTAGCGTCCATTAAAAGACGTTTAAACCCTTTAGAAGACTTTTTTCACCAAGAAAACCAGTTTTAACGCCTTAACAAAATCAGCTATTGTTACTAAACCTACAAAAATAGTAACAGATTATAAAGAAACATAAGAATGTGCCACTTAGTCGTGATTTTCCCAGTGTGTGTGAAAGAGTGTAGATACTATCGTAGCTAGTTTGTCGCCGTGTCGGGCTGTTTTCATGTAAAGTTTTCTGAGTAGGTAAGAGTCAAAAGAGTCCATACAATGAAAAACACGAAGAGAGCAATAAACCTCGGAGAGGATATGAAAACGGTGAAAAAGATGTAAATCAAAATCCTCTTAAGCTAAGAAAAGATAGATTAAATTTGAAGAGGTAGGCAAATTGAGGAAGGAAATTACATCAGTTTTCATGGTTTTCTTGATCTTGACTAGTGTACTAACGGTTGGCTTCGTAACGGCACCTGCACCTGAAAGGGTACCCGTTATAGTGGGTTTCAAGGGCAAAGCCGATGCAGGCCTAATACGAGCGCATGGTGGAGACATCAAGTACGAATACGGAATGATCTCCGCGGTAGCATGTTCACTGCCTCAAGGGGCAATCGATGCTTTGAATAAAAACCCCAATATTGCGTACATAGAACCAGATGGGAAAGTACAGATAACTCAGGAGGAGGAGGAGCTTCCATGGGGAGTAGCCCGGATCGATGCCAACGACGTCCACCCGTACAACAAAGGCACGGGAGTTAAAGTTGCGATCATCGACACTGGAATAGATTACGACCACCCAGATCTAGTTGATAATTATATTGAAGGATATGATTTTGTTAACAATGACAGCGACCCAATGGACGATGCGGGACACGGGACTCACTGTGCGGGAATCGTTGCGGCAGAAGACAACGAAATCGGCGTAATCGGCGTTGCCCCCGAAGCCGAGTTGTACGCCGTCAAGGTGTTAGACTCCAAGGGAAGTGGGTACGTAAGCGATGTGATCGCAGGGATAGAATGGGCAACCGGCAATGGGATGCAAATCATCTCTATGAGTTTGGGTAGCGACTCAGACAACGAAGCCCTTCATACCGCATGTGACAAAGCATATGGGGAAGGAGTCCTTGTAGTCGCTGCGGCGGGGAACGACTACCAGCGACGGGGAAGAGCCGAATTCGACACGGTAGACTACCCTGCCAGATACGACTCCGTCATCGCTGTGGGAGCGACGGACGACACGGATACGAAGGCAAGCTGGTCGAGCACGGGCTTGGCTTTAGAATTGACGGCTCCCGGGGTCAGCATCTACTCGACCTATTGGGAC
>JAOZHP010000077.1 GCA_026014815.1 Candidatus Bathyarchaeota archaeon
AGAGCCAGCACATCGACGACCTCTGCTGGAAGGAGTCTCAAAGGCTCTACAAGCAGGGTCACCGAGTCTGGTGGAAGGCCGACAAGGTCCGGGCGATCGCGCTCAGGGGGCACAACTGATGGAGACAGAGAAGCACCACAGCAACGCCCTCGTCTGCGCGACCCAGATCATGAGGAACAGCGAGAAGATCCGGTTCGAGTACAAGCTGCACGGGACGTGGGACATCGTCAGGATCAAGGCGAACAAGACCCTCATCGACATGCTGCTAGACCACGCGGCAAAAGCCACGGGGGCGGCCTGATGGACCGCACGTGCCGCAACTGCGCGCACTTCATAGAAGGACAAGAGATAAACTGCCTCGAGGGCGGGCCGACCGAGATAGCCGACCCCGACAAGATAATGACCATGGAGGACTGCAACGCGTGGTCGAGCGTCGAGGAGGAGATGTACGAGCTGACGGCCGAGATACTCGTCATGGGGTACAACCCAGAGGACGCACTCTGCCGGGTCAAGAAGCAGACTTTTGTGAACGACGTCATAGAGGAGGCGAAGATCGTCGACTGGTCGCACCTCGACGAGCCGAGCAAGTTCTCCTCGAGGACCCCGGAGCAGCAGAAGGAACACAAGGAATACTTCATCAAGGAGCTCACGCGCAGGGTCAGGCACAAGGAGGCGCGGGCATAATGGACAGGGTCAAGCTGAAGACCGAAGACGAGCAGCACCTAGTCGACATCGCCGAGGACCTCTACTCGACCCTCGACCTGATGGCGAAGGAGCACGGCGTCACGGTCGACTCCATCGTGAACGTGGTCCTCCAGATGGCTTTCGAGAGCGCGAGCATCGAGATGATGGTGGAGCTGGCGAAGGATGGCTAAGCAGCAGGTCAGGATATCCATTGATCGGGAATTGTACCACGAGGCAGAAGAGCTCGGGATCGACTTGGCGAAGGCGTGCGAGCTGGGCGTCAGGCAGATGGCCGCGAAGCTCCGGACCATCGACGGGCTCAAGGACTTGGAGGGGATGGAGTGACGACGAGCCTAAGACCCGCGCCGGCCGTCAAGTGCCCGCTGACCGGAAGGGCGTCGTTCGTGGAGGACTGCCGAGGCTGCGAGCTAGTCATCGAGGTCCGAACCCCGTGGAGGCACTACGCCGTCAAGTGCGAGGCGGAGGGCGAGAGCTCGGCGGCCTACCCGTGACGAGGTCCGCCCCCACAGTCGCCGTCCGAAAGGAGGACTCGCCGAGGCACACCGAGCGGATGGAGGACAAGAACTTCGAGGACGCGCTTGGGGAGTTCACGCTCAAGGAGAGCGGGCGACCGGAGACCGGCGACGTCCTCGGCGTGTGGATCATAGTCGACCAGACCCCAATCTTTTTTCATCCGCAGGAGAGCCGGATAGAAAAGCTATACCGAGATCCGGTACAAGACACGCTTCTATAATACCATCATGGTTTAAATGCACATTCTGTTTTTATTCGACCTCAATGACATTCGAAGTATGGTGTTTTCACACACTCGCAGACTAGGAAAGCAAGTAAAAGAATTATTAACTGGTGTAACTACAAGTACATGAACGGTGGCCCTGGTAGCACTGCGAGTCTCTACGTGAACAGGAAGCATTTCGGTACCCGGCCTGGGATGGCAGGGTGGTTCGGTAACGACCGTTCTACCATGTTTGAGATGATGACGGAGTTTGACCCTGCGAGCACTGCTTCTGCTTATCAGATTGGGACAACGACCATGCTTAGCACGGCGCCCATCGAGGGCAGTCTTTATATGATGAGGGAGGCTGGTATCGAGAATATTCGTGGGAAGAGCCTCAAGATCACGGGGTACCTGATGTACCTCATCGATGAGATGCTCAGCAAGGAGCCTTACAATTATGGTATCGCTACGCCGAGGGAGCCTGAGAGAAGAGGTGGACACGTGGGGATCTATCATGAGGATGCATGGAAGATCAACCAGGCGCTTGTTGCGCGTGGTGTTATCCCTGATTTCCGTCCTCCGAACATCATCAGACTTGCCCCGATCCCCTTGTATATCAGTTATCATGATGTATGGAAGGTGGCTCAGGTGCTGAAGGCGGTCATCGATGATGGTGACGTTGAAAAGTTCAGTGACGACAAGAGCACCGTCACATAAACCTCTCTTGTTCCAAGTCACTTGAAACAAGGCGAAAAAAATTTAATCCCCGGTAACTGTGGGGAAAGCATTTCTGGGTTGTTTTTCACTATTTTTTATGGATTAGATCCAGTATCTCGTCTATGCTGTCCAGTATATGGTCGGGGTTCACCGTTCTGATGGTTTTCCTGTCGTGGGTGCCCGTGGTTATCCCGATGGTAGCTACGTTGGCTCTTATTCCTGCAGTGAGACCAGTAGTTGTATCGTCAACGAACACGGCTTTCTCCCTTGACACACCCAGCGTATCGAGGGTGTGGAGTATCATGTCAGGCGCGGGCTTGGCGTTAGGGACGTCCATGAACCCCGTGACACTGTCCAAGTATCGTCTGACGCCCAGCTGGGTGAGTATTCGCTCAGCCTCGCTGCTTGTCTTGTTGGTTGCCACTGCCTGCATGAAGCCCTTCTCCTGTAGCAGACGCAATGTCTCCTGAACGCCTGGAAGGAGTTTTGTAAATGATGTGTTCAAGCTCTGGAAGTGGTGGATATATCGGTCCCTGAGCCTCCAAGGGTCCCCCGGATAATCTGGCACCAGCTCCTCCAGTATCTCAAGGAGGCCCACGCCAATTCTTTTTCGGATCTCCTCGGGGTCAACGTGTACATCTATCTCCTTGAAGGTCCTCTCGAAGGCCATGAGGATGCCCTTGGATGAGTCGATGAGTACGCCGTCGAGGTCGTAGATGATTAGCTGGACGTCGTTGAGCATGACCAAAGTAATGGTTTCTTGCTTAAACCCGTTACGCAGTGAAGAGAATAAACTTTGATGAGGGCGTGAAGCGTGTCCGCGCTAAAGTAGCGCCAAAGGATAGCGTTCAGTTCGAGAATTAAAATATTATCTCTGTGTAAATGTATAAATTGTTGAGCCATGGGGCTTCATGACTACACACGCCCTGAGGCCTCAAAGTTCCTGATTTTCTATTTTTATCATAGCCTCTTTCTTCTGAACACTCATTATCTTTTTAAACTAGTATCAACGGTCCTAACGAGATGTTTATGAGTGACTGTGTGACTGAACATAATGAATTGCAAGTCTATAAACCTGAAATAATGTTAGGTTTTATATTTAACTTAGAATATAACTCCCTTTTGGGGAGGAGTTAGATTGTCATTGTTAGTAGAAAAACCAGAGTATGAAAGAGAATTGATGAAAAAACTAAATCGATATTCTCGAGATCAGAACTGGATAAAAGATAATTACAAAAAACTCCTAAAAAAACATGGAAGCAATTACATAGCAGTAAAAAATAAAAAAGTAATAGAAGTGGGTGAAAACATCGAAGAGCTTATTCACAAATTAAAAAAGCTTGGTGAAGACCCATCCGAATGTTCGATTGAATTCCTTACTGATAAGGAATGTAATTTTCTTTTCTAGGCGTTTTTCATGCGCCTCGAAGCTGACCTAAATGTTTTTCATGCCACAGTTGACGCATTATTCACTCATCCTGGAATACTAGCCCCATTTGGTTTAACATTGCTTCTGGATACGGGTGCTACTCGTTCTTGTCTTTTACGAGATCATGTTCACTATTTCGGTATCCCTTATCAGAGTCTACCTAAAGATAGGGAGCCAACTCAAACAGCAGCAGGTGAAGTTACACCTAGACTTTTACCTAAAGTCGACATATTTTTACCAATAAAAGATTCCGAAGCAGAGCCAGCTAGACTAAGGAAATTTCATTTTGAGGAGTTTCAAATCCTTCCTCCACCCAGGGGGCATAATCCTGAACCCCGACACCGAGTAGTTAGTGTGCTTGGTATGGATGTTTTACGTCGTTTCACAAAGTGGGATTGGGATTGGAATAGTAGAAAATTGATTTTAGATGAATAAAAATTAATTTATTTTAACAAATAAATTACTCAGGTGCAATTTTTTCAGTATCTTCATGTTGTACTCTTCACGGTTCTGCATAGCTTCGAGCTGACTTGTGAGCGTTATCACAGTGATTTTGAGTTCTCCGTATTCTCTAGGCAAGTAGTGAATCTGGATTCTTTTTCCATCGATTAACTTGGTCTTCTTTATATTTAGAATAGAATCATTATTGCGTAAATTTCCTTGATGAAAACATGAGACTTGTTAAGGTATATTAACCGCTGATTCGAGGGATCAATTGTCAAAGACTGGTGAAAAAAATGACTGAAAGAAACCAGGTATGGAAATGCGAGATATGCGGAAACATAGTTGAGGTACTTCATGAAGGTGTAGGCCAGCTGGTCTGCTGTGGCCAGCCAATGAACCTCATGGAGGCGAAGAAGACCGAGGCAGGCGGCTACGAGAAACATCTACCTGTTATCGAGGTAAAAGACAATAAGGTCCATGTGAAGGTGGGTAGCGTCGAGCACCCCATGATGGACGCGCACTGGATCGAGTGGATAGCAGTGGACACGGAGGACGGGGTTCTTCGTAAGTACCTGAACCCAGGCGAGAAACCGGTAGCGGTCTTCAAAACAGGCAAGAAGGTTCTACGAGCCAGAGAGTACTGTAACCTCCACGGTCACTGGGCAACTGACGTTTAGGCACTTGGGAACCTTTATTCCCTTTTCTTTTTATAACATCTTATGACGAGTTTTTTAGGCACAGTTGCGCCGTTATCCAGTGACCTCAGTCTAATTCTTCAAGTTCTAGTGCTAGTAACCCTGACGGTAGGTGTCTTCAGGGCTAATAGCAGACAGTTCATGCAGCACGGATACGTGATGCTTGGCTGCGTAGTGCTGAACACGGTAACCGTGCTAGTCGTCATGATCCCCGTTGTAAGGGGATTGATCAGGGTTGTCCATCTATATGTTTTGAGTCTCCTCGTGCGGATACACGCTGTAGTAGGAGTCGTCGTCTTGGCGTTAGGCTACTACCTTATCTGGGTCTGGAGACTGGCCACGCCTGCCCCCTGTTTCCAGCAGAAAAGGAAAATGAGAGCCCTAGCAGCTGCTTGGGTGTTGGAAGCAGTCGGCGGGATAATTATTTATTATCTTCTCTATATGTGAATGAAAAAATGGGGGAAAAAGGGATTAGCAGCAGCTTTTAACTTTCTCTTTCTTTTTCTCTTCAGCGCTGCAGTCGCATGTCTTGACGTCGTCGCAACATTGTTCTGTGTTCTGTTTCTTATCGTCCATCAAATCACCAGTCAACATAATAATATTAGGATAAATAAGAATAATCACTTAAAATATAACAGAAAAACAACATATACCCTAAATAAATAAGGTTATATGGATGCTATGTGAATGGATAACTAAGAAAATTAGGTGCACCCAATTGGATGAGACAGACCACAAGATACTCGCCCTGCTCAAGGAAAATGCGAGAATACCTCTATCCCACATATCACAGGAAATAGGGCTCTCAAGCCCCAGCATCAAGGATAGAATAGAGAAGATGGAGTCAACAGGGGTCATACAGGGATACAAGCCTGTCATAGACTACAGCCAGCTCGGTCTCGGCATCACAGCATTCGTGAGACTCACACTCCAGTACCCCGTCTGTTGCCAAGAAAACATCGCAGACGTCATCAAGGAGATACCTGAGGTGGTGGAAGGTCACTATACAGACGGAGACGAGGATATGCTTCTCAAAGTAGTGACGGAGAGCCCAAGAAGTCTCAGAGACACCCTTAACAACATCAACATGATCCCAGGAGTCGCATACACGAAGGCAACTATCTCGCTTGACAACCCCATAAGAGCCAGCTAGACACTGATCCTGTACAGGTTTGATCTACGCTTCTTTCCCGTGACCTCTAACACACCCATTAATCTCAGACAGTACATCATCTTCTGTGAAAGCCTTGGTCTCAACTTGGCTGCCTTGGCTAGTTCCCCACTAGTAAACTCCTCGGGAAGAGCATCTGGAAGCAGTCGGAGGAAGTCCCTTGGCTCCTTGAAGACGTGCCTCTCCTTCACTTCAAGCAGTGTCCTGTTGTGGATACTCCACCTTCGACGTCTCCAGCTTCCCTTTCCGTCATCGATGAGGTACTCCTCCATGTCAACCAAGAGAATCTCCAACTCCAGGTTACGGTGTTTCACAAGGTGAGGCATGTAGACCAGTTCCCTGAACACTTCCTCGACTCTTCCACGTTTAGGTGAACGCCTTCTACCCACCTCTTTTCCATCAGAGTCTAAACGTATGACCCACTTCCTTTGTGGCACCGGGTGGACAAGCATGACCCTGTGTTTCTTGACGAGTCGTTCAAGCTTGGGCTTGATGCTGCTGAAGCTCTGGGTCTGTATCTCAATGAGCAAGTCCCCTTTCACCACATCAATAATGTACCCATCCACCGTGGACTCGACGCTGTCCCCTGGCTCCGTGTACCAGTCTTTGAGTTGATTGTGGAGGCTCTGCTCAGTCACGCCTCCAATATATGCAGCTACCTTATTTATGGTGAAGGATAACCACAATCTATGGCTGCCAACCCTTTCTTGGCTCTCGGTCTCGTAGCCGGCGTTATCGCTGCCATCTTTGTTTATTGGAGAGGGAAAAACAGGCGGGACACAGCTATCGCGTTCATTTCCGGGTTTTTAGCCTTTGGGACACCGCTCCACTTTATCGTGGTCTCCCTCTATGTGGGACCTTGGGTCAACAAGCAGATCTACCGACGTTGGAACCACAACTGGGGCTCATGGATCATATCACTTATCGGTCTTCTACCGCTGTACATCGTGTATCAGGCGCCCTTGAGGCTCGTCGTGGCTTGGGCCGCCTCCCAGACGGGTGACCTCGGTGGAGCCGTTATCGTCGGCGTAGGCTTTGCACTGATATTGATTGTGTTCATGTTCATCGGGTTAGCGGTATACGTCCTTGCCTCACTGTACGTTACGCTCCGGAGGCGTGGAGAGGCAAGCCAATCTGATAGCTAATTGTTAATCGTTCTGTATCACAGCTGATGCAATTACTAAAATGGGGCCTATCAACACTCCAGCCCACACAAACATGCCAAGTAAACCGGAGCCCACAACAACTGCCCTGCTCTTCAGATCCGTTCTCCTCCGATCTATCAACGCTTTTCTGATCACTATGTATCCTAGCCCTGCCTGTAACGCGATGAATATTATGGTCAGCAACGATGCGCTGGTGTACCCCGACGCAGCCATGGCGATAACCATCTGGACAAACGTATTCACCGCTGTGCCTGTGAAGAGGAGCCCTCCTGTGAGGCTCAGCCACATCGATACACCGATGATCACATCTCTCTTGTTGATGTACCAGAAACCGGCTGCCACCGCCACTAGGAGTGGCCCAAACACTATGAGCGGACTCTGGCCTTCCCATAGATGGATCTCAAACAAGTTCACGGGGATTATAAGCCACTCGTACATGGTGAACACCTCCCTGTACCCCAATGCAAGCCCGTAACTGCCTACATTATCTGGCTCATAGACCACAACATAGTATGTGCCCTCCGATACCTCCCCCCTGAACTCAGCGTAGAAAAAGTAGCTTGACGGCGTGAAGGGGTCATACTCTGGGGCCTCGGGGCGTGTACTGTCAACAACATGCACACTGTATCCCGGCGGGGACTCGATGAACTCAGGTGCCATGCCTCTAGGCTCAACTCCTTCCCCCAGCACTACTAACCGAGGGGTGAACTTTGGGTCCTCCTGTAGTGAAGTAAACAGGCTCACCACCAGTCGTTCACCCTCCCGGATGTGAAGCTCATAGAATTTTGGCTCACCTGTCTCATGGACCTCATGGTACAGTGTCCATGTCTTCGTGGGGTATGGAACCTTGATAGCGGTCTCCAAGGTGGAACCATTACCATCGATGTCAAGGGGCGTATGACCAGACACATGAACTATTGAAAAGACAATGGCAAACAGAAAAAACGCTAACGTGAGAACCCTGTGCTTCCTCATTGCTCCACATGTAGAACGGGGTAGATTAAACGTAGCGGAACCTAGAGGTTTGAAAGGAAAGCCTTCAAGGCGTCAACCTCGAAGACTCCAACATGAGCCCTAATAATCTTGCCCTCCTCATCAAGGACAAAGTCTGCTGGGCTCTGGGTCTCCCTTCCCTCATAGTCACCATGAAGGACACCGGCTTTCTTTGCTTCCTGTGCTCTCCTGAGCAGCTTAATCCCTGTGCCTAAACCGAAGTTACCGACGCCGAAGTCATGATACACCTTGTATTTGCCGTTCTCGTTGAGCACCGTTACGACGGGGAAACCCACATCCCGGTCACCGAGATACTCCCTCACGTTCTCGGGACTTGACTGGGTGAAGTAAACCACCTTCACCTCCGGGTAAGTCTCTGCTATTTCCACAAGGCTCTCGAAGTCAACCTGACAGACGGGGCACCCAAAGTACCTCCCGAAGACAAGTAACACATTACTGCCCAGATAATCACCGAGTTCCAATTTTCCCTTGTTCACTGACTCCGCGCTGATCTTTGGAGCGGCATCACCCAAATGAAGCTTGACCATAACACTAGATGTAATAAATTGTTATTTGAAGCCATGCAGCATAAATTCATCAATAAATCGAACCGGAATAACTTGAAACCACCCGGTCTTGTAGTGTTTGAGTCTAGAGGATTAACTCATAATGTTTTTTTTAACTAATCCTTACAAAATACTATGAGATTATCAAAGAAACATTCACTCGTTTTAATGATAATCTCGTTAATCGCATCCATAATTTCGCCTATTCTACACATATATGGAGCCGAAAACTCAGTTTTGACTCCCTCCGCCTCCAATTATACCTTGAAGGAAGCGTGAAACTCGATTACCCGCTCGAAGTAGACTCTACAGTCGCCAGGATAAACGTGACTCTACTCGGTGAAATCTTCGAGAACATGATAATCTTGGATCAGGATGGCGTATTACTTGATTACACTATCGACGGATCGACGGTTATTGACGTATTGGGCTCCCAGCGGGTCAACATCAGCTACTACACGACGGGTCTATCCAATAAGACAAGTGTCCTCTGGACTTTACGCTTCAACACACTAATCGAAACCCTAACCCCTCTTTCTTTTTCCTTTAACTGTAACGTTTTTTACTTGCATCCCCTGTGGGGTGGGGTATGATTGGCTTACACCTCGTCGTTGACGGCGTCACAGAGGAACAAGTGAACAGAGGCACAGTGGATCACATACTCAGGGAACTCCCAGAAGTCATTGACCTGAACGTACTCTCGGTGCCCCACGTTGTCGAGGGCGTCCCTGAGAACCCTGGATGGACAAGCTTCGTCATCATAGACAAGAGCCACATAGCTATACACACTTTCAGTGAAACAGACACAACCTCCATAGATATCTACAGTTGTTAGCCCTTTCACACAAAGAACGCAGTAAACTATCTTAAACAATATATCCAGTTCAAGGAAATAACCACTCGAACAATAACCTGAGAAATGATGTAATAATGGGTTTTAAAACCACGTTATTACTTTAATTCTTATTATAACCCGAAATACGGTCTTTTTATTTATTAAACAATGAAATAAATGGTTTTTATCATTTGAACCAGTTTTTACACGTCATTCACGTAATGTAGGCTCGTTAACAATGAAAAAAAGGATTTAGCATCTATACTCGTGGTTAATACCTGTTTTAACTCATTTTTCAAGGGTATCTCGATTAGTGGTTCAAAAACATGGAATAATACGGGGTATAGCTTTTATTTCTGGTCTCTTTACAATCATAGAAGGCTTATGGAAGGTGGGTTCGGCCAGTTCGATGCGGTTTACAACATCCTCATCATGGTCGTAGTTATCACCCTCATAGCAAGGCAGATGAACTTCCCCTCCACCATCGCTTTCATCTTCGCGGGTCTCCTAGCAGCCTACGTGCCCCGTTTCCCATTACCTGAGATCTCCCCAGCCATCTTCCTGAGCTTGCTCCTACCTCCTATCCTGTTTACGGAGTCCCTCACTCTGGACATAGAGGGCCTAATAGACGACAGCGACACGATTCTCAGTTACGCCATATTGGGAACTGCGCTCATGGTCACGGCGGTAGGCACCTATACACACTACATCCTAGGACTGACTTGGATCGAGGCCTTCATGCTAGGCATAATCATAGCTCCCACAGACCCTGTCTCGGTCATCGCCACTTTCAAGCAGCTAGGTGTGATCAAACGTTTTCAGCTCATCGTAGCCGGTGAGAGCTTGTTCAACGATGGCTTCGCCATCGTCGTTTATAGTATACTTGCTATCATTATCGAGGCGGGTGCAATCACTGGAGGAGAGGTGCTCTGGTTAAGCTTGATCAAGATGGTAGGTGGGGTGTTTTTAGGATATATCGCAGGATACATTGTCCACCTCATCTTCTGCTGGACGGATGACCCCTTCATAGAGATGCTTCTCACATTCATCGTCGCGTTCGGAGTCTTCAGGCTAGCCGAACAATTCCACTCCAGTGGGGTCATAGCGGTAGTCATCGCCGGATTAATAATTAATTACCGGAGCAGGTCCATCGGCGGATTATCCACTCAAGGCGAGACCTCTCTCCATATCATATGGGAGTTCATCGGTTTTATAGCCTCCAGCTTCGCGTTCATATTTATCGGTGTATCAATTGAACCTAACCTCCTGCGAGAATTCCTACTCCCCATCGTTGGGCTGTCACTTTTTACGGTGGTTTTCCGGTACATAATGGTGGATCTGGTGGCTAGAATACTGGAAAGATACCGAGGCAAAAGAATCCCAAGGAACTGGAAAATGGGAATGACCTGGAGCGGCCTCAGGGGCGCTGTATCAGTTGTGCTTGTCTTAGGCATCGCGGGTCTAGGACTCCCCAACTTCAACATCCTGCTAGCACTCACATACGGTGTTGTATTAGGCTCTAACCTGTTCCAAGGATTATCCATGCCCATCGTCGTCAACAGGCTGCGACTATTCAGCACAAGACCCGGACCTGAACTCCAGAAAGAGAGCTCAGAGTAAACACATGCAGTTAACTGATTTTAGTTGAAATGTTTCTAACAGATGCTTCAAACGCCACCCATGGATTATCATGTCAGTCGCCGAGAGATTAATAATGCTCTCAGAGTTGATAGAGAAGTACGTTTTAGAACTCGAAAAAGAGTACAGGGGTTACGGTAACGAGGTGGTCAGAGAGCTACTCGCCTCAATAACTGTGGACAGCATGAAACACGCAGGACTCTACAAGGCAGCCGCATACATAGTCGAGGGAAAAAGCCTTAGCATCACGGACTAGGAGTACGAGGAACTTGAGAAGAAACTCAAGCTCCATATACAGAACGAACAGGAGATGCTAGACGCCGCGAAGACGCTAATGGATGAAGTCAAGGACGAACGCGTCAAAAAGATCCTCCTCAAGATATATGAAGACGAGTTGATGCACTACCCATTCCTCACCAGTTTCTAGGAAATCTTCCTCAAACGTGAGCTCATCACGGAGCAGGATATATGGGACATGCTTTTCAGGGACCTGCCCACACACGGACATGTGGCCGACCCATACGTTGGAAAAGACTATGGAGACTAACTCCAGTTAACTAAAATACCCTAAACCAGCCTCTCGTTACCCTATTTTAGTAGTCATAACCCAAAAAAAGGGAAGTAAATATTTATTCACCTTTCTCCTCAGTTTCATCATAGCCCTAGGGCGTGTGTAGTCGTGGGCAAGGGAATCAATATTATCGCAATAGATACAGATACAGATCACGGGAAAACCATTGAATTAATTATAGAGTCACTGGACCCTAAGATCCAAGTCACCGTTGTCACATCTAACGCTTCAGTAAAACCACTGATCGACTCTGGGACATACGACTGTGTTGTTGTAAACCGTACGGATCCTCAACAAGATGAATTCCTGTGCATTCAAGAAATCAGAGGTTACTGTGAGTTACCCATCATCTTATGCGTTAACACTGAACTACCACAAAACGCCATTGAAGCTATCAACGAAGGGGTCACGTATTTCTCAAATGTTCCAGTGGGAAATGGACTCTACCTTAAACTCGCTGAGAAGATCAGGCATGTTGTCTCAATCCACAGGTCCGAGCAAAGAATCATGACGCTGAAACAAAAAAAGAGTCCTCGCGTCCTTGTCCGAGGGGAAAACCTCTATATCATGGATCATAATGGGGAAGCGTTGTGGGGATTAGAGGAACAATTAACGGATGACGTCGCGAGGCTGATGGAACTAGAGCTCAAGGCCATTGACTTCGTGCGTGATAATCTCGCTGACGAGGTAACTGACTTGTCCGAGGTCCTATTGGAGTCTGGGGTTCCGGTCGAGAATATTCCTGATATTATCTATGAGGGTTACAGGAAACTCTTTTCTTGGTTTAAGGATCTTGATTCATCTCTTGGTCAAAGGTAGCTTTTATTGTTCACTGTTTTCTTAGTTTTTTTCATGGAAAATTTATGATCCACTATAAAATAGTAATATTTAACAATATTTCAGGCTAAATTTAGCTGTGTATTCGTTATATTTGCCTTAATAAATAAAGGTTTTTAAACTAAAATGTTCTGAAATTTATTAGGATGGCTGAAAGAAAGTATAAATATCACACGGTAAACCTCCCCGAGAGCCTCGCAAAGAAAATCGAGGAAGTCATAGAGAGCGGTAACCATGGATATACCAGCATCCCTGACTTCGTAAAGTCGGCAGTACGCCGATACCTAAGAGATCTTGGATACCTAGTGTAAGATACCGTACAACAGAGCCATGAGCTCAACAAGATGGAGGATGCAACCTCAAAGTGTTGTAGATATAGGGGAATCTATCACAATACCCTGTCACGATAGATAGCAAACTTTATTGTAACTTTACGATAATCATGGATCTGAGGAGCAATGGATGAAAAACCGGTCTTCGACGAGGTATGGACCAGGATAAAGAAGAGGTCCGGAGAGGTTTTCTTCACGAAAACCGGTCTCAGGTTCACCTACAAGATCAAGGGTGACAAGATCCTTCTCAGCCGAATCCATTACTCTTTATCGAAGACAGACCTCATGAAGGCGTACACGAAAGTACCGCTAGGGGGCCCAAGCGAGTTGACTTCCATTGTAAGAGGGCCTTCCTATGTCTGGGCGATTCTTCAGGACGCCAGAGTTTCTCTAAGACAATGGTGAGCCCAGCTGGAAACCACAACATAATTATATCGCTAGCGATAATCTCGTCTTATGGTAAACTGTAGAGGCTGCGGCGACGAGTTGGCCCCCATAGCAAACTTTTGCCCCAAATGCGGACTTAGAACCGAGAAAGGCGAAGAGGAAGGAGTGAAAACACCGATTGGCACCCGTCCCGGATGGGAAAAAGACATCGAGACCGCGTTAAACAACGCAACCAAACTCATGGAGGAAGCATTCGACGCTGCAAGGCGAGGACTCCAGACAGCCGCTGACGAGATTGGAGTAGAGATAGAGAAAGCGAAAACCTGGAGAGCGACAAAAGCAAACCCCGTGTACTGCCCAAAATGCGGAAAAAAGAACCCAAACGACGCACTTTACTGTACAACATGTGGGAAAGAACTCCCACAGTAACCCTTTTTTCTATTCGATCGTGGCGTGTCTTTTCTTCATGACTTCCTCAGTGGCGCCGAGTCTGTTCATCAACTCAGCGATGATACTGTCCAAGAATATCATGCAAGTATCCTCAAATATGGTGCCCATGGGAGCAAGTGACTCGTGTTCGCCACTCAATTGACGGCTGATATACTCTTCCTCCGCCCCCATAATCTCTCTTCCAGGCAAGAGCACAACGCCGTCACTTGTCCGGGCCAAAGGTGACTTAGACTGGCTTGTGACTGCCTGAACAAAGGCCCCGAGGGTCTTCGCCTTCTCCGCCACCATCAGGGGCAGCGTGGTGCTCCCTGAACCCGAGATGACTAACACCAAGTCCCCCTCGCCCACGTTCGGGGTGATTGTCTCCCCTAGGACATAAACGTTGAACCCCAAGTGCATAAGCCTCATAGCAAAAGCCTTACCCACGAGACCGCTTCGACCTGCCCCCACGATCATGATCTTGCTGCCCCTTGTTCGCACGTCGATGAGCGTCTGGATCACCCCTGAAATCTGGTTCTGATCAAGCTCTCGTAGCGCCATCGAGATTCCTGAGAGAAGCTCCTCGTATGCCTGAACCCAAAACTCCATACGAATCAATGAATGGTTTAACTTTAAAGATATTAAAATGAGTGGAAGCGACTAGACCTGGTTCATAACATTAAGGAACATAAGCAATTGGAGAAATGTTGTAAAGGACCAGCTTCACCGTTTTCCAGACACCTACAAACAGCCAAAGACCCGTACCAAAATTAAGAAACAGTGTCATAACACGTTCGATACGTAGTAGAGGAGAAGAACCTAAAACACGCGAGAAGACATTCCACCATATGAGCGTCCTCTGCAGCGGCAGCTACCTCGCTGACATTCTCATACCCGGCCTCAATGGAATAGGCCCCCCGGGTAGCCTGACGTACGCCCCCAAAGGAATCCATTTATCAACTGGTGGCCACTCAGCAAACGTAGCCATCGACCTTGTGAAACTTGGGCAAAGTGATGTCCACTCAGTGGGCTGTGTAGGAGACGACAACGTCGGTGACTACGTCATTACTGAATTGAAGCGGCATGGAGTTAACACTCACCCACAGATAGCCCCGGGCACACCAACAGCCAAGAATGTCGCACTCATTGTAAAGGATCAGGATAGAAGATTCATCGCCGAGCTGACCGCCAACACCCTCCTAAAACCAGAACACGTGAAAAATAAGGTAAAAACCCTCAAGCCAGTGCTCCTATACCAAGGCACCGTAGGGGGGTTGAAGTACATCGATCCCACACTCACAGATATACTAAGAACAGCTCACGAGGTACAGGCCATCACGCTGGTGGACGCCATCATGCCCACAGAGGGTTGGGGGCACCTCAGGGAAGCGTTCCACGAGATTGATATTCTTCATGTTAACCTTGACGAGGCAGAGAGCATCACAGGGCAAAAACAACCCAAAAAAATCATCGGACACTTTCTTGACAAGGGAGTCAAGCTAGCAATAATATCCATTGGTGACCAAGGGCTGACAGCGGGAACCAGCAAGGTTCAGCTAAGGATGCCTGCATTCAATGTGGCTGAAATTGACCCCACTGGAGCCGGGGATGCATTATGTGCGGGTGTCATCAATGCGTTCATGAATCAAAATGATTCGCTTATGTCCATCGAGAACACCACATTTGAAGCCTTAACTCAGCTCCTTCTCAAGGGGCAGGCAGCCGGGGCCGCATGTGTGACGGGTATAGGAGCCACCACAAGTGTCTCACAGGGTCTTCAAGAAAACCTAATACGCGAACAGGGACAAGGAATCCTCAAGGCCACAGCGATTCTGTAGAGGAAGCTTATGTCCACCCCCAGAAACCCTCGTATAAGTTCAGGCGTGCAAAGTTTGGATCATCTCATGGGTGGTGGCTTCATGGCTGGAGCAATCAACCTTGTCTACGGGGAGGCAACGTCTGGGAAGACCACTCTCGCCGTAACAACGATCTTGAGTCACCTCAAAGCGAACCGTGCCTCCAAGGCGTTCATCATTGACTCCGATAACAAGTTAAACACGGCTAGGCTCACTCAGATGGCGGAGTCTAGGGGACTGGGTCTTCTGAAGAGAATTCACACTTACATCCCAGCTAGTTTCAAGGATCAGGAGGAGACCTTGGAGAGCTTACCGGTGTTGGAGCCACTGGACATTGTTGTACTTGATAGCGTCACAGGGCTCTATCGTGGTGAGACAGGGGATGAGACTCAGACGTATCAGATCAACAAAGAGCTTAACCGTCAGCTAGGGTACATTACGGAGGTGGCGAACAAGACGGGTGCCGCATTTATACTCACAGGGCAGGTCCGTAGCATCCTTGACACCAGCCTGATTGAGCCTGTCGCCACACGTCTTCTTGGCTACTGGAGTAGTATGGTTCTTAAACTCGATAAAACACCTACACCCGGGTTCAAGCAAGTGACCCTTGAGAAGCCAACCGTTAAGCCAAACACAATCAAGGTAGCAATAACCGAGACAGGAGTAACGGAGGCAGAGATCTGATACTAGAGACGATTATATCTGCTCTCTACACGTATCTTCCCGCCTACTTCGCCAACGCGAGCCCTGTGGTGCTGGGAGGCGGGCCACCACTGGATGGTGGTAGCAGATGGAGTGATGGGCGGCCACTGCTGGGGGACCATAAAACCATAAAAGGCACCTTCTACGGCATCCTCGTCGGCATCATAGTAGGTGTCCTTCAGGGAAACATAGTCGGGGGTTCGATGCAGGCGGTGGGAGCTATTGCAGGGGATATAATCGTCAGTTTCCTCAAGCGGAGAATAGACCTTGTACCGGGTGAGAGTTTCCCAGTTGGCGACCAACTTGATTTTATTGTTTTCGCGGTTATCTTGAGTTACCCATTCCAGAACACTTCATGGGGTCAGATCGTGACGATTCTTCTCATCACGCTTCCCATTCATTACGCTGTGAACTATATCGCGTGGTTGACAAAGCTCAAAGAGCATCCCTGGTAGCCGCAAAGACAACTTGTTTCCATTATTGAGCAGTGTTAGATATAATGTTCTATGACTTTGAACAACCGTTCGATACAATGGTATTAAAACTGAAATCATAACTTATATGAGAGACAGACTAAAAAGAATTGTAAACGTTTGACAGGTGACACAGATGGGGGTGTGGGTGTAGATGTCTAGTACAAGCAGACGTAAGATGCTGGCAGCACAAGAAGACATCGCCAACCAGATCGTGGAACTCGCCAAACGAAAAGACATGACCGTTTACCAGACAGTCAACGACATCCTCGAACAAGCCATGAGAGTTGAAGGCATCGGGTTAAGCCTCAAACAGGTAGTAGACGAACGATGGATGCTTGAGCGGGCCAAGGAGATCGGTTTCACCTTCACCATCGAGCAGCTTCTAATCCAGATCGTCGATGGCGCTTTCGTAGAAAACAAGGAAAAGTTCACCGTGATCTTGCGTGAAATAGGTCACTGGTACGGTAAATACTTTGATGCCAAACACGATGAACCCCTGCAAGCGTTCAGGGATGCCATGGAGCTCTTTTGCTTGGGGGACATGGAGTACAGCCTTGAGCAGGGAAACAGAGAGCTTTCACTTACATTGATAGGTGAGAAACTCACCCCAGGTTACACCGAGCTGTTCAGTGTGATGACGGAGGAGCTTCTCACTGTGCTTGGGTACAAGCTGAAGGACAAGGAACTCAGGAAAGGCATGCTCAAGCTTGAGATGAAGCGGTGATAATATGGTCGAGGAGCTACTGGACGATAAAAAGTTCATAGTTGTCCCTAAACGACTCGCTGATAGGGTTAAGCTTGTCTCAGGTCGGCTTGGTGGTAGTGTGACGGATTATGCCATTGAGGTGTTCACTCAGGCTCTTCGTGTCGATGAGATGGGCTCAAACCTCAAGGAAGCCGTGGATGTATATCATCTTGTCACCGTTCAGCAGGGTGCAGGCAAAATCAACGTCACAAAAGCTAACATGGGGGAGATTCTCAGTAAGTTATCGTCCGATAAGGAGGGTGTCTTATCGCAGATATGGTACGAGTCAGGGAAGTGGTATGGAGCCTACCTCAGTGTCAAGCTGAAAGACGAGGATATTCTCGGTTTCCTTGAGACGGATCTGTTGTTGACGTGGAACCTTGACGAGGTGGAGATAAGGAAACAGGACTTGATGGTCACGATAAGGTGTACCTCGTTCACTATGTCTATGGAGTTAACTGATTTACTTGTGAATTATCTTGTTGGGTTGATGGAGGAACTTGGGTTCATTGAGAATGAGCGAGATGTTCTCAGAGGATTAGTTACTCTCAAGTTTTTAGGACAACTGAAGTAATTTATTTATACGTATCAATATGTATTAAAGAATTCATACATTTTAACTTTATTATGTAATTGAAGCTTGATGAAATATTGTTAAAATGTTAGTTCTTTTCTTTTTTCATGGATTTTAATGATATATTAGTGTTTCATTTTATTATCATACACTAGTTATACTTATTTTTGTCTCATTTCTGTATACATTATCTGCCTCATTGTAGACATACCTTTAAGTATTAAACTACGTTTTTTGACATTAATCGTAGAACAAGGTAGATTTAGTTAGCATTCATGCTTCGGTCTCCTTGTTTGCGATAGAAAAAGGTGAATAATGAAAATGAATAGTAAAAAAGCGATAACGCTACTAGTATTAACAACAATTCTGCTATCAATGATGCCTTTAACTGGTGTTAAAGGTATAAACATACCTCTCAATACCCCTGGAACTGGTGACTATGGTGATACCATTGTGGTTACCGGTTCAGGCGTAACTGCTGGTAAAGACGTAGAGCTATACTGGGACCTAGTTCAGCCATGGAGCGCTGTAGATGGTGCTGGCCTAGTAAACACAACGAAGGCCGAGTCTGCTGGTACCTATGAGGTTTGGTTCGATATTCCTGAGGCTACACTCGGAAATCACTACCTATGGGTACGTGACACAGAGACAGGCGACACAGCAGTATCAGTTGCATTCGTAGTCTATGAAAGAGTGAAGCTGTCAGCTTCGTCAGGCCTTGAGGGTGATAAAGTAGATGTCAAGATCTATGGTTTCGAAGATGAGACCGATGTAGCAATTCTACTGACAACTGCTGGTCAACCAGCAACAGCGGCAGCTGTACTTCCAGAATCACTTGGAGCTCTTGATGCTACGAATACTGATTACTCGTTTACTCTAGATGAGACTCTAGTTGAACCCGGTTCTGTAACCCTTCTCGACACTCTTGCTAACACTTTCGCTGACGCTGGCGATGGGACTCTCACTTCTGCTGCTGGTTCTGGGACGATCGATTATCTCACAGGAGAGATCGATCTGACTTATACAGTAGCCCCTGGTGCAGGAACCATCTCTGCGACATTATACGACACTTATACAGTTACACAAGACACGAGATGGGTCTTTACATCTGCTGTAGAAACAGATGATTTTGGCTCTTTGGTAAAAGCAGTGACTATTCCCGATGAGGCTACCGAGATGGCTTATGGATCCTATGAGGTCTATGCATACGATGGTGATGGTAACAGCCAAATAGCAGCTTTCGCAATTGGTGCTGTAATCACTCTTGATGTTGACGAGGGTCCTGTTGGGACTGTCGTTGAGATTAGAGGCAGTGGATTTGATCCAGGTGAATTCATTGGTGATGTATTAAGTGAGGTTGTTATAACAGACGGTGTAACGCCTGTAGATTGTTACATCGTAGACCTACCTGTTGCAGGTGTTGATATCGACGCAGCTGGGGACTTTAAACTCGAAGTTGTAATCCCATCCGTCGATATGGATGACTACGACACGATTACTGTAACAGACGGTTTTATTCCTCCAAATACAGCTAGCGCTGACTTTGAGGTACTTGGTGAGTCTGGCATAGAGATATCACCAGGATACGGTGTACAAGGTTCATCGATTACTATCGATGGGTACAACTTCTCTCAGATCGATGGTGAAAAGGTGACATTAGCACTCTATACAGATGTTGCTACTCCCGTCCACATCGTTGATATAAAAGACTTCGAGACTGACAACGACGGAGAGTTCAGCGGAACATTCACTGTTCCTGCAAGAACTTCCGACACATATGTACTACGTGCTGAACAGAGCGATTGGGATACCGAATCAGACGAGGACTTTAGAATTGGCATGATGATTGTCATTCTATCTCCAAGCGAGGGTCCTGCTGGTACTCTTGTCACAATCACTGGAACTGGGTTCACAGAAGATGATGAGTGGAACGCAACTTTCGGTGATGCTGACTTGGTAACAGACGGTGATGTTGACTCATCAGGTAACCTTGGTGTTGGCACTGTTCCAACATTCTATGTACCATCAAGTGCAGCGGGAGTTTATCCCATTAGTGTCCTTGACATTGGTACAGAGATCACGGTAGATGTTGAGTACACAATAACCGACAATACCATGGTTACATCAGATCCGACACAAGGACCACAGGATTACAACGTAACAATTGAAGGTAAATACTTTGCAGCAGACGACGACGACCTTGCAGATGTAGCTCTAGAATTCGTACTCTACAACGAGACAGAGGACTGGGACATCGACGTCCTACAGATGTGGGACCACGACGCTAATCCACTCACTGTAAGCGTTGAAAGAGCTACGATAGTCGACGATGAAGGTAACTTCACAGCATGGTGGGACTTCAACGACGGAGACATAGAACTCAGTGTTGGAACATACACGGTAAACGTAACTGACAGTGAGGATCTATTCATGCAGTTCCCGTTCAGCGTAGTGCCCAAGACAGTCGACATCGTGTCAAGAAAGGCATCGTTCAATATCGGCGACACAGTTGCTTTCGACGTCGTGAGTAGTTTCGCGATGGAAGACTCATACATCAAGATCTACGATCCAAGTGAAGATCTGTACTGGAAGACCGAACTATTTACCGGTATCTGGATCAAAGTAGGAACAACAGAGCTTGTTCCATACTACCAACAGACAGCCGGCGGTAACCCAATGGTACTTCTCGACGATGCTCCACTCGGTACGTGGACTTGGACCATGTATGATGATGAAGGCGACGTGGTTGACGACGGAAGCTTCACAGTTCAAGCTGCTGCCGCTGATATCCTCGGTGAGCAGATCGACGACCTCAACACTGCGATCAGTGACCTGACCTCAGACATCTCTGATGTCAGTGACGAGGTAGCGAGCCTAAGCTCTGATCTAAGCAGCGACATCAACGACGCCATCGCCGCAGCTAACGCAGCGGTAGACGCAGCCAACGCAGCGACCACAGCCGTAAACGCAGTTACAGCAGTCTCCAGCGAAGCCGCACAGGCAGCCGCTGACGCAGCTGAAGCAGCCGCAGAGGCAAAGGACGCAGCAAACGGTCTAACCACACTGGTCTACGGAGCAATCGGCGCAAGCCTAGTAGCAGCACTCGCAGCAATCGTATCACTTATGCAGATAAGCAAAAGGATCGCAGGCTAAACAGCCAAACAACCCTTTTCTTTTTTTATTTTTATTCTCAAAAACTAGTGAACATACTGCACACTGAAAGGTATGTTCAATAAAACATCGATGTACACATAGAGAGTACTCCGAACTCTCGTGTATGAAAGATCTTCCAGAGACTCTAATACCGGCAGTTCCTGCTCTTCAACCAGATCTTGTTCGACTCTATCCCTAACAGTCTCAAGCGATTGCCAGAGCCTTTCATTGGTGTCTGCGTCAGTCAACCCAGTAATTGACTCAAGTTCCCTCTCCCATACCGTAAGAAGCACCTTGAGAAATTGGTACCCATAATCCGAGCTTATCCATTCTGAAGTATGCTTCGCTGTTTCAGCTACACTATGGAATATTATATCAATGGACTCGGAGGCTTCTCTCTTAATTTCCTCGATCTGCCGGGTCTCAATCATTAAATCGAGGTTATCTAAAGGAACTTTTCCCGCCGTTACAAGGGAGATGAGGTGTCTCTCGTTCTCTATCTTTTTTGCCTGCTGTATGGTTGCTTTTACCTGTCTCCAATCCACTATTCCATCCAGTTGGCTTATTATTTCTAAGAACTTTTCGACAAGCTCCAAGTTCAAGGTAACTTGGTTCAAGTAGGCGTTCCTGTAATCATGGAATTCTCTGGTTGCCTTCTCGAACTCACTTCTCCGTCGTTCAATATCCTCATCGATCAGTGATTTTATCTCTGTGAGCTTTTCAGCGGTTCTGGTGAAGAAAACGATCTCCTCCTCAACCTCATCAGTCATGATTTTTATCACCAATCTACGCGATTTTGCGTACGGCTTGTGGCCAGTGCTGAGCTCAGTGCTGATTGTGTCAGTTAGCGGTTTCTCAATCTGAATTATTCTTTTTTTCCCCAGAAATCCCTTCTCAACTTCAACCTTCACAGAGTCCTCTGATACCGATAAGTAAGCGACCTTTCCTTGGGGGAGCTTCCCTATTACCTCAGGCATCCGGGTTCCTCCTCAATGAGTTCGTTGTCTCCTCAAGGGTTAACGGTGAGTACGTGGTCCTCTGGTACATTTTGAGGTACTCTCTGCCATAATTCTCGGCGACACCCAGCTCATCAAGTTTGACCTCTTCCTTTAGGTCAAGTATCCTTGATATCTTCTTTGAGAATACTGGGTAGTTTAGCAGCATCTCCTTTCTCTCGTTATAGTACTCGATGGTGTCTACTGCTTCGTCGATATAGCTTAGTACTCTGTAAAGGTGGTTGATTATTTCGTCTATTCCGTATTTCTCATAGTTGTTTATGACCTCAAGGCTGTGGTTCATTCGCTCTGTGAGAGTTATGTTACGGTTCCACTCATAGTCTTCACGTGGTAGAAGCAGATTGATGTTAAACTCCAAGTCTTGTAGATGGTAGTATAGGAGCCCAATGATCCTTCCAACAACCGTAACAGTGGAGAGAATCGTATCTCTGATAAGTATGACCTTCAAGACCTTGAGGTTCTCATCTCCTTCAGTAAAGTCCCTCTTAGAGACTTTCTCAGAGAGACTTTGTATGAGCTCAAACTTGTCTCCAAGTAGTGGCAATAGACTGCTCTTACGTTTACTCAGAGTGACAATGGTCTCCACGCTATCGTTGATTGGCCTTGTTGCATTCACGATATCCGCCGAATACTGTTTCTCCCAGTTCTTCAATGAAACCAAAATAGCCTTGATGATTACCCATGGCTCATCCTCATCCTGTTTCTGACGGGAGATCTGGAGAGTTGCACTGTCTCTTGGTAGATTAGGCTCAAAGAGACTGCTGATGATCTCATAGATCTTGTCTGAGGTCTCGATGAGTCGCTCCACTAGTATCCTGCCGAACTTCACGATGTTCTTGATATGCTCCACTTTTTCTTCAAGAGGTGCATCTACTGCGAGATCGGGTACCTCCGGGGCATCGACTTCTAACCCAAGTTCCTTGATCTCACCCGCCGCTTCCAAGTACTCGAACTTGATCTTGATGTAATGATCACGGAGAGCCACATCTAGTTGAGTTTCAAATGAAAGGGCTTCCTCTCTGAGTTCATTGTATATTCTTCTTATCCTCATATCTATGTCATCTAATTCAAGGACGGTGGTCTTGGCACTGCGGTTGATCTCTCTCAGCTCATCCTCAACGATATTCATCCTCGATACAATATCCATAAAGTTGTCAGGGGTGGGATTACCCATGCTTTCAGCGATCTCCCTGTACCCTACAATTAGCTCAATCAACGCATCGGTTTCCGTGATAAGAGCATCAGACCTTTTCTCTCTGACCTCCTTCAGGTCTCCCACATACTTGGCTAAAGCAACAGGCGCAGAGAATAATATTGTGAAAGTTGTTGAACTGATCAGGATCGGTCGATCTACCATTGCTTGAAAAGCTAATGGAGCTTGCAGATAATCGATTGCCACGAAGAAGACGATATTGGTTAATGCGGCCGCGAATATTGGGAGAACGTAGACCATCGCGTCCACGTACATCCCGGGCATATTGGCTTTTTTGATTGGGTCAGGCATGTTCATGTTCAGTATAGCTATAGCCGAGATGAGCCCAGACATGATAATGAAGAAAAAGACCATTCCCGGTAACGAGTTAATGAAGCTTTCAAAGGCCAATCTTTCCCCATTGAATATAATTTCTGATGGCGTGATGCCTGTGATTGTATTGAACACTTTTTTCAGGGTCTCAAGGCTAATAGTTGGGAGAGATGCCTGGATATCTGAATAAATAGTGTCTAGGGGCGTGTACAATGGCGGCATCATTTCTACCTCATAAGTCTTGAGGAACTGCATCACCTGTAGAGGGATGCTTATTGCCGCGTAGTAGATGAACGTGTACGCGATACCTTTCCCCTTGTAGATGGTAGCAAAGACCAGTATCAGGGGAATAGCCAGATAGAACGTCGACCTGAAGAACAGTAAGGACACGGCGATTATCCCCATATCCATAGCGATTATCTGGAGGTTGTTATTAGCGATCACTGGGCAGATAACAAATGGAGCTATCATCAATGCCATGAGGATGGTGTTTCTTAAAGGACTCTCAATGAGTTGAAAAAACCCGATTCTTGAAAGATGATAAAATAGTCCTAGAACGATTATGAGGCTACCTGACATCGCACCATAGGGCATGTCCTTATAGATGGAGTAAGCCACGAGGAACGCTACAACTATTGGTAAAGGAGAAGGAAGTAAGGGTATCAGCGTGAACCCGGCGGCCATACTGATCATGGTTACTATAAAGGTGATTAGCTTCCCCGTCTGTTCGCTGAAGTCCCCGTCCATGAAGAGTCCGAAACTCATATCCCCAACCTCAGTACCTTGATATTATATAACCCTAAGTGCGTGATCTGTGATGAGCCTAAGCGAATCTGACTTAAAACTGCTTGTAGCTTTAAAAAAACACATTAACGCAATCACACCAGATCTCCCTGACCGGGCAGTCATCACTGTAGGCCAGTACACCCTAGATTCCCTTCTTGACTCTCCTTCATTGCAGGAGGAGGGCATAACTGATCTCATCCGGGTACATCATAAGAAGGATTTGGAACATAAAACAGTAGAAATTGATCCCGAGTACAGCATCGAGGTTGATACTCTATACGAGCCACATTACTGGTTTGACCTCCAAGAGAACCTTGACAGCGATTCCTTCGAAGAGCACGTGAACAAGCGTATTTACGATTACCACGACGAGATACTCACCCTCGTAAACGTCTCTGAGGGTTCATCCTCGGGACTATTTCCAATATTACACAAGATTCTCGCCGAGAAGGGGAAGAACGCACTCGGCGTCGCCGTGTTTCCATCAATGGGCCATAGCAGCGACGCATTATTCAACGCGTTTGCATCCGTGGGTATGATGAACCTTAACAATTCAGCTCCCGTACTGCTGCTTGATCAGGGAAAGCTAGAGGATTTCTCGGGGGTGCACCGGGAGGGCGAGCCCCTGCGAGACATGGAAGTTATTGACTACATGGTTGAGCTGCTTCTCGATAAGAGAGGATTCGTTAGGGATATCTACAAGATCTCAAAGAACTTTAATATCAAGACCTTCTCGGCGTTGATGGCCACTGGTTGCAGCCTTGGCATCTACGAGAATTTCCGAAATATTCTCGAGATCACCCTTGAGCAGCCATTGATGGACTTTGATATCAGCACCGCCACTATGATCTATGTACTGGTCAAGGCGCCCATCTATTACCGGGACGAGTTAACGAAAGGGGACATCGAGTTTGAGGTCTCCCAGTGGCTAATGGACTCCCTCGGGGTTGATATTCCCCAGATATGTGAACCCATCTTTGTGGACGAGTTCGGTGACAGGATAGACATCATGATCCTTGTTGGAGGGTTCGATACAAAGAAGATCTACGGGGACATCTACCGGAGGATCGAGAGGTTCAGCAACATGAACCTAGAGCAGGGACTCTACGATAAGGAACTTTGGGAAAAAATTAAGAAAGAGTTACTTGGTTAACTACTGGCTTCCCTTTGTAGCTCGGCGAGGACCTCATTTATGTCTCCCTTGTGCTCAACGAGGAAGCTTCTGCTTAGGCCGCTCTCGAACTCGCTGGCCTTTCGGTTGAGGCGCTCCATCTCATCGTAGGGCACCAAGTCCTCCATAGTTCCACGACCAGCGACTACCACGATCCTGATTACCCATGGATCACGGCACTCGACTATCCTGACGGTGATAGTTTTAGATACGTCGCCTGTTACGTAAGCCGCTAGAGCCGTGTTTAGCTCCTGAGTCAAGTCCTCGTCCCAGAGACCAGAGGGTGTTTGGACGGTGACCCAGAGGTAGTCGCTGCGGTACGTGCTCTTCATTCCCATGATGTTGGGGGTTCTATAGATCCTAATGATGCTTCGCATATAGTCCTTGAAGTGGTCAACGTCAAGGATCTCTGTGAGGATGCCTTCTCTGTTTAGTTGGTCCTCCTGTTCTGCTAGGATCTTGTAGATGATCTTGCCCTGCTCATCGCCTGTAAGCTCCGTGGTTCGCTCGTAGAACCTGTTGGACTTTATGATTCGTTGAAGCTTTTCTTGGTAGACTTCACTGAGCTCCAGCACGGTGTTGAGCTTTTTTCTGTACTCGCTTGTGACCTCTAGCTTCTTGGTGAGTTCCTGATAGAACTCGACTATTGTGTCGGTGCTTCCTATCTGGACGTTGAAGTGCATCTCTTCCTCGGTGATGGTCCTGAGTTCACGCTCTACGTCCCTGAGCTTTTCTTTGGCGTACTTTTTCTTACCGAAGAGGCTGAATCCCTTGGACTCTTTCTCATACTTGTTCCTATCGAATTCCTTGCGCTTCTTCTTCTCCTCAAGCCGTATTAGCTCGTTCTCTAGGTTCTCCCTCCTGTTACGGAACTTTATGATGAGTGCCTGAAGGTATGTGAGATGCTCATCGATCATCTTGATCTCGTCGCTGCTAGGCTTGATCATGAGCTGTAGCAGGTGATAGATGGTTGTAAGCTCAGCCTTCATGTCTTTGAAGTTGACGTTAAGCTTCTCTTCCTCCGGCAATATCTCGTAGCGTCTCATGATGGCATCGATAAAGTGCCTGTTCTCGTTGTAGAGCCGAAGGATGGTGAGTGCCGTCTCTGTGATCTCAGTGATGTTCATAAAGTCATCGATAAGCTTCTTCTGACGGATTGTGAGCTGCTGGCTGCTAGGCACAAGCTGTTCAAGCCGTTCAAATATGGCTGTCTTACGCTCTATGAACTCGGGGTGGGTCCTAGACACGTTCCTGAGTAGACCTTCAAGGCTATCATAGGGGGTCACCTCGTCTCTGTGAAGGATGAGCTTCGTAACACTGTCTTCGATGGTTCCTTCCGTTGAAACGAGCTTGATGGTATTGATGAACTGCTGACTCTCGTCGATCCATTTATTAATCTGATCTTCGATGCCCCTGACGTAGAGGCTATAATCCTCGTCGAATCTTGGGCTACTGTGGATGAGAGACTCTATTTTGTCCTCGAACTCCTCGGCGTTGTAGGCGTTGGTCTTGATGAGGTAGTCCATATAGATCTCGCTGACTTTCACACGTTTCAACTCGAGGACGCTCTGCAGCTTCTCCAATACCTCTAGTTTCTCTTTCCTTATCTCTGCCAGTTGCTGCATCTTCTCTAGGTTGGACTGGAATGCCTCGACGTACGCGTCCACAGGGTAGTTGACTTTGATCATGCTGAGTGTGTGGATGGTATTATCGGTGAGTCCTACCTCTGTGCCTATTCCGCTCATGAGATCGGCCATGTCAAAGTCCATGAGTACATAGATCATCTCAACGATCATCTTATCGATCTCGTCACGGGCCGCGAGAATGTTCCCTGTCTTACTGTACGCTGGCATTAGCGGTAGGAACATTACGCTGTTGAACGGGTTCCTGTAGACTTCTCCTAGTCCATTTGTGATGACCTCGTTCTTCTCCCTGTTGATAAGCAGGCTTAACTCGTTGATGCCGTTGAAAGCTGAGTAGCCTTTGGCTGGCGGATCGTCTCCCGGGCATGGTAGGATACAAAGTCCCATGATGGGTACGCCGCTGCCAACAGACTGTCGGAGATGCCTAGCGAAGTCCATGATCATCCCTGAACCTGTTCCCCCTCCGAGGCCGAACACGATCATGATGATAGGGCTATTTATGCTGCTCAGGGCGTTGTCCTTGAACATGTTGGTGAAGCTCTTGATTATGCCCAGCTGGTAGTAGTTGAGGTTGTAGATGGCCTTGGCGAGGCTCCTGCGTCTGCCTGCACCTCCTGCTAATGGCGGGATGGCCACGGTGTTTGGCAGCCACGCGTTATACTCTTTGAGCTTTATGTCCTCGTTTTCAAGGTGTTCCTTGAACTTGTTCTGGACGAAGTCGAACATGGCTTCCGCGGAGGGGAACTTTACGCTTTTCGCGATTACGCTTAGGCGTTCCTGTGGAATGCCTTTACGCCTCATCTGTTCTAGGATCCGGTTGTAGGTGTCGTTTAGGTTTTTAATGTCTGGATCCGCGATGTCCATGGCTAACATGCTGAGCCTTGTGGCTCCGCTGTTCAGTAGCTCCATGGTTTTATCTGTTTTTAGGAAGGTTTCCACTACGTTGGTTCCTGCTCCTCCGAGGCCAACGAGGTGGATGACGCTTGAGTATCCAAGTTCCGACATTTAGCTTCTCTCCGCCTCTTTAAGTCGATCATTTATCTCTTGCAGTCTTAAAGCTAGGTTTCTGTCTATACGGGAGGCCCTTGACTGGAGTGCCTCCAGTTCTCTGATCTGGTCCTCCATGATCATTGTGATGAATCCTGCTCTGGTTCTGGTCCTCATGAATAACACAAGTGAGAGGATAAATAGGACCAGTAGTCCTCCCACCGCTGGAATGAAGTATTTCTCTTGGAAGCTTGGCCCGGTCTGTATAGGCGGGGCCTCTACTTCCAGTGTGTTCAGAAGATCCATGGCTGAGTCCACTAGTCCAAACTCTGCCTCGTCTTTGGCTAATGCAACAAAGTTCTCGTATAGCTGGATGTACGCAGGGTCTACATCGCTTTCTATATAGTCCTGCAGCTCCACTTCCTTCTGGCTGAGTATGAACTGGTAGTCATCTATTTTGCTGTCTATGACATGTATCTCTATCTCGTCATAGATGCTATCAGCTGGGCCTATGAGCATCAGTATCGTCAGGTCCACGGGCCTGTGGAGAGCCACCGTTGTCCCCGCCGACGTTGTGAGGTCCTTGTCTATCTTTCCGATGATCGAGATCTCGTAGACCCCCATTGTGTGATTAAACATGATTCTTCGTTCTGATGGGTTAAAGTCATCAGTGAGTGGTAGGTCGATGGTCTCTATCTCCCAGAAGACCTCCTCTGACTGCTTCTCAATGGAGTTTGAGAGAATTAGTTCAAGGACGGCGTTGTCTACTGTTTGCCTCACGTTCAGGGTGAAGGTGAGGATATACTCGTCTCCCGCGAGTACCGGCGCGTTTTGAAGTAACTGACCGGTGTCTGATTGCCATGCCAGAACCATCTGGTTTGTGGCGTAGTTCTTCATGGTGAACTCCTCTATCCATGGTAGAGTCTGTCCCCTGACACCCATCGTTGGTGTGAGAAGAACAACTATGATTATGACAACGCAAAGTTTTCTCACTGCTCTAGCCCCTGTATTCTACTCTGGATTAACTTTACCATTTAAATTGTCCTGTATGGTGCACTAGCTACTTACAATCTATGTTTCAAGAATATATTGATTGTCTCCAATATAATTCCGGTAAATCACCGGTCTATTCGCCTATTTATGAATGATTTGCCGTCGCATCAGTATCTGCGTAGGAAATATGATGATTTATAACTATTTACAGGAAATTCATCGCGGGAGAAGAAAATGTTTTTGGACAGTTAGAGTTTTCAGTCGAAACTCAGGGTTTCTAATTATGGTTGATTATCTGATAAAAGGCGGTTTGATTTACACCATGGATAGGGGGCGTCATGTGATAGAGGACGGTGCTGTGATGGTTGAGAATGATCATATAGTTGCAGTAGGTAAGTCCACCGAGATCGAGAGAAGCTATGAGGCTGAAACTGTAATCGAGGCTGCGGGTAAAGCGGTTCTACCTGGGTTCGTCAATGTGCACACGCATTTGCCTAGCATATTCGTTCGCGGAGTATATGGAGTCGTCCGTGAGGGACTATACCAAGTCCTGTTCCCTGTTAAAGAGTACCTGAAGCCTGAGCACTGTTATGTTCTAGGTCTTGCGAGCTGCGCTGAGGCGCTTACAAGTGGCTCGACCACTATTCAGGAGACCTACAATTACATGGATATGTTCGCGAGGGCCGCCGAGGAATCGGGTATAAGAGCCGACCTCGGTGAGCAGATCGCTGAGGCTGACTATCAGGCAATCAAAGACGGTGTATACGAGTATCGCTCGGAGCAGGCTGAGGAAATGATCAAGAGAGCAAAATCTCTAAAGGACAAGTGGGATGGCGCCGCTGATGGACGCCTCACGGTTAGTTGGGCTCCGCTGGCGCCTGACATGTGCACTCCATGGGTCTACGAGGAGGTTATGAAGCTCCACAAGCCTGGAGAGAAGGTTAGCACTCATGTGGAGCAGAGCAGAAGAGAGGTGGACCAAGTCAGGAAGCTGTACGGTAAGACCAGCGTCGAGCACCTGAAAGACATGGGTGTTCTTGGCCCTGATCTCATCGGTGCTCACTGTATCTTCAACAGCGACAAGGATCTGCGTCTTATGAAGGAGGCAGATGCCAGTGTTCTTCACTGTCCTCGTCCTTACCTGCTGGGTGGAGCCACCGCGCCTCTAGCCCGTTGGATAGGTATGGGGATAAAGGTTGGGCTCGGTACGGATAACGTGAATCACACCATGTGGGAGACCATGCGGGCGGCTCTTTACGGTGCACGTCACCGTGAGACATTGGGTGAGCTGGGGAGTCCGAGTTACTATGAGGTTCTTGAACTAGCGACCATCAAGGGCGCTGAGGTGATGGGAGTCTCGGATAAGGTCGGCAGCCTTGAGCCAGGAAAGAAGGCTGACCTTCAACTCATCGACTTAAAGTGTCCACATATCATGCCTACCGCGGATGTCACTTCCAGCCTGGTTCTTTACGGTGGCACCGTGAACGTGGATACCGTGATGGTGAATGGACGGATCGTAAAGCAGAACGGTGAGATCACCATCATGGATGTCGGGAAGGTTTTGGATGAGGCTCAGGAGATCACTGATGAGATATGGAGTGGATTGTTCAGTGATCGCCCTGAACTCCGTAAGCTGGTGAAGGGCTGATTATTTCACTCATTTTTTATTTCGCCGTGATAGGGGTGGTTTGATGAATTTAGCTATAATTACAAGTAGCATTGTCAACGTGAGTCTTCTTGTAATTCTGTGTATAGGCTTCACATTCACTTATATGATGGAAAAGTTCCCCAACTTCGCCCACACCAGCTACGCAAGCATAGGGACTATGGTGGCGTTCTACCTTGTCCGGTTTCAGGGCTTTAACCCGTATTTTACTTGGCCCGTGGCAGCTGTTATTGGCGGTTTCACGGGTATCTTGCTGTATCTGGGGATTGTTCAACCCATCAAGAATCGGAGTATGAGGGAGATCACATTGACTTTCACTTTCTACATTATCAGCCAGATGATTACCTCGGGGTTGGCAATGTTCAGTTACTGGCTTCTAATAGAAACCGGAACCCCGTCTTCTGGATTCATGCTCAGGACCTTCGACTTCAGAGTCTGGGGAGTCCCCGGGATCTGCTTGATGGCTCCCATTATCATGGTATTTTTGGTGCTAACGTTGAATATCTTCCTCTACTACGCCAAATATGGTATAGCCATGAGGGCAACAGCTGAGGACGAGAAGCTATCCTCGAGTCTCGGAGTCAATGTAGATAGAATGCATCTAGCTTCCTGGTTCATCTCCGGCGCTCTCAGCGCCCTCGCAGGCGCCATACTGCCGATGTGGATGGGGACGAGCGTTAACTACAGTGACGTGTTACTGGTCAGCGTCATGGCTGGAAGCGTACTCGGGGGACTTGATAGCATCAATGGGGCTATCATTGGGGGTTTCCTAGTGGCTTCAAGTAAAAAAATCCTCACATACTATCTTATGGGTATTCTCGGCCCATGGATAGGTGCATACGAGGAACTGATACCAACACTCATCCTGTTCTTCATCCTGGCTATAGAGCCCAACGGATTGATGGCACTAAAAGGGAAGAATGTCTCTGTCGCGGGGATCAAGGAATCACTTCTACGTTTCCGCAAGACGATCTGGAACCTGTTGACGACTGAGTAGTTTAGCCGTTTATCATACTTTCAGTCACCAGTGTCTCCTTTCGAGTAATCAAGCTGTTTAAATGAGGATTGATTACTATGGTACTGCCATGCCCTCCGCCGTGCAGTGCCCTCGCTGTAAACGCATCTACACCGTGGAGGAGTACAAGGAAGACAGGTTCTGCAGAGACTGCGATACATTGCTGAAGATAGTTCAGGAGAGCCAGCTTCAGCCCGATGACTGGCGGCGGCTGTTTCCCTACGAGCCTTACCCACAGCAAGTTGACTTCATTAAAGACGTGGAGGAAACAGTATCTAGAGGTAAGGTCCTCATAGCAGAGGCGTGCAACGGGTTCGGTAAGACCATCAGCAGCCTCAGCTGCCTCCTAGCCCAGGGAAAAAAGATAATCTATGCAACTAGAACTCATGAGCAGGTCCGACAGGTCCTCCTTGAGATTGAGACCATCAACAAGAAGAACAGCGAGAAATTTAAGGCTGTGAACCTCGCGAGCCGGGTCTTCCTGTGTATCAACCCTGACTGCAGGGAGCTTCCCTCAAACGAGGCGCAGGAGATGTGTCATATCCTCCGTAAATCCGATGAGTGTCCCTTCATCCATGAACTCGAGAAGGCGCCACGGACCATCCCAGCCGTCCTGTCAAAGGAGACACTGGTCTCGGAGGGAAGGCGTCGAAAGATATGTCCATACTTTCTCGCACGGTTCATGTCAAAGGAGAGTGATGTCGTCGTAGCTCCTTATCCCTACGTTTTCAATCCCATGATCAGGCTCGCGACAGGCTTTGACTTGTCGGGAAAGGTGCTCATATTGGACGAGGGTCACAACATCGACCAGGTAGGTCAGGGCATCATGAGCGACACACTCACTGAGCGGGGTCTCAGCGCTGCAGCGGAGGAGGTGAAGCTCGTAGGCGAGTCAGCCAGCGTTATCAATCGTCTTGGTGAGCATCTCCTCAAGAACGACAAGGAGAAACCGCGCCTTATCTCAGCGTCAAAGCTTGAGGAGACACTTGAGAAGGTTCTGAGAATGGAGATACACCAGTTCCTTGATGAGCATGCTCCTCTCGTGGAGCAGATCCGCTTAAAGAAACTGAAATCAGGTAAACCTCCGACCTCCTATCTTAACGGTTTATTGGGTTTCTTTGAGCTTCTCCAGACCAGCCGGAAGGAGAAATACGTCGCTGTCTACAAGAGGAACTATTACGGTTCACCAATCATCGAGTACAGGTGCTTGGACCCGAGCCTCGCGGTGCTCCCGATAGTGAAGGAAGCGGACGGCGTCTTGATAATGAGCGGCACCCTCAGTCCCATAGACATCTTCGCTGAGATTATCGGTCTTAAGGACGCGACTTTGAAGGCTTACCCAAGCATCCAGAAAAGCAAGAAGATACAGATGGTAATCGAGACCGGCGTCACCTCCACCTACAAGGAACGTAACGAGGCGATGATAGCGAGGTACGGCGAGTTAATCTCTGACGCCTTGCAGAAGGTACCTCAGGGAGCCCTTATTTTCTTCACTCAGAGAGGGTTCATGAACACATGTCTGGACACGTGGGAGCGAAAAGGCATAATGAAGAGGAACGGCGGACGCCAGTTCCTAGGCGGTAAACAGCTCTTCAGGGAGGGCAGGGACGCCCGGAACAACCGGGACGTGGTGTCCAGGTATAAACGGATGGCGGTCAGCATCGGCGGCGCGGTTCTAACTTGCGTGTTCAGGGGTAGGAACAGCGAGGGAAGTAACTTCCCAGGAGACGAGGCACGAGGAATATTCCTCGTAGGACTACCCTATGCAAACTACGGTGATCCACTGGTGAAGGCCCAGATCAAGTACTTCGACAAGGTCAAGCGGGGGCTCGGTAACAAGTGGTACACCATGGATGCTTTCAGAGCCGCCAATCAGAGCCTCGGCAGAGGCATCCGTGGCAGGGATGACTGGTGCCATTACTGGTTACTGGATCGACGGTACAAGGAGCAGAGGAACCTGATATCCAAGTGGGCGATGGGTGACGGACCTGAGATTAACCATACTCAACGGGTGGCTCAACAAACCTTCAAGCGTCTCGGACCTTAACTGGATTCATAATAGAGGTTTTAAGCCCAAGGTAAAGACACCTATCTATGGCTATCTTGCCTGATGAGTATGTCCTAGGGGTTGATGGTGGGGGGACTTGGACTCGAAGCATCATCATGAGACTAGACGGGACAGTGTTGGGGAAAGGCAGCGCTGGGCCCTCAAACCCATTAACCATAGGAATGGATGCGGCTCTAGAGAACATCACTCAAGCAGTGGACGAAGCTAAGAGTGAAGCAGATGTAAAATCATTCAAAGCCAGCAGGCTAGGCCTCGCTGGGGGAGCCCGATCAGTCCTTGGAGACAGGATGGTGGAACGTCTCCCCGAGAACTATGGGGATACAGGGATCATCTCTGACACTGAATCCGCGTTGGCTGGCTCCACAGGGTGTAGGCCCGGGGTCGTGGTGATAGCTGGCACGGGTTCTAACGTGTATGGAAAGAACGCACAAGGCGAGGAGGCGAAGGCGGGGGGATGGGGATGGCGCCTCGGTGACGAGGGAAGCGGGTACACGATAGGCAAGAACGCGATAATAGCAGCATTAGAGTATCATGATGGAAGAGGACCATACACGACGCTCAAGGAGAGCATCCTGAGATACCTCGAAATCAAAGACATTGAGGAAATCATCGACTGGACCTATGACTCTGGACGCGAGCCCAGACACTTTGCTTCACTGGTCCCATTAGTTAAGGAAGCTGAGAAGAGTGGAGATAAGGTCGCCGCTAAGATCATGATGGAGGTTGGCGCCCAGCTAGGAGGTATCGCTCAGGTAGTAGTAAGGAGACTAGGACTAACGGGAGCTTTTCCTGTTGCGTATGTCGGCGGTGTATTCAAGCAACCCCTTTCCTACAACGTTGCATTTGAGGAGAAGGTTCGCCAAGTAGCCCCGGACTGTCAAATAATTGAGCCGTTGTTCTCTCCCACCGTTGGCTCGGCTCTTCTAGCCCTAATAGCTATGGGGATTGATGTAGATGACGACCTCCTCAACAACGTAAAGACGAGCTTCACTGGTAGAGGTGACGTGAATGAGTAGAACAACTGAGCAACTGAACCCTGCATCGAAGGGGATAGACGAGAAGCCCATCAGGGAGATACTTGAAATCATCAACACCGAGGACTCCAAGATAGCTGAAGCCATCAGAAAGGAGCTACCACAGATCGAGAAAGCGGTGGAGGCAATAGTGAACACTGTCAAGTCTGATGGAAGAGTCTTCTTAATGGGCGCAGGGACCAGTGGCAGACTGTGCATACTTGAGGCGTCCGAGATACCCCCCACCTTCGGCATCGACCCCGAGGTCATTCAGGGGGTAATAGCGGGCGGACTTGACGCCCTACACGGGTCAGTGGAGACAGCGGAGGACCAATCCAATAAGGCTTGGAGCGATCTCCAGAGCCGAGGCTTCAACCAGCGTGACCTCCTAATGGCTCTATCAGCCTCAGGAAGTACTCCCTATGTGCTCGGCGCAGTGAAAGCCGCCAAAGAAATCAAAGCTAAGACCATAGGGGTGGCATGCAACAAGGGCACTCCACTGGGAGAGTTAGCTGACATCTCGGTCGAGCTTATAGTGGGTCCCGAGGTGGTGGCTGGCTCAACACGGATGAAGGCTGGGACTGCCCAGAAGATGGTGCTCAACATGATGAACACCTCAGCTATGGCAAAGCTGGGTCTTATCCATGATGGCTACATGGTGGGTGTTCAGGCATCCAACATTAAGCTCATGGACAGAAGCACCCGCATAGTGTCCAATATCGCTGAGATTAGCTATGAAGAAGCTCGAAAAGCCCTTGAGATCACCAAATATGACGTACGTGTTGCTTTACTCTATGTCATGACAGGAATGACGATAGACGAGGCGAGAACCGCACTGAGCGACTGGAGGTCAGTAAGAGATGTTCTCAGGAAGAAAGGTGGCAATGTTGAGTAACGTGAGGGGATATTATTATTTCTACAAGGCAGAAAGGAGGCATCTGCCCTGAGAGTCACGCCCGGAATAGATGTACTTCTAAAGGACCCGGATAAGCACCTCGGGCAAGCTAACATAGGTCTCGTCACCAATCCGACTGGTGTGACCAACGGGCTTGAGTCCACCATCGACGCGTTGCACAGATGCTCCAAGGTAAATCTTAGAGCCGTGTTTGGGCCTGAGCATGGAGCGAGAGGCGACGCGCAGGACGCTCTCAAGGTGTCTGGCCACGTGGACGCGTACACAGGGCTCCCTGTTCATAGCCTGTATGGTGATCACGAGAAGCCTACCGTTGAGATGCTGGAAGGCCTCGAAGCTCTGGTTTTTGATATACAGGATTGTGGCGCCCGGTTCTATACCTATGTTTCAACTCTCACTCATTGCATGGAGGCTTCAGCAGAGCATGGCATACGTGTTGTTGTCCTTGATAGGCCCAACCCTTTGAACGGAGACGCGACCGAAGGCAACATATTGAAACCCGGTTTCAGGTCCTTCATCGGGTTACACCCAGTCCCTATCCGTCACGGCCTAACTGTCGGTGAGCTTGCCCAGTTCATCAATCAAGGTATCCAGTGTGATCTTCACGTGGTCGAGATGGAGGGATGGAGACGCGGAATGTGGTACGACGAGACCAGTTTACCGTGGATTCAGCCCAGCCCTAACCTGCCCTCCCTTGACACAGCGACAGTGTACCCCGGCACATGCTTCTTCGAGGGAGTGAACGTCTCCGAGGGTAGAGGAACAACGCGGCCCTTCGAGTACATCGGTGCTCCATGGATCGATGGCAGAAGCTGGGCAGAGACCCTCAACAACACAGGTCTCCCCGGGGTGTGTTTCCGGAGCAGCCACTTCACCCCCACCTTCTGGAAATTCAAGGATGAAAGATGCGGAGGCGTACAGGTCCACGTAGTTGACAGGAAGTGTTTCAGACCAATGGAGACGGGTCTCCACCTTTTAACGACGTTAATTCAGCTCTACCCGGACACTTTTAGCTTCAACGAGTCATCCTACGATAAGCGGCGCCACTTTGATCTCCTAGCAGGTACAGACACTCTAAGAGCAGACCTAATGGCCGGTGTCTCAGTCGAGGAGATCATGGCCTCCTGGATGCCTGAACTGGAGGAATACCGGGAGAAACGTAAAGAGCATCTGCTCTATGGAGGCGACGATGAATGAGTGATAAAAAAACTTTCAGGGGAACCCTGGTGACACCCTTCAAAGTCATAAACGATGGGCAACTGGAGTTAGAAGGAGTCACCATAACCTACGCTGGGCCCAGAAGAACGACATCAGGCAAGGTAAAAGATTACGGTGACAACATCATCACACCGGGGTTCATCGATATCCATATCCACGGCGGAGCCGGGTACGACGCAATGGACCCTGAACAAGAAGCCCTAAACAAGATCTCAGAGTACCTAGCAGGTGGGGGAGTGACAGGTTTCCTCGCCACAACCCAGACCGCCCCACTCATCCAGACCCTAAATGCACTCAGAAGGATACGTGACGCAGTAAAAGCCGGAACCACCGGCGCTAAGCTTCTTGGGGCACATATGGAAGGACCGTTTATCAGCCCTGTGAAAAAGGGGGCACAGCGAGAGTCTTCCATACGTTCACCTACAATCAATGAAATCGCTGAGGTGCTCCAAGTCTCAGATGGGGCGCTCAAGATTGTGACTCTCGCCCCCGAGGTAGAGGGAGCCGTCGAGGTTATCAGATGGCTCGCGGATCATGCTGTCGTTGTCTCCGCTGGGCACACTGAGTCGTCATACGAGGAGGCGTGTGAGGCGATCGATGCAGGTCTATCTCATATGAGTCACTTCTTTAACGGTATGCGGGGCTTCCATCACCGTGAACCCGGTGTAGTGGGTGCAGGCCTCATCGATGACAGAGTTACGGTAGAGCTGGTTGCCGACGGGCTTCACGTCCACCCCGCCGTACTCAGGCTCGCAGCTGTAGCCAAGGGGCCAAGCATGGTCGCCCTTGTCTCTGATTCAATAAAACCCGCTGGTCTACCTGACGGTGAGTATCAGATAGATGGCAGAACTTTGATTTTAGGGGGTGGATTAGTCAAGCTTCCCTCTGGGGTGATAGCCGGTAGCTCAATTCGACTGAACGACGCCGTGAGGAACATGGTGAACGTGGGGCTCCCATTATCGGATGCTGTTCAGATGGCCACCGACACCCCTGCGAGGATTCTTGGGCTCACACCAAGAATGGGAAGACTTGAACCGGGAAGCGACGCCGATATCGTTGTCATGGACCAGACTTACCGGGTTCTAGAGACCTTGGTGGACGGTGAAACCGTTTACAGGCTGAGTGACTAGGAGATGAGAGACACTTATCGTAAGGTCACGGAGCTCCGAGAAAGAGAAACCAGAAGAATAATAGGGCTTATGTCAGGGACATCGGCGGACGGAGTCACCGCTGCACTCACAAGGATCACCGGAGCAGGGGAGCAAGCAACCATCAAACTCGAAGGATACAAGACATACCCCTACCATGACGAGGTACAACAACGCCTATTTACTCTATTCAACCCTAAGACAGGAACCGTAAGAGACGCCTGTGAGCTGAACTTCGTCATCGGGGAAGCATTCGCGGACTCCGTTGAACGCATCTTGGCGGACACAGGGATCAATGTTAGCGACGTAGACCTTATCGGCAGTCACGGTCAAACGATATGGCATCAACCAAAAACTAACCTAGTCGCAGGGCACAGTACACGTTCCACGCTTCAGATAGGTGAACCAGCAGTCATCTCATTCAAAACAGGTCTCCCAGTTATCGCTGACTTCAGGAAAGCAGACATCGTGGCTGGGGGCGAAGGCGCACCACTAACACCCTACCTCGACTACGTTCTCCATAGAGACCCCAAGGCAAATAGGGTACTGCAGAACATCGGGGGAATCGCTAACCTGACATACCTACCCAGCGGTGGATCACTTGACGACATAGTTGCATTCGACACTGGACCGGGGAATATGATCATCGACGCAGTCGTGAAGAGGTACACGGGAGGCAGTCACGATGTTGATGGGGCTATCGCGAGACGCGGCGAGGTCCACCCTGTTCTTTTGGACAAACTATTGTCTCATATCTATTTCGCGTCGCGTGCTCCAAAGACCACTGGCAGGGAGATGTTCGGGGAGCATTATGCTGATGAGATCATAAAGCAGGCCAAGAAGATGAGGGTATCCATGGAAGACGTGGTTGCCACTATCACGGCGCTGACCTTTGAATCAATAGCTCAGGCATACGAGACCCATCTACCCGGAGATGTTGACGAGATATACGTCTCAGGTGGTGGAGCGAGAAACCCTGTGCTCATGGAAGGCCTCAGGGATCGACTTGAGGCTCCCGTATACGAATACTCAGCCCTAGGGTTCCCTAGTGAGGCGAAGGAGGCGGTTCTCATGGCGTTGCTGGCGAACGAGCACGTGATGGGGGTCCCATGTAACGTACCTTCGGCTACCGGAGCCCAATCGAGAGTTGTTCTAGGTTGCTTAACATGGGTCTAACCGTTAAATCCTGAATGCACACATATTCTCTAGGTGAATGTTTTGGATAGTGCAGCTCTCAAAGAGGCCATCAAGAGGATCGATGAGAACAGGATAATCGACCTCGCGAAGCAACTCGTCAGTATCCCCAGCGTATCTGGAGACGAGAAAGCGGTGATGCATAAAGCTCGTGAGATACTTGAGGAGGCCGGGATCACAGTAGAGTTCCATGGCTCAGAGGAACGCCCAGTGATCAACGCCGTGATAAACCCGGACGCAGACAAGCTCCTTATATTCAATGGGCATCTCGACGTAGTACCCATTGCTAGGCCAGAAGCGTGGACCAAGAAGCCCTGGGACCCTGTAGTCGAGGATGGACGTATCTATGGAAGAGGTGCAAGCGACATGAAGAGCAGCTGCGCCGTGATGATCCACATCCTAGAGATTCTAAAAGACATGGACCTACCAATCGCGGTTGGTGTACACCTTGTCCCCGACGAGGAAAGAGGAGCCAACGCAGGCTCAAAGATTCTGGTCGAAAAGATCAAGAATGCTGAGATGAGGCGACCAGACTACGTGGTCATCGGTGAGCAGAGCAACCTCAAGGTCAGGGTCGCTGAGAGAGGTATGTTCGGTTTTCAGGTCAAGTTCTATGGAAGAGCGGCTCATACAGCCGCGTCTAGGACCACAGGGATCAACGCCATCGCTAAGGCAAGCAAAGGAGTCCTCGCTCTTGAACACCACATCGACAAGTTCCATGAATGGATAGGGCACCCCATGCAGAGCGTCAACATCATCGAAGCAGGGCTCGTCAGCAACCAAGTACCCGCAGAGTGCACCATCACCGTGGACAGGCGCCTCATCATAGGTGAGACCGCAGACGACGCCGTCGCAGAGGTCAAGGCGGACCTCGATAAAGCAGGTGAAGGAGACCCTGACTGGAATTGGGAGATCGTCGCCGACAAGGACGAGAAAGGGAACTGGGTCTACACGCCAGCCAACTACACTCCACCCGACAGTCCTCTAGGCCAAGCCTTCATGAAGGCGGTCCCAGCTGCTTTGGGCATTAAACCGGAGATCTACGTAGAGTGGGCGGGCAGCACAGACGGACGCCTCTACAGACATGAAGGCATCCAGACAGTGGGCTTCGGCCCCATCGGGAAAGGAGCCCACGGACCAGACGAGTTCGTCTACGTGGACAGCCTCATCAAGGCAGCTAAGGTGTATCTTTCCCTCGCCTTGGAGCTTTCCGGGGCGTAACCCGCCTCATATCCTTATTTCCAATGTCTCAGCTACTTTCTCAGGAACTCAATGTACTCGGTGTTAACCGAGTCAAGGGTTTTCAAGAGCTCAAAGACCTGATAAAAATCGATTCCATGGCTGCTCATAAGCTCCTCATGGTCATTCACCCAACGCCTTTTCCCTTCTCTGCTTGATTCTGAGGTACTCTTCAGCTAGCTGCCTCATCTGATCGATGTTGAACTCTGGGTGTTTCGCTTTGACGTGTTTCTTGGCTTCCATGAACTTGGCGGTGAAGTTTTCAAGGCTCTCCTCTGGGTCCCTTGTGATTATTCCCTTGGCGGTTCTGCTGAAATAGGCTACTTTATGCTTGCCCTCGGTAATTCTTTTGATGATAGATGCTGTAAGGCGTGGCTTGAATGCATAACGGTGGATCAAGTGGATACAGGTGATCACTCACTCTTCACAGGTGAAATAGTCTCGTCCAGAAGAGACGAGTCAAAGAAGAAACAGGTTCTTGACATAAAGGTTTACTATGGATGAGGAAAGAGGCTTCACTCCTCTGGAGTGCTTTTCTCCGCGATAGCCTCCACTAGGTTCATGGCTAGCTGCCGGTTGTCCTCTACACTTATCCATGGTTCCATGAGCCACGTGATGTCCGCGATGGCCACAACGGTGGTGTTTCCTTTCTCCAGCATCGCCACTGTGGGGTACAGGCCCACTTTCTCAGAGACGCTGTTCTGGGTTCCCCAGATTGCATACGCGGCGTCGCTGTCGGTGATGCTTATGTGGCCTGCGGTGAAGAATATCAGTTTCTCAAGGTCCTCTGTGAGCCACGAGTCCTCGAACTGGATTATCTCTATGTTTCTATAGAAACCGTAGTATCTATCCACATTGTAGAGGTAACCCTTACCGAAATGGAGTCCCCAGTGGTTGGCGAGGCTATTAATGGGTCCCAACATAGCGGAGGTGCTGAGGAACTCGACGCTGGCGTCGCTCAAGAAGACAAGCATGTTACCGTTATCCACGAACTCCTTGATGGTCTGGTACTCCTCATAGCTATAGCTCTCAGTGGGCGCCACTATGAAGAGGCATGTTGCATAGTCAAGTGCTTTCTCGATGTTTTCCCACTCTGATCCATATCCAACGAACACGTTTCTCTTGGATAATTCTTCTGTTATTGAGTCCAGTATCCATGGACTCACCTTGTTACCATGGCTCAGATCCACCACGACTTGTCCAAGTCTCTCCATTGTATCTGTCTCGTTTTCCTCGGAATCGTACAATGTCGGTATGGGTTCCCCGTTCTCCATGTAGATGACGTTGGGCATGTAAAGGAAATAGAGGGCTGGTGGTGGGTTCGCCTCATTAAGCTCGTTGATGGATGGGTATTTTTCGCTTATGCTTACGAAGTCGTCAGCTACCCGTGCTACAAGGCTCTCAACCTCGTAGGACTCTAGCCCCGTCAAATTCGCCGCGTAGCTTAACGCGTTCTGGCGGCTGCCTATTTCATCTACGATCCCATGGTTCACCGCCTCGGCTCCCAGAAAGATCGAGCCTCGCTTCAGGTCATTTAATTCGATGTTCAACCGGTCACCCCTACCCTCCACTACTGCTCCAGCGAAGCTGTCGAGGGCGCTAGTGATATTGAATGGGAACAGCGCTGGGCTGAACCCTGTGATCTTATGAGGACCTGTCTCGAATGTGGACTCGCTGGGTACTAGGAACCCTGGACCCACGCCTATCACGCCAACGTTCCCCACCATGGCCGCTGGTAACGCAAAGATTTGATCAGCGGACACAGCCAAGTAGTATCCTCCTGACAATGCGAGGTGTGCAGAGGCGACTACTGGCTTCGTTTCCTTGAGTTTAAGGATGTCTAGGTACACCTGCTCTATCAAGTAAGCTGAACCACCGGGTGAATCGATCTCTAGCACCACCGCTTTTACGTCGTCATCGTCTATTGCTTCCTGCACGGCGGCTGAGAGTATCGATGCGTACTCGGAGTCCTCTATGACTCCATGTATCTCGATGACTCCGATGATTCCTTTCTTAGTTGTAAGGATGATGTTGGACTCTGGTTCCCAGAAGTAAAGTGACGCCATGCTGACTATCATTATTACCGAGATCAAAGCGAAAGCGACGGTGCCTTTGTTGCTCTTAACCTTCTCCATCATATACCCTCGTTACCTTCAAGCATGCTTGTGGCGTTTAAAGATGTTTCACCTCGATGACAAGTTTTTAACCCTTGCATCGTGATACAGTCTTGTTCTGGTGAATAAATGACTATTAATATTTTACCCGGTGAACCGGAGGCGTTCAGCCTCTTCGGAGAGCCGTTATACCGGCTGCCTCTCCGACCTGAGGTCTTTGAACAGCAGGAGAAGCTCTACGTTGAAGCCCTCAAGAACTGGGAAGCAGACCCCGAGGACCCTAATAACATCATCTGGTTAGGTAGACGTACAGCTTACCTTGGTAGGTACCGTGAGGCTATCGCTATCTTCACCCACGGAATAGAGAAACACCCTAAAGATCCAAAATTCCCAAGGCACAGAGGCCACAGGTTCATCACAATAAGACACTTTGAGAGAGCCGTCGAAGACTTTGAGAAAGCCGAGGAACTCATGTTGAAGAAACCCGACGAGATAGAACCGGACGGCCTACCCAACCCGAGGGACATACCGGTGAGCACACTCTACTTCAACGTGTACTATCATCTTGCCCTCGGACACTACCTATTAGGAGACTTCGAGAAGGCGTTAGACGCCTACTTGAAATGCCTCAAGGTAAGTGACATCGACGACAAGTATGTGGCTACAGCTCACTGGACCTATATGACTCGCAGGATACTCGGCGACAAGGCAGAGGCAGAGAAGCTGCTACCAAGGGTCACCCCGGAGATGGATATAATCGAGAACCATCACTACCATAGCTGCCTCCTCATGTACAAGGGAGAGAAAACTCCCGAGAAGCTCATAGAGGAAGCATGTGTGGAGGGCGCTCTCGGTTTAGTAACCACGGGCTACGGCGTCGCAAACTGGTACAACTACAATGGGGAGAAGGACAAGGCAGTTGAGATCCTTCGTGAGATCGTTGCCTTGGAGGGGTGGGCAGGGTTCGGTTACCTAGCAGCCGAGGCTGACTTGAAGCGCCTAGGCGTATCCCCTTAACCCATTTTTCGTATTATTCTCTGATGAAGACCATCAGCCCAAGTATCGCAAAGCTAGCTAATGCACCGCTGTAGATGCTGCTAGCCCAAAGCCCCTGATTCTGCCAGAGGATACCCACAAGAGTGTTGGACACGAAGAAAGCTGAGCCCACCACAAGGTAGTAGACGCCATAAGCGGTGCCCCTGAGGCTGCTGTCAACATATCCGGGTATAAGGGCGCGTTGAACCGTCTCAACAATTCCCATGTATACACCGAAAACAGCCGCGATGAAATAGGCCGATGCCACTGAACCCGGAATCAGTGCTAAGAACAGAGTCGTCACGAGGAAAACCCCGTACCCCGCTACCAGAACCTTCTCTTTCCCGATCCTATCTGAGAGTCTCCCAGCGGGAATAGCAATGATGGTATGTGTCACATTCACAACTGCATATACCACTGGTATTAACGCGTCGCCCACCCCCATCTCCCTCGCGTTCAACAAGATGAAGCTGAAGTTGAACGCCCCTAGACTGAACAAACCAACAAAGCAAATTAGTCGCAGGAAACGACCTCTGACCACATCTTGAAGACCTTCAAGGAACCTGAACTCACCGCCTTCTCCTCCTATGATCTCTTTGACGCCGAACAATATGATGAGGAGGGCTATGCTTCCGGGGAGCAGTGATAGCCAGAACACATCCCTGACTGTCCAGCCCAGAAACACCATGACTGCTGTCGCCATCATAGGTCCAATGATGGCGCCCGTCTGGTCCAGGGTCCTGTGAAGCCCGAAGGCTTCGCCCCTACGTGCCTCGGAGACCGAGTCACTGATCAAGGCGTCTCTGGGGGCGGTCCTAATGCCTTTCCCGACTCTATCAGTGACGCGGATCACGAGTGCATGTGCCACCGTTGAGGCTGCGGCGAAGAAGGGTTTAGCGATATTTGAGATACCGTATCCAACGATGATGAAGACCTTTCTCTTCCGGAATTTGTCGCTCATTATCCCGGAGACGGCTCTCAGCATGTAGCTCAATGCCTCAGCGATGCCCTCGATGAGTCCAAGGGTGGCCACTGAACCACCTGGCAGTCCAAGTATGAACATGGGGAGTATACTGAACACCATTTCACTGGACACATCGGTGAAGAAGCTTACGAGGCCCAGCCTTACAACGTTCTTGAACTCGCCCTCATCCTTCGTCATACCACTCACTTTATCATTGGATGAGATAAGGTTTCGACCGGTTTCAGATGGTCTTAAACATTCAAATCCATACACATATCCAAGTGATTTTATGAGTGAAATAATCTACAACTTTCCCCCTTCAATACATTTCGGGTGGGGTGAGCTGGCAAACCTCGCTCAATACGTGAAAACCCTCAACGGGAAGCACGTTTTCATAGTCACCGATCAAGGGCTCGTGATGACGGGTATCCTTGGCATTGTAGAGGAACGCCTCCAAGAGGTAGAGATCGAGTACACCATATTCGACGGGGTACAGCCCAACCCCACGTACAAGAACGTCCATGAAGGCCTAACCAAGTACAGAGAACATGAATGTGATCTGGTCCTCGCGGTAGGCGGAGGCAGCCCAATGGACGCCGCGAAGGCTATACTAGTCATGACACGGCACCCAGGAGAACTGGCTAACTACTACAGCGGAGCAGAGAAAAAACTCCAGATCACAGACGACCTGCCGCCATTCCTTGTGGTGCCCACAACCTCCGGCACCGGCAGCGAGGTCTCCAGAGGAGCAATAATCACTGATGACAAAAACAGGAAACGAGCCATCGGAAGCCGTCATCTATTACCCAAGACCGTGATACTTGACCCCTCCCTGACAGTTTCAATGCCTTCTAGGCTCACAGCATTCACTGGGCTCGACGCCCTCAGCCATAACCTTGAAGCCTACGCGGTGGACAGGTACGCCCCCTTAGCTGATGCCTTCGCAAAAGAGGGGATAAACTTGGTCGCGAAGAGTCTGGTGAAGGCTCAGCGAGATGGCTCTGACCAAACCGCGAGGATGGACCTGATGATGGCGAGCACCATGGGTGCACTGGCTTTCATGAAGGGCCTTGGAGTTATCCATAGTCTAGCCCATCAGTTATCCACCCAATGTGATATTCCTCATGGAGCTGCTTGCGGAATCATGACTCCACACGCCATTAGATACAATCTCGACGTAAAGTCCACGTGGCCCAAGTACAAAGATATGGCTAAGACCTTCACAGGTGACCCTAACGCGAAGGTCAAGGACGCACCAATGGTAATCGAGAAACTGCTTGAGAACCTTGGCGTGGAGACAAGTCTCAGCGAGTGGGGTGTCACCGACGAGGACATCGAAATCATGTCAAGTAACGCGATGCTGGACCATTGTCACCCAAGGAACCCAAGAAAGTGCACCCAAGAAACAATGAGAAACTTGTATGAGGCGGCACTGTAAAATCAAAGTATAGATAAACTTTACAAGGTGGAAAGGTTGAGCGACGACGCCGAGAAGGATTACGTCCACATGGTCATGGAGACCGCGAAAGGTATGTGGGGAGCCGAAGAGGCTCAAAGGATCAAGGATCACGTGGAACGAACAGCCAAGGCCGTTTACGCTGTTAGCAACTATCCCCTTGAGCCAGAGATCGAACCTGTCACCAAGATGAGGCCGGGGGAGCAGTAATGGAGCCATACAAGCTCTCTCTAAGCGAAGCCTCACAGATGATCCACGAAGGAACCTTGACGCCAACCAAGCTCGCGGAGTCTCTTATGGACAGGATCGATAAACTTGAATCGGTACTGGAAGCCTGGGTCACGGTTGAGCGGGACCAAGTCACCCAAGCAGCCGAGGCCGCTACGAGGGAAGCTGAGGAAGGCGTGTTCAAGAGTGCACTGCACGGCATCCCTGTAGGCGTTAAGGACATCTATTACACTCAAGGCATGAGGACCACCATGGGGTCAAGCATCTACGTAGGCTTTGTCCCAGAGTATGATGCTGACACCGTTGCCTCCCTGAAGGAAGCGGGGGCAATCATCCTCGGGAAGACCGAGACAACGGAGTTCGCGCTTCATGACCCAGCGTCCACAAGAAACCCTTGGAACACTCTCCACACGCCTGGAGGCAGCAGTAGCGGCTCAGCTGCAGCCGTGTCAAGCGGCATGACACAGATGGCCCTCGGGAGCCAGACCGGGGGCAGTGTCGTTAGACCTGCCAGTTACTGCGGCATTGTAGGATTCAAGGGAACTTATGACCTTCTCAGTAGGGGAGGAGTGTTCCCCCTCAGCTGGAGTCTCGACCACATCGGCTTCCTTGTGAGAACAGTCCAGGACGCCGTTATCACTCTGAAAACCATGAACAAAGACGTGGAGTCGCCGTCGGAGACCGAGGAAAACCCTCGGATAGGGCTACTTAGTGGTTACTTCAAGGAAAACGCCGATGACGATGTATGGCTTGGCTTCGAGAGAGCCGTAGGGAAGCTCTGGGGGGAAGGCGCCGAGTTCGTAGACGTGGAGCTGCCTAAGAGCTTTAGTATGGTCCTCGATGTTCACAGGGTCATCATGAGCGTTGAGACCGCCGCTGCCCACGAGGACCACTTCAGGCAGTCAACAGACGAGTACAGGGAATATCTACGGGGCTTCATATCCAGCGGACTCATGGTACCCGCCACCGCTTACCTGAGAGCCCAGCGGATACGTGGCCAGATCATAAACGACATGATCAATTTACTCAGGGACTATGACTGCTTGGCTTCCCCCTCATCCGTTGACACAGCGCCCAAGGGTCTGGAGTGGACAGGCAGTCCCGTCTTCAACGCGCCATGGAGTCTCACAGGGTTACCCTCCGTCACTGTGCCTTCAGGCCTCAGCGAGAACGGGATGCCCATCGGGCTCCAGTTAATCGGTGAGCCCTACGCGGACATGAAGCTGCTAAACGTGGCTTCATGGTGCGAGGCAAAGCTAGAGTTCCCCCACGAACCCAAAGACCCCTACACCCCTTAGTCAGGCGTGTATTCTCGCCAGTATGCCTTCTCCCAGAGCTCAGGCGGACCATCAATCACATCGAAGATAGGGTGAGCCTCGACCAACTCAACATCCATGTTTTCACTGTGCTTCACGGGGGTTCTTTTCGCAAGTCTCTCCATGAGAATCTCGAACTCGTAGTCCAGTTGCCCTCGGTTGAGAGTGATCTTCTCTACTTCCTTCACAGGGTAGAGTATCTTCTCGTAGTTGTACTTGTATCCCCTGCATAGGCTCTCTCTGTGAACCTCCATCAGGAAGTACCCTACTGCTTTCATCGGGTCAGGGTGGTTCTTGAACCTGTCAAGCTGAGGGTGATTAACCCATCCCTTGGTGCCTCCCTGCAGCACCTTCTGGACCAGCAGAGTCTCCCTCCACTGGGCGCCGAGCCCCTTCCAGTCAAGGTACCTTGGGTGAATCGACCAGATCCGCATATGAGTCGCCTATAGGGTCTTGACCTGTCTGCCGTTCATGATAGCGGTGACGTCTATGAGGTCGATGAGTCCGCTTGTTTTCATTTTTTTGCCCATTACTTCTTCTATCTGGAAGATTCCTGCCGGGTTCTCCATGTGGACCTTGATGTCAACGGGCTTTGTGTCTCCTTGTTCGATGTCCACTCTCTTGATGGCGAGGGCTGAGATCGAGTGAATATCGTTCTTACCTCCTTGGTATGGGGCTCTGGAGCGTCCGCCTGCCATATCTGTTCCATCAGCCACAGTGACAACGCCTGCCTCAACGCTGAGGCACTTAACGATGTCATCACTCGCGTACAACGCGTGAAGTATCTCAGACTTTATCCTGTACATTATGTTGATGTCACGGTACACTTGCCCCAGAACCCTGTCCAGAATAGGTGACGCAAGGACTACGCTGTTAGCCTCATGGTTTACCCTGTGGATGGCGTTCCCAATGTCGTGCAAATATGCGCCGCAGAGCACTATGATCTTTGCTCCTTCATGGTCACAGACGCCGTTGGTCACGCTGCTGGGTTCTACGACTTGTGTGACTCTGCTCAGAATCTCTAAGGCGCTGCCCGACACTATCTTAGCGTGTACGGGACCATGATCATTATATCCAAGCCGCTTCACCGCCATTATGTTGGCCATGCGTAGATAGCTCTGTACCTCAGAGTCGTTCTCTAGGAGCCTGAATATCTCGGAAACACCTGACTCTTGGAGATGTTCATGGATAAGACGATTAGATACTGTTACCATGATGACCACTCAGAAATGAAAGGGACCCGATGGTCATAAATGGTTAGCTCTTAGGGAGGGTAAAAGTGAAGGTTGTGCCCTCACCCTCAGCTGTCTCAAAGCTCAGGGTGCCGCCGTGACTCTCGATGATCCTTTTACATGCGGGAATGCCTAAACCGTTCCCCCGCTTGAGCTTGGTCTCGAAGGGCTTGTAGATTACTTCCTGAACCTCCTTATCGATACCTGGGCCGTTATCCGAGACACTCACCACAATGTTGTCTTCGTCTTCATATGCCTCGATGGTGATCTCTCCACCTTCCTCCATGATCTCTATGCTGTTGTTGATTAGTTTCTGGAAAACCAGAGACAACTTTCCTGGGTCCATGGTGATTGAGCCCACATTGTCGAGGGCAGTCTTAATGGTGACGTTGCCAGGGATAGGCATCTCGCTTACCGCTAGCTCATAGACTTTGGAGATATCTGACTCCACTAGTTTCAATATGTGACCCTTGTAAAAGTCCCGGAAATTATCCAGAATATCAGTGGCTTGCCTCAGGCTGTCCCTGATCATCCCGTAGAACAGGGGGTTCTCTGGGCCTCGTTCAAGCAAAAACACGGCGTTTTGTATGGTTTGGAGTGGGCTCCGTAGGTCATGAGCCAGATCAGAGGATATAGTGCCCATCTGCTCTATCAGGCGTCTCTTCAGCTCTATTTCGTCATACGTTTCCTTGGTCTGCTTCGCATCTTCTATCGCCATGCCGCTGCCTCAACTCTACATTTACGAGGGTGATACATAATTCATTTTATGGAATCATCGTTGTTTAGAGGTTCTGAACAGAGTTTGCATACTTGCAGCGTCTCAGGAACCCTTAACAGTGGTATGACTCCCTTTCAAGAGACGAAAATTGACGCAACCTGAGTATTGGTTCCATAGACCCGAATCCGATGAAGACATCGAGCAGCTTTACGAGTTGATGAATATTGTCTTCAAGGGTGAGGACGTTGACAAGATAGTCAAGATGCTCTTGGATCATTACCCAGAGTCCAATAGGCGTCACCTTCTCGCAGTTAAACACGGCGACGAGACAGTTGCAGGTCTAATAATAATTCCCCAGACATGGGTACTTGACGGATTTGATCTCAGGGTAGCCGAGATGGGCTGCGTCGCAACCCACCCCGACCATAGGAGGAAAAGACTGCAACACATACTCAACGAGAAATTCGATGAGCAGGTAAAGAAAGAGGGACTCGACCTCTGTGCTTTGGCTGGTGTACCCTTCTTCTACAGGCAGTTCGGGTACGAGTACACGGTCGAGCTGGATCACAGTACGAGACTTCCGTTGAGCAATATCCCTGACTACCCTAAGGCAGAGGCGGTGCCATTCAGTGAGAACGATATCCCTGCTGCGAAGGTAATATTCGAGGCGTCACAAGGCAAGTATCCCATCCACGAGAAAAGAACCTTGGATGTCTGGAGAGCACACCGAAAGACGGGATTATATTACGGTGGTCCAGTTGAAACAGTCAGCCTCTTCAAGGATAACATACTTATTGCCTACCTCAAGTACTCGTGTTCTCAGAAAGAGAAAACCATCACACTCAAGGAAGCTGCGGTAGCCTCACCAGCGGCAGTTGAATCAGCTCTGGCTTATCTGAAAGACTATGGGAAACGCAAAGGGCTTGAGAAACTGGTCAGCGGGCTTGGTTATCTTGACGAGATATCTATGAGGCTCGCAGAACTCGGTGGCGAGCAAAGCCATCCATACGCGTGGCAGGTCAAAATCCTAGATTATCTAGAGTTATTCCGGAAGCTTACTCCCTTACTGGAGTCTAGACTAAGGGAATCAAAGTTCAGTGGCTTGAGCGAGACACTTAACTTTAACTTCAGGAAGTTCAACATCGTCGTCACATTCAAGGATGGAGTCGTTGAGAGCACAGAGCTAGGATACGACAACTCGGATAGAACCATCGGTTTGAACCCGACCGTGTTCCCTCAGCTTCTCCTCGGGTACAGAAGCAGGGAAGAGCTAGAGTACGTGTACCCCGACTTTAAGATACAGGAGACCCATAAAGAACTCACTGATGTGCTGTTCCCTAAGCGAGCTGGGTACATTCACTTCGTCTACTGACCGATCACACTATATTGCACCCCCCGTGAATAGACAGCACCCAAAAGGAGATCACACCATGGAACCCACGCAGTTCACCGACCTGAAGCTGAGCCCTGAGCTTCAACGAGGACTGCGTAGGATGAGGTTCCATGAGCTATCACCCATACAGGCTGCGTCTATACCCATCCTGCTTCAGGGAAGAGACGTGATGGGGCAGGCCCAGACTGGCACAGGGAAAACAGGGGCCTTCGGTGTCCCCTTGTTGATGAAAATCGACCCAGAGGCTCAACACACCCAAGCCATCATTCTTGCCCCTACCCGTGAGCTAAGCGACCAGATCTCAGAACACATCAGGGGGTTTTCCCGTTATATGGATCTGAGGATTGTAACCCTCCACGGAGGCTCCAATGTCCACAGGCAGATGGAGGTCCTCGTGAAGCCAGCACAGGTTATCGTTGGGACGCCTGGAAGGATTATCGACCTCATCAAGAAGCGACGCGCTTTAGATCTTTCACGGGTCAAGACCGTGGTTTTGGACGAGGCGGACAAAATGCTTGAGATGGGGTTCATCAGAGACATCGAGTACATCCTCAGCAAGACCCCATACGTTCGTCAAACGAGTTTATGGTCAGCCACACTTAGCCCCGCGGTCCTCAGCTTATCCACACGGTACATGAGGCATCCACGAAAGGTGCTGGTCAGCCGCGACGAGGTAGCTCAGATCAACGTGGATCAATACTATGTTGACGTAGAGGTAGAGACCAAGTTGGAGACACTCTACGACCTATTGAATAACTTGGATGCCGACAGAGCTATCATCTTCTGCAATACCCGTGAATCCACTGAGGCACTGGCGGAGACTCTCATATCGGAGGGATACCGTGTTGGCGTTCTTCACGGAAGGTTCACCCAGAAGGAGCGTGAAGATGTGGTTAGGGAATTCAAGCTCCGTAGAGTTAAATATCTAGTTTCAACGGACGTGGCGTCCCGTGGCTTGGACATCTCAGGGATAACCCACATCATCAACTATGAGGTCCCCGAGGACTCTGAAGTCTACTTCCACAGGATAGGCCGCACCGCTAGGATGGGAGAGACTGGCGTATCCATCACCTTCGTCACACCCGAGGACGACACCTACTTCGACAAGGTAATGGATATGACGAAGACCGAGATCAAGCATATGACCATCGGATAGGGTTCACCTTATCTCTGGGAAACTTTATCCCCTGAAGTAATACTGCAATATGATTCTTCATGCTTCTCGAAGGACTCAGGAGGCTCATTGAGGACTCTGAGCTGTACATCGACCAACTGAAGACTGATATCCCCATTGACATCGGGTTCAGACTGCTGGACACCGGTGAGGAGGCTGCACTCATTGTTAGTGACTCACTCACTGTCACTGAAGATGTCTCAGATTCAATCGTGGTACTCACAATGCAGTCCGATACCTTCAACAAGATACTGAAAGGTGAGGCGGACTTCGCCGCATTAATTGGGAGGTCTCGGATGTCAGATGTGAGGCTCATCAACTACGTGATACAGATCCCTGAACGGTTCGGGATGGCTTTCGAGACAGTGAAAGCCCTCATGAATGTATTCTTTACGCCGGGCAAGATCAAGGCGCGGAAACTTAGTAAGGAACTCGCTGGTAGTGCTCATGGTGCTCATCCCATTCCCATCGTTTACTGGCAAGGGCTCAGGTACGCGTGGTACCACATAGCCAGTGGCGAGGTTCTAAACGAGGATGGAGAGAAGGACCCTTATCCTCAGGCTTTTCTACTGCTCAAAGGCAAGGGAATACTCCAACTGGAGACCGCTTCTCTTGTGCTAGAGCCAGGTAAAGTATACTATATTCCCCCGAATAGTTTGCACATGGTTCTCGCTGAAACTGACATCGAGATGACGTGGCTTGCATGGGATACGCCGCCGTAACTTATAGATAATTTTTTACGCTTATTGAACCTAAACACTTATGGGGGGTTTCATGAAAAAGCGTTTTCTACCTCTGATCCTTGTATCTCTTCTTCTCATAACAGGTCTACCAGTAGCGTTGAGTGAACCTGTGTTCGAGTCTGATTCATACGCTGATGACGTGAGTGATGGAGTTGACTTTAACACGTGCTTCACGGGGAACATGCTTGTCCCAACGCCCATGTCCATGGATGTCGTGACGGTGACATTCACAATGGCTGAGACCCTCGATGCCCAGCCTATACTGGTGATAAGCTCCACTCTGGCTTCGCCTCCTTTACCACATGAATCTTACACGTTCGAGTATGGTTTCGACATAGATAATGACCCAAATACAGGCGCAAACGAGTCAGAGTGCTTCTACAATGGTCTGGGTGTCGATTACGACATCGGTTTAGAAGTGTTCATGGGATCAATAGAGTACACCTGGATCGACAAGTATGAAGAAGGTGAATGGGTTAATCTAGACTCACCCGACGCATATGTTGATGAGAACACGGTAACCGTCGAGTTCCCAATTGATACCTTCGGATTACCTCTTAACACAACTGTCATGGTCTACCTCATCAATGAGGGGGGACTAGACATGGCACCTGAATATGGGGAGCCACCACTGGTCGTTCAATTCTATCACCTCCCGGAAGCCCACGTGGAGCCAGTTACAGTTGATGAGGGAACACCCTTCGAGCTAGATGCTTCAGCATCTGTTTCCCTCAACGGCCCTGTCGTCCTTTACGAGTGGGACCTCGACGGTGATGGCATATACGAGGAGAGCCATCAAGACTCCATCTTACCGCTCTTATACCCGGATGACGGTGTCCACATGATCACTCTCAAGGTGACAGACGAGGAAGGTTTCAGCGATATTGATGAAACCACGATAACCATTCTAAACACACCCCCCTATGCCACCGACATTACGTATGTTGGCGAACTGATTGAAGGAGAAGAACTCACTTTCACAGGTACCGCCATGGATCTAGGTGACGACGAGCTTACCTTTATGTGGGAATTTGGTGACGGTGAGACCGCTGAGGGACCTGAGGTAACCCATAGTTTCTCGGTTTCCGGCGAGTACAGCGTTAGACTCTCGGTAACGGACGATGATGGCGACGAGGCGACAGAGAGTAAAGTCATAAACATAGAGACACCGACAACCACAGAGGAGCCAACTACAACAGAAGACCCAACAACTCCAACAGGGGAGACCCCCGTAGATGAGGAACCCGAGCCCGAGCCAAGAATAGATCCTTTACTCATCGTGCTTGTAGCGATATTTGGAATCGGAGGCTGGTTCATATACAACTTCATAACTAAAGGCGCGAAGAAACCACCGAAGAAGAAAGAGGAAGAGGATAAAGAGAAGGACTTCTGCGAGGAGCACCCCGAGATCGTGGAGGCAGAAGAAAAAGCCTGCTGGGACGCCCAGATGGACCTCGACTCAACTGTAGGCGATATTCAGGACCAGTACGATGATGCCCTACCCCGATGGCAAGCCAACGCCGCAGATATGGGCCGTCTCATAACCGAGTGGGACGCCAACAAGGCAATGATCAACTACTGGACAGGTGTAGAGGAGGGCATCACTGAGGACGCTGAAAGCGTTCAGGAGATAGCGGGAATAGTTTCCAACGCAGCGGGGAAAGCAAAGACGATCCTTGAGGAGGGTGGTGAGGCAGCCCTCAAAGAGTTTGCGGAAGACAAGGCGAAGGAAATAGGCAAATCAGTACTCGGTGATATCTCAAGTACAATAGGTCAGGTACTAGAGCTAGAGGGCTGGGCTGTAAGAACCATAGGGTTAGGCATCGCCAAAGGTCTTACAGGTGTGGACCCCAAGGGAAACGCCGTTAATCTTAGGAAGAAAGCCGACCCCCTTATGGGTGACCTGGTCAGCTGGGTAAGCCACAGCGAAGCATGGAACTCAGGCAGAAGACCTCCGGACACTGTGGACAGCTGCATCGACGAGACCACTAGAATGCTGGGAGCCCTAGACGACGCTCTAAAGAACTTCGAGGATGCGGTTAAAGACTTCGTGTGCATCACATGCGAGATACCTGAACACATCCAGCAAGAGATAGACACCCTGCGGAAAAACTTGGAGAAATGGAAGGATACCTTCGAAAAGCTCAAGGAAGAGATAGAGAAACGGCTTGAGGAAGCAAAGGCGTTATTCAGAAAGAAGGAGCTATACGAGTCACCTTACGAGTACTTGGACAAGGCCCAGGACAATATCGACAGGGTCAACCGGGCCTTGAACCGATAGGTACTACTCCCTGACTAACACCTTCCCGGGCAATGCCCCTGCGTGCACCGAGTTTTTCACGACCAGCTCCCCGTTCACGATGACATAGGGAATGCCCTCGGGGTACTGACGTGGCACGATCTGGGTGCCCTTATCAGTGATGGACTCCGGGTCCCAGACCACGATGTCAGCGTACGCACCTGTCTTAAGGACACCCCGGTCGGTGAGCTTGAACTTCTGAGCCGGGCTTCCTGTGATCTTTCTGACCGCTTCCTCGATGCTCATCACCTTAGCCTCCCTTACTGTCCGTCTGAGGTAACAAGGGAACCCACCGTAGCTGTTCTGGTTTGGGTAACTGGGTGGATGATGCCAGCTCTCACGTTTATCGTCGACAGCGAAGGTGTCGATGCCTATCATCATCTCGGGGTGCTTGTAGAACTCCAGTTTCACCCAGTCGTTGTCGCCACGCCTCTCTACCTTGGTGTAGGGGTCAGCCTTCAAGACTTTGAACAAGGCATCAAGCTCATCTATGTTCTTCTCCTCAGCGATATCCGTGATGGTCTTCTCCCTGAACTCCTCGACCTTACACTCTGCGACCACCCTTGCACTCGCCCAGTAACGGTTGATGTTCGGGTTCAATCTGTAATGCTTACCCGCCCAGATACTCGTCTTGATCTCCTCCCTGAAATCAGGCATCCTCAACGCCTCGGCAAGCTGCTCAGGGGAGCCAGCTATCGCAAGCCATGGACGCAGACTGTGCACAAGCCATGGTGAGGTGCCGATGCCTCCTGTTAGGTGATTGGGAATCTCATCGAAGCTCACGTCGATTCCCTCAGCCCGTGCGTCATCTATTATCTTCAGTGTTGCCATTACAGCCTCCTTCATCAGTTCTTTGTTATCGCTTGGAGTCACGTCGTACAACACTCCAAGATGGCTCACCTGTACAGACATCTTCGCTTTCCTGCCCACATCGATAGCTTCTAGAACGCCTTTGGTCTTGACCGGAGAGAACTCACCCGGTCGACGAGGCTTTCTATGACCAGTCCTTAAGCTGTGGCTCCCATAGACGCCGCCATACTTCGCCGCAACCTTTGCGCATGCAAGTATCTCATCGAAGCTAGCCCAGATACCTGGATCATAGTCTCTGCCAACGGTGATGCCCCTGCAGCCCTCCTCCATCGCCTGCTTAGTGTGCTTCACCATCTCTTTGATCTCCTTCCCTGTTGCGTGGCGCTTGAAGTCAGGACCCATTACCAGGCTTCTGATGTCACCGTGGCCCACCAATGGTACATAGTTGGGGCTAAAACCCATGCCTTCAAGTCGCTTGAAGAACCCCGCCATGGTGTCCCAGTCAATCTCCCAGCCATAGACCTCCTTATGCCGCTGATTCACCTTGTCACGGGGCTGAAGCCAGCTCTTCACATACATCATTGGCGCGATATCAGTGTACAAGTCGCCGAGTACCCATGGCAACCCAATCCAGTCACCGAAGGGTCCAGGGCTGTCACCACATTGACCACCTACAAAAGTAGTGATGCCTTGTTGCAGGAAACCTTCTGCTCTCGGGTAGTACATGATGCTGAGGTCGCCGTGGTTATGAACATCGATGAAACCAGGTGACACTACCATCCCTTTCCCGTCGATAACAGTCACGGCGTCGCCGTCAATCTTCTTACCGAGCGCCTTGATCCTGTCGCCTTTGACGGCTACGGAGCCCTTGTAACTTGGCGCGCCTGTGCCATCAACGATCAGAGCGTCATTAACCAGAATATCATACTCTTCAGACATGGTTCCACGTATACTTGGGATGCTTTACGTTTTTCCACAGATACAAGGAACAAAGCAACAAGTATCAAATAGATAACGACGGAAAGTTACCTGACTTATAATGAAACTTCCATACCACATCGTTGACGTCTTCGCCGAGAACAAGCTGGAGGGAAACCAGCTAGCCGTTGTCATGGACGAACAAGGTATCAGCGGGGCTCTCATGCAGAAGATCGCGCTGGAGATGAACTTCAGCGAGACCACGTTCATCACCGCTGTAGATAACGAGAAGCTTGTCTACAAGGTCAGGATATTCACCAAAGAGAGCGAGCTACCCTTCGCAGGTCACCCAACCCTCGGAACAGCCTACGTAATCCAGCAGAACGTTATCGGTAAACCCGTCAAGAAGCTGACGCTGGACCTCAAGGCGGGTATGATTCCTGTCACCTTCAACTACACGGACAATAAGCCAAGCATCCTATGGATGAAGCAACTCGATCCAGTCTTCGGTAAGACCCATGACCCGAAGGCAATAGTCGAGTTCCTAGGACTTAACCCAGAGGACATCGACACAGATTACCCCATCCAAGAGGTAAGCACAGGCGTATACTTCTTCATGATACCTGTAAAGACAAGTGACGCCGTCAAACGTGTCAAGCTTGACACAGACAAACTAAAGGAATACACCAACGACACCGACGCCAAATGGCCACTAATCTTCTGTAGGGAACCCGAGAAACCGGAGAACCACATAAAGTGCCGGATGATCACAACCTTCGGGGAGGACCCCGCCACAGGAAGCGCCAATGGATGCCTCGCAGGATACTTGGTGAAGCACAGATATTTCGGTGAACCTGAGATCGATGTCCGAGTCGAGCAGGGTGCCGAGATGAACAGGCCAAGCATACTCTATCTGAAGGCAAAGGAAATGGGCGAAGAGATCGAGGTCAATGTCGGCGGCAAGGTCGTAGCAGTAGCCGAGGGCCACCTCGTCTAACCCCTTTATATGACCCGCGTCCTTTCCTTCAATACAATGTCCACACCAGATCAAGTATCAATTGTCGGGGCTACCGAGGAGGAAATCCACTGGCTCACTGAGGTGTGCAAACGAGCATACGACAACGATCCAGAGATAACTGAACACCAGGCAGCTCCCAAAGGCTACGATAAACCCAAGAAACACATGAACTACATGGAGTACAACGACTACCAACGCATAGTACTAGACGACTTAACCGCAGGAGCATTAATCATCGCAAACCGCGGCGAACACATCAAGGAACTTGTTCAGGTATACGTGGAACCCGAGTATCAGCGCCAAGGAGTAGCAACCAAGGCGATCCGCCTGGTCATGGAAAAGTACCCTGAGGTCAAGATATGGACCGCAGCAGCCCCCGAGTGGAGCACAGCCGCCACAGGGCTCCTTGAGAAACTAGAATTCTCACAGGAGGGAGTCGTCACAGGGAGTGACAAATGGCTCACCAACTGGTATCAGAGAGCATCAGGTGAGGCGCCGTCAAAGCCCAAGATCGCTGAACTCAGCGAGGGAATGAAGAACATCACCGTCGAGGGCGAGATACTTGAGAAAGCCTACGCGCGTCAAGTCAGGAGCAAACGCAGATACGAAACACTCACCGTCGCCGAGACAGGGTTCAGTGACAAGTCAGGCCGACTTGTCCTAACCCTTTGGAACGAACAGATCAAACTCGTGAACGTAGGCGATAAAGTGCGAGTGATAAACGGGTACGTTACAAGCTACAGGGGCATCACACAGCTCAATGTAGGTAGATCGGGACGCCTCGTCAAGCTCATCTAACCAATTATTAGCCAAACAGGCATCCATGAGGGCACACAAACCTCTACCCTCACCTCGTGACATGTCAATCGGGTACCTGAGATAAACATCGCGATAATCCACATGGGCTTTTTCTACAACGGAGGCGGAGAACGCACCGTCCTGAGTCAAGCGATAGAGCTCCAACGACGAGGCCATAAGGTTCACGTCTACGCGCCCACGATCCAGCCCAACTGCTTCCCCGAGCTAATTAAACAAGTAAAGACCACAGAGCTTGCGGGGTTTCTACCTCAAGGCACGCCCATCAGAAACGCGTCAGGCATGATTCTGTCCAGCCTCAGGGTTCCCATCAAACGTTTCAAGGACTTCGATGTGGTGCTTGCTCACGGTCAGCCCAGTAACTGGATCGCTTCAAGGATCAAACACCGCCTCCAAACACCATATGTCTCATATCTACACCAGGTCAACAGATTTTTCCAGCCACGGGAAGTGGACAAACAAACAGGATGGAAAACAGACGGAAATCTACAGTTCTTAGAGTTCCTCCATAGAGGCAACCTAGTCGTAAAGGAGCTGGATATGCGCTCGATACGCCAAGCCGATTACGTACTCACAAACTCCCACTGGATAAAAGAAAAGATACAGGACTATTACGGCGTCGAGCCCACTGTATGCCACCCCGGAGTAGACACAAAAACATTCACACAAACCCAACACCAAGAAGAGCAGGGACGCTACATATTATCCACCAACAGGCACTACCCCCAGAAACGGCTTGACTACCTAGTAGACATCATGCGAATATTAACCAGAAGTCACCCGGGCATCAAATGCATCATAACAGGACAGTACACTCCATACACCAACACGCTACAGAAACTAGTCACAAAAGCAGGCTTGAGCCAAAGTATCCATCTCACAGGCAACCTAACCTCGGAAAAACTCCTAGACACCTACACCGGCTCCTACATCTACACCTTCACGTCACCAGAGGAGGACTTTGGCCTAGGACCCTTGGAGGCAGCAGCCTGTGGTGTACCCTCCGTCGTCTGGGATCACGCGGGGCCCAGAGAAACAGTTGTAGACGGCGTAACAGGGTACCGCGTTACCCCCTACTCGGTAACTGAGATGGCTGAGAGACACTTGGAACTTTTGGCGAACCCCCCGCTCCGAGACACGATGGGGAAAGCGGCAAGGAGCCACGTCATGGACCATTTCACGTGGGAAATACACGTGGATAAGCTGGAAAAGACGCTTCTAACAGCCTGCTAGGCATTTGGGATCGGTGATCCACTTAACTGAACTGTCCCTTTGATGATGAAGATTGGTACGCTTATTGTTTATTAAACATTACAAACCCAATTTTTCTGGGAAACGCAATGAGAACAACGAGAAAATTACCCATTACTAAGCGAGTTATATCAATCATAGTGATAGGAATCTTACTCCTATCCTCAATCATACCAATAGCATTCGCGGCAACACCCCCAACTATACCCGGAAACGAGACTTACATGACCGTTGACGGCGTTCTCGATACAGACAGCTACATACTCTATCCCTACGAGGAAGAAAGCCTCAACATAGGCTTCTCCAAGTACGGCGAGATGATCAACCCCGATGCCGGGGTTGGACTAGAGTACAAAGGAATAGATGTCTTCGCCAACCCCAACGTTGTTCCAATGTCCAAATGGAGCAGCGGCTGGATAATGGACATACACTATATACAGCAGGGACACCTGCGGAACGTATGGGCGTACGCGCTTTTCAGCGACTTAGATCTATCAGCTGGACCCGCTGCCTTCGATGAGGGCTGGAAGGTCCTGCAGCAAACCAAGGACGCGGACACAAGCATCCCCGGCGAGCAGCACGGAGGACAACGAACCAACGGAATCGCCGAGACTGACCCGATCCGTCTAATCTACGACGGACCAAGGAGATCTATTTACTTACTCAGGACCGTGATCAGCACTCCCGAGGATGAAGCTCTCATCGAGCTGACCATACAGCTGGTCTTCAATAAGGTCAAAAAGTACGTCATGGAGATCAAGGACATCAAACGAGTCGCAGACGACAAGTTCGAAGGCCCCTTCCAGATAGAGTTCAGCCAAAGAGGTCAATGGGACCTCGGCGACGAGGCAAACAGCCTCAGCTACGCAGAGTTCTACAACGGCCTAGAGACAAAGTACAACAAACACCCATTCTACACGGTTGACACCGAGCTACCCGAAGGACAGGAACATGAGGTAACATACGACCTTGTCCAGATAATCGCAGACGACGAGGACTTGGTCGGCTTCGCGGCTTTCTGGCCTCAACTCATAAGCAAATGGGTGACCAACATCGACAGCGGCATAACGAGAATAGGCCGCGACAAGGAACCCAACTACTTGACCACAATGGAAACCAAGGAACTAGTAGTCGATATATTAGAGCTACCCGACCTGAAGAAAGAAGAGGATAACTATTACTACATCTGGACAGACGCAGCGCCGACGGGACCAGACTCACTAGAGATAAGGTTCCCTGACGATACGTTGGTGGAGTACCCACGAGGCTTAGGGGAGTGGAGTGACCAGCCCTGGGTCTTCAAATGGGACGAAATAGCCGCCGACTGGATGGTGTTATACAGCCCAACCGACTGGATATGGGATGATGGACCCAACAAGGTTTACTTCCCATTCGGACACTGGGAGCCAGGAGACAGCTTCAAACTAGTATACAAACGAACGATGATGGGCCACATAGAGCATGAGCCAGTTCCGCTATCTTGTATGGACGGCCTCTTTGAGGACGATGAAGTTGGGCTCTCCTTCGGGATGTTCGACGAGCCCAAGGTACCATACGTGTTCGCTGAATGGGACTTTGACCTAGATGTCTACGACCCGGACAAGGCCTCAGGTCATTTCAGATGCATGTCACTGTACGGAATCACCGATAACAACGACGCAGTGGACCCTGATATGAACACCGACAACGAGTTCAAGATCGACAAAGAGGTCATCTATCAACTCAACGAGGTCTTCAACCCATGGGACCTAAAGGACGCAGCCCACAAGGACACCTTCAGGTGGGCCCAGAAAGGTGATAGCGACCCTATCACCCTCAAAGCACACTTGATGGACAAGTACGGCAACCTACGAGACTGCCTCGAAGGGAAGCACGTCCTATGTAAACCCGAGAAATGGGGAGAATACTGCGAAGACAGCGAGAAAGTGCTAATCTGGGACAGTCAAGGCGAGAGACTCCTCAAGAGAGACACAGAGTACACCTTTGACCCGGAGACGGGCGTGATAGATATCTTTGTACCCTTCTACGAGTACAAGGTACTCTACTCAACGATCCTGTTACCACCGCCAATGACATGGGACGAGACAGACTTTGGGCTCAGAACCATCAACACCACCACATATGGAATCGACCTGACAAGAGAGTTCACTAGAGACTATGTAGTCTGGACATTCGATTACGACCCAGCGACGATCCCCGTCCACAGCATGACCGCGGTGGACATCATCTTCAAGAGATGCGACGGCTCCGTGGTGCAGATCGGGTTCGCACCCGGCGAAACCGGTGGAGACATCCCCATCATGAAGATATGGGATGGAAGCTGGAGCGGTATAATGGAACTGCCCGACGACATCATAGTAACCCCAGGCACCCTCAACGAAGAGCACTACGAGATAATGATCCCGTACAAGTACTTCCTGGACCGTAAATGCCTAAGATGGGCCGCATACGTGCAGGCCGACTTCGACGAGCCTTACGGTGGATCACAGCAGATGGTGTTCCCATACGGATGGGGCAAGGCACCTCACGAGGACCCATGGAGCAATCCTCTACACAACCTCTACAACGATGGAGTATGCTGGCACAATGGAAGATGGGAGTGGCTGGTGATAGGCGAGCCATCCCTAGCCTCTGACTCCAGCGGCTCCGCGATGCTAACCGCTACGTGGGCCGACTGGAAGAACAAGGAGACATGGCTAAGCGCCCTGGACACCCAGTCACTGGATTGGGGACCCACCATACCCTACGTGTTGAGACCCATGGACGGCGACTTCAGAGACGACCTTGGAAGAGCACACCTCAAGGACGACTGGTGCACACCAGACAACTGGAACGGCGAGGAGATATACCCCTACGCCATCAGCAGCAGCAACATACTCGTCGTGGGTGGACCCATAGTCAACCTCGCGGCCGAGTACTTCAACGACTTCACAGACGCCTTCGTCTACAGCCAGTACGGTGATGGGTTCTACGCGCCTGGATGTTGGGCACGAACCACACAACCATACTGGTCAGAGGACGTCTTCAACGACGTAACACCCGACGAACTATGGTACGACAGCGTGGACATACACGACGACATCGGGTACGCCATAATATCCACATACAAGGACCTAAACGAGACAATCGGCTTCATCGTCTACGGCTACACAGCCGAGGACACCTACTACACATGCTACGCCCTCCGAGGAGGAGGACTACCGTGGCTACAGGAGATACAGCCGGGAGTCACAACGGTACTCGTGGAGATGGACTATAAAGACCCCGACCTACACCCGGTAAGGTTCCACGTCAAGGAGTTCCTGGGACCCTTCACGGAGTGCACAGGAGCATACACCAGCTTCAAAGACGGAATCTACCATGACATGATCCTCTGCGGCACCGAGAACATAGAGTTCGAGGCAGAGTGCCTAGGCCTATGCTACAAACTCGTGGATATCGACTTCTGCGGACAGGTACACCCAGACCCATAACCCTCTCCCCTTTTTTTTTATATTCGGAACATTTTTCAGCCACACTGATGCGATTCATACGGGAACTCATTTGTCTGAAAGGCAACTGCTGGTAAGCAAGATAGAGAACGGAATAGTAATCGACCACATCCCGGCGGGTAAAGCCTTCCAAGTACTCAAGCTACTCAAACTCCCAGATGACGCAAGGGCACTGGTAGCCCAGAACGTAGACAGCGAAAGCATGGAAGCCAAGGACCTCATCAAGATCGAGGGAAGCTACCTCACAAGCAGCGAGATAGACATCATAGCCTTCGTGGCCCCCAACGCCACACTCAACAACATCGAGAACTGGCAGGTCAAGGAGAAACGCGTCATCACCCTCCCCGAGAAGATCGAGGGCGCGTTCAACTGCCCAAACACTCTTTGCCCCACCAACACCAGATACACGGCGCCAAACACCAGCTTCACAGTCGAGGCAGGGAAACAACTAGAGGAGACCAAGCTCCACTGCATCTACTGCGGAAGCATCACCTACTATGGCACCATCCAGGAGAACATACAGAGCGAGAGCTTCAGGATCGAGCGCAGAGGCCTCGTAAGCAAGGAAAAGATCGAGGAAGTCTTCCTAGACATGTTAATCCAAGGGGGAGCCCTCAGGTTCTCCCGGAGCCCCGAGGAGCCATTCATCCTCAAGAGTGGCAGACCAAGCCCATACTTCATCAACCTAGGCGCCCTCACCGACGGAGAGAGCCTTGCCAAACTAAAATGGGCGTTCGCAAGCTACATCGCCCTCCTCAGGGAGCAGGGCAAGATAACCGACTTCGACTACGTGTTCGGGCCAAGCTACAAGGGCATCAGCCTCGCCGCCCTCACATGCGAAGGACTCAACGAGCTATACGGAATGGATATGAGGTACATGTACGACCGCAAGGAGGCCAAGGAGTACGGCGACATGAGCTCAGACAAAGTGCTGGTAGGCGCCAACTACTTCCAGCCAGGGCAACGCCTCCTCGTGGTGGACGACACCATAACCACGGGACTAACCAAAGTAGAGACCCTCGAGAAACTCAGGTTACTCGGGGACCACGAGGTAGTGGGAATGGTGATAGCGGTGGACAGGCAGGAGGCGCTGGGCGACAAGGACAATGTCGAGGAGCAGAGCGCCGTCCAGTACCTGGAAGAGGAGCTAGGCATACCCGTTTTCAGTATTCAGAACATCCAAAGCATCTTCAACCTCATAAAGGACAGCATCGGAGACGACATCAAAAAACTCTGGGTCGATTATTACAGCAAGTACGGTATCGTGGACTTGGATTAAGTCCCCCTTTTTATTCATCCCTTCAAGAGTCAACTCATGGAGAATTTTGACGTCCTCGTGGTGGGCAGCGGCTCAGGGATGATGATAGCCAACGCCGCCGTCAACGCGGGCATGAAAGTGGCCTTGGTGGAGAAAGGCCTCATGGGAGGTACCTGCCTCAACACCGGGTGCATCCCAAGCAAGATGGTCATCTACCCAGCCGACATTGTCAACCAGATCAAGCACGCCGAGAGGCTAGGCATCCACGCAAAGATAGAAAGGATTGACTTCGCCGGAATCATGCGGAGGACAAGGGAGTTCGTGGCACACGACCGTAAAACCATGGAAGACGCCGTCCCCCACATAGATGGACTCACCTTCTATCCAGAGCAAGGAGAGTTCATCGACGATTACACCATGAAAGTCGGGAATAAGACCATCAAAGCAGAAAACATTTTCCTCGCATCAGGGTCCCGGCCCCATATACCACCCACAAAAGGTCTCAGCGATGTGGATTATCTCACAAACAGGAACGTCTGGGACCTAGATGAGGCACCCGAGAGCATGATCATTGTCGGAGGCGGCTTCATCGCCGCTGAGATGGCTCACTTCTTCAGCAGCATGGGCGTCGAGGTCACAGTCCTCAGCAGAAGCCCACGGCTCCTCAAGCACAGTGAACCCGAGGTCTCAGAGATACTCACTGCCTCCCTCAGACAACGAATACACATAGAGACAGGCATCGAGATGACAGAGGTCAAAAAGAAAGACAGAGGCATAGAGGTCACCGCGGTCCGAGACGGGCAACCCCACAAGTATCAGGCGGAACAACTCTTCGTTGCCACCGGCAGGGTAAGCAACGCTGACATCCTCAAGGTGGAGAAGACGGGAGTCGAGGTCGATGAAAGAGGATACATCAAGGTCGACAAGAGCTACCAGACCACGAAGCAGCGGATATGGGCCTTCGGTGACGCCATAGGAAAGGCAATGTTCAGGCATGTGGCAAACCAGGAGGCACAGCTAGTCTGGCAAGAGTTCAGTGGAGGCCACCCACACACAATGGACTACGACAAGGTGCCTTACGCGGTGTTCAGTTGGCCCCAGGTAGCGTCGGTAGGGCTCACGGAGGCCGAAGCGACGCGTCGAGGACTAAGTTTCAGGATAGGAGAGTACAACTACATTGACACGGCGAAGGGCGCCGCGATGAACGAGGAGGACGGATACGTGAAGATAGTCTTGGAAGCCGAGACATACAGGATACTGGGAGCCAGCATCATCGGTCCCTACTCGCCGATACTGATACAGGAAGTCATCAACGTAATGTACGCCGGAGATGGCTCAGTGTACCCCATCGCTGAGGCGATGCACATCCACCCCGCGCTTCCCGAAGTCGTCCAGAGAGCCATCTACAACCTCAGGGACACTGGGCATCACCACGCGTGATGCTTAAATAAACTCCTTCAACTGGTTCTCACAGATTCTGGTGAGCCAATTGACGACATTAAAGATAGGCGACGACGCCCCCGAGTTCTGCCTCCCTGACGCTGAGAAGGGGGAGGTCTGTCTGAAGGACCTGAAAGGAAAATGGATTGTCCTCTACTTTTACCCAAAGGACAACACCAAGGGATGCACACTTGAAGCCCTGGACTTCACGGCGGCCGAGGACGAGTTCAACGAGAGAGGAACCGTTATTCTCGGCGTGAGCCCAGACTCCCCAGAAAGCCACACCAAGTTCATCGAGAAACATGAACTCGGGATAACCCTCCTCAGCGACACAGAGAAAAAGATACTTGAGAGCTACGGCGCCTGGCAGCTCAAGAAGATGTATGGACGCGAGTTCATGGGGGTCGTGAGGAGCACATACCTAATCGACCCGGAAGGCAAGATAGCGTACATCTGGCCCAAAGTCAGGGTCAAGGAACACGCGGATAAGGTGATGGCGAAGCTGGTGGAGCTTCAGGGTTGATTACATGAACGTCACTGATGCCATCCATGAACGAAGAGCCTACCGGAGCCTTGAGCCGGCTGAGATCAACCCGAGCTTGTGAACGACCTAGCGACACACGCAGCCCTCGCGGCGTCATGCAACAACTACCAGCCATGGCGTTACGTTTTCGTCTACGAGAAAGATCAGTTAGAGAAGATGTGGACCGCCCTCAGCAGGGGCAACAAGTGGGTCGAGCTGGCATCCATGATCATAGCTGTGTTCAGTCGCGAGGAAGATGATTGCGTCATCCGGAGTAGAGTGTACCATCACTTCGATGTTGGTATGGCTACGGCTCATCTTATTCTACGTGCCACAGAGCTTGGGCTTGTCGCTCACCCCATCGCTGGTTTCAAGCCGAAACGTGTCAGGGAGGTGCTTGGAATACCTGATGAGTACCAGGTTATCACGTTGGTCAACGTAGGGAAGAAGTCACCTGAGATACATCCATACCTCACCGAGGAACAGGCGGGTAGGGAAAAAGAGCGACCTAAACGGAAACCCCTTAACGAGTTTGCGTTCCACAACAAGTACTCAGGATAGCAAACCCCAATTTTTTAAGGGTAACCAATACCCCATTTAATCACGTTATTGAATAACCTAATCTTTAGTATATGATGGACGACCGTGATATGAATAAGAAAAAGTGGGGTTATTTTGTAGTTAGGGTGTACTTGACTCCAATAGGTTCCAAGGCTTCATCTATCTTGTTTATGAGGTTCTCGATCTGTGCCATGTTAGGCTTCTGGAACCACTCGAAGTAAAAATCGAATTCTCCGACGCTCTCACCTGACTTGCTGATGATAGTGTCGCAACGCTCCTCACTGATGTCTCCGACATCTGTGAAGAAGGTCATCACTTCTTCGGGTGAGTCAAGGGCAAACCCTGGGCCTCCCATGGAAGGTCCCGCTGTAGGGATGCTTGCCGCCTCGATTGTGGTATCCATTATACATACCTCGGGCATACCGATAGCGATCTTCTGCAACGTTTTTAACGCCTTCATCATAGGAGGTCCGTAGATCTTGACGTAGCTTTTCATCTAAATCTCCAATAACTCGACTTAAAGGACGATTAATAAACCTTTATTTCGTGTTCAAAGTTAGCTAAAACCCTGGAAAATGGGGTTAGATCTCAGAAAGAGCCCTCTGAACCTCATCATAAGGAGGCTCCACGCCCGGGTTCTCCGACACCCACTTGTACCTGATGACTCCATTCTCATCGAGAATGAATACACTCCGCTTGGCTGCTGTATATCCAGTCAAACCCGCAAAGTTCTCATGATACACATCATACGCCCTCACTGTCTCCCTGTTGTAGTCGCAAAGCAGTTGAAAGTTCAGGACATTATCCTCATGGAATGCTTTGTTACTGAAAGGATCATTGATACTGATTCCAAGAATCGTCGCGTCCAAGTCCTCAAGGTTGGCTATACCATCCCTCAAAGTGCATAGCTCTTTCTTACATGCGCTGGTGAATGCGCCTGGGTAGAACGCAAGTACAACCTTACTTCCAATATAATCCTTAAGAGTTACAGGCTTCATATTCTGGTTCACTAAGGTGAATCCGGGAGCATTGTCACCGATATTGAGTTTGCTCATGTTATTCCCTTGGACATCGCGGGCTTTATAGATTCACAAAAACGAGAATTTTATGAGCTATACACGGTGAACCGTAACAATACACGTGAATGAACACAAAAGAATCGAGAAATAAGGTTATTATATCTACTCTGGTCTTGGAAACCGCTATATGTTCACTTTGTCCACTGAAAACCATGTCATACCCGAAGGCAAATGGAGTTTTAACATTCTTTTATTACAAGGACCTAGCCAAGGCAGGAAATTTTTACGAGGAAATAATGGGCTTTCAGTTGGTTCAGGATCAGAAATGGGCCAAGATATTCAAGATAAACGATAATGCGTACATGGGCTGCGTAGACGGAAACATCGGTTACCACAAGCCCAGTGAGAAGAAGCCTGTGATGTTAACAGTTATCGTGGGTGACCCCGATGCTTGGTACGTTCACTTCAAGAAGCATGGAGTAGAGACTTTGAATGAGCCCCACGACGACGAGGAGCTTAACTTGAGGATTTTTCTGCTTGAGGACCCGGAGGGCTACGTGATCGAGATTCAAAAGTTCTATAAGCCGCTTCCTTGACCATCGAAAACTCACTTTTCTTCTTGAAACCGTTGTGGAAGGTAAACACGTATATAAATTTTCAGGATCATTCATCGAAAACCGCTTATACTTGGTACAAGTCACCTTTTTTAGTCAATCAACAGGATTCTATACATTAATAGGAGTATCCAAACATGGATCAACTTGAAGCAAAGATCAAGACAGCCATCGAGGAATGTGACTGTGACGCGGTCTTGGCGTTCGGGGTGGACAACTTCAACTATCTGACAAGAACCGTCCTCCCCTTCGCAGAGCATTATCCAACAAGGAAAGCCGTCGCCCTTTTCCCAAAGGACGGTGCCCCCGTGGTCGTGTGCCCATATGACTGGTCCGAGGCAGTGATGGATCAGGGATGGAGAGGAGAAGTAGTGGTGTACGACGAGAACGAGGCAATGGGAGACGAGACCATCGTCAAGAGCCTTGAGCAGCTCTTGGTAAGCTTGGGACTTGACAAGAAGAAGATTGGCATAGACGCCACTAGAGTCACCAAGGGATTGATAGACTCCGTATCCAAGAAACTACCGGGAGCACAGTTTGAGCCAGTAGACCCTATGATCAACGATTTACGGATCATCAAGACTCCGGGCGAGATCAGTTTCATCGAGCAAGTTTGTAAAAAGACTGATAGAGGCATCATCTACGCGCTGATGCACTTGGAGGGAGTCGTCGAGAACCCTGGTTACACTATCGCGGAGTTCACTGAACGTATCCGTGTCCACGTCAACGAAAACGGAGCAAGCGGAGTAGGACTACTTAACTCTGCCCCAGGCAGCGACGGACAGATATACTACACGCCCCAGAGGGGATGGATCAAGAACGGCGACCTGCTCAGGATGGATATCAGTGCTCATTACATGGGTTACTGGACCAACATAGGCAGGATGGCTGTCACAGGTAGACCCACATCCGAGCAGGAGTCTGCCTACGAGGACAACCTCAAGCTCAAGAAAGCCGCGTTGGAGATGCTCAAGCCAGAAGTCACTTGCAACGAGGTCTACGCTCACGTCGTAAGAGCCGCCGAGAAACAGGCAATTGGTTTCTGGAAAGAGGCAGGCATTGGACACGGCGTCGGCGCAAGCCACCATGAGCCACCATACCTAAACCTCACATGCAGCACTGAGCTCAAGCCAGGCATGGTGCTGGCACTGGATATCTACACGTATGGACCTAGGCAGGAACTCATTCACAGCAAGGACATCTACGTGATCACAGAAGAAGGAAACAGGAAGCTAAGCTGGTACAGGAGCTGGGACAAGCTATATGCAGTCACGGGCTTCAGGGCCACCCACTAGGAGGATGATGAGATGAAAGACGAGATAATGAACAAGGTCAACGAGAGCCTCCAGACAAGCCAGTACGACGCCGTGCTGGTCTTCGGGTCAGACAACGTACAGTACCTCACTGGAGCGTACCTCCACTACCCTGCAAGCTTCCCCGACAGATATATGGCGGTATTCTGGCCTAAGGAAGAAGACCCTGTCTGCATCGTCCCCCTGGAGTGGGAGAGCAGCTACCTCAACCTGGCGTGGGTGAACAAGACGAGGGCATACACGGAGAAACCTGGCAGCCCAAGCGGCATAGCCGAGGCGTCCGCGAACCTCGCCAAGAACACTGTCAGGAAGACAGGGAAGATCGGCTTAGACTTGGAGAGGATTCCCCTGCATCTCTACCAGAGGCTTGAGTCCTCATTGGAGGACTTTGAGCTTGTGCCCTGCGACGACTGGGTTAAAGAACTTAGAACAGTCAAGACGCCGAAAGAGATTGAGCTGATCAAGGACCTCGCGTTAAGGACAGACCACGGGATAACGGGTCAAGCCCACCACGTGCTAATCAAGCAGGCATCCACAGAGATGAGCAACACAGAGAACATCCGTATCCACGCCATCGAACGGGAACTGGACGAAGTAGGTCACCACGCCATCGCCCAAGCAGTAGCCGGGCCCAACACCAGAAAGTTCTGGCCAGGCGCACCCACCTTCGGCGTCGGGAAGGACCGTATCCCACAGCTGGGAGAAATGATGCGCATGGAGTTGGTATCGACGCTTAACGGGTACTGGTGCAACGGGGCAAGGATGCTTGTTTTCGGTGAACTCACCACCGAGCAGACCCTCGCCTATCAGAGCCTAGTTGCGTTACGCGAGATCGCATTGGAGACAATGAAACCAGGGGCAAAGTGCAAGGATGTCTATAACGCCATGAAAGCCCTCGCTGATGAGCACAACATTCCCTTAGTATCCAAGCTTGCCTTGGGGGCAGGTATCGGTGTGACCAACTGGGAGGTTCCCTATATCTCTGGAGGGGATGAGACCGAGCTTAAACCAGGCATGGTTCTAGTACTTTGCCCCGTCGTAAAGGGGCCTGACGATGAGTTCATGATGGCCAAGGACACAGTTCTCGTCACGGAGGAAGGCGCCGAGATCGTTGGTTGGTTCAAGGACTGGCGTGAGCCCTTTATCGCGTGCTACACCTTCTAATCCCAAGTTTTTTCTTTTCCTTTATCCCCATCAGCACCTGTGAACAACGTGTCCTTTCATGTAGCCAACATCACGATCAAGAAGGGAGAGAAACACCAAGGCTACCTCAATGTAGCTGAGGCTTCCACCCACACAGTCACCATGCCGTATATTGTTGTAAACGGAGTCAACTCTGGTCCCACGCTAACGGTCCTAAGCGGCGTGCATGGGATCGAATGCGCCCCAGTGGAAGCAGTGCTAAGGCTAGCACGCAACGTCGAACCCATGGACATCAATGGCACACTCATTCTCGTCCCTATAGTGAACACCGAGGGGTTCCACGCTAGGAAGCCTTACCATAACCAATTGGATCACCAGAACCAGAACAAGGTTTTCCCAGGTGACAAGAAGGCATCAATAACCAAACGCGTAGCATTCTCCGTGTTCGAGGCCTTTGTCTCCAAGTCAGATTATCTTGTCGATTGCCACAGCGCTGACCTTGGGGAGGACGCGACTAGGGGGATGTTCATCTATAAGACCGAGGACGAAGAGCTACACCGCAAGATGGTGAAGATGGCAAGCTGCTTCGACTGTGACTTCATAGAGTCAACGAGTTTCTCGGGTAACACCGGTGAGGCCGTGACTCTCTACGGTATTCCATGTATCATGACAGAAGGCGGTACACCATACCCCATCAGGGATGACGACGTGCTCTACCACTACTTGGGCATCAAGAACCTCATGCGCCACATAGGAATGATAGACGAGGAGGCTGCTCTAGGGAGCCCACCGCTGGACCCACCAACAAAACGGGTGTGGGCGATGCACGGCGGACTCTGGCGAAGAAAGATTGAGGCGGGGCAACGTGTAGCCGAGGGAGAATTACTTGGCGTAGTATCCGATCTGCATGGAGAGACACTTCAGGTAGCCACAGCACCATACGGGGGGGTCGTGAGCTTCCTAAGAATCCATTACTCGGTAAACGAGGGAGACACGCTCTGCCGTGTAACGCAGATCTAAACATTCAACATTTTACGTGCCGAAATGAATCGTTTCTGATCCTGATACTTCCCGGTTTAGATCAAGTTATTTTACCCGGTATAGTTTTTTATAGTACAGGCAATGTAATTGCCCATCACCGGGATAATCAATGGTATACGACTTTCTGACACTAGACGACGTTGAACTCGCAGGAAAGACAGTTTTCCTTAGAGCTGACATCAACAGCCCCCTCGATCCCAACAGCAAGCGGATACTGGACGCAAGCCGGATACAGGCAGTGACCCCCACAATCAAGACCCTGAAGGACTCTAAACTCGTCATAGGGGCACATCAGAGCCGTCCCGGTAGATACGACTTCACGAGCCTTGAGCTCCACGCTAAGGTGCTGCAAATGTACCTTGAGCAGGAGGTCAAGTATACTGACGATGTCATTGGTGAGGATGCCCAGCAGAAGATCAAGGACTTGAAAAACGGTGAGGTGCTTGTCCTCAACAACGTCAGGATGCTTGAGGAAGAGAACAAGGTGGCGCCATTGGCGCAACTCAAGTCCACTGAGTTCGTCAAGGTAATGAGTCCACTGTTTGACTACTTCGTCAACGACGCTTTCGCGGCTGCTCACAGGAGTCAGCCTAGTCTTGTGGGCCTCAGCAATACCATTCCCATGGTGGCGGGGCGTCTAATGGAGAAGGAGCTCACGGCACTAAACAAAGTCCTAGTTGATCCTAATCGCCCCAGTGTCTACCTGCTTGGAGGAGTCAAGGTCGAGGACAGGATACCTGTCATTAAACGTGTTCTCGGGGACGAGATAGCTGATAGCATTCTCCTAGGAGGACAAGTGAGCAACAGCTTCTACATGGCTAACGGGTTGATGCAGCACCAGTATAAGAGCCTAGATGAGGAGAGGAAGAAACTGGTGGAGCAGGCCGCCTCCATAATGGAGGAGTTCCCAAGCAAGATACAGTTACCCATCGATGTGGCTCTCGACGTCAACAGTGAACGCGTCGAGATATTCGCCGACAAGGTAACCGATGAGCGAAACATCTACGACATCGGCCTCAACACCATCGCCCAGTTCAGCCACAAGATCATGCCGGCGAAAACAGTGGTCGCCGAGGGACCCCTCGGCATGTTCGAGCGCAGAGGCTTCGATATCGGCACCAAGGAGCTTCTCAGATGTATCTCCAGATGCACCGGTTACACGGTTGTGGGTGGTGGCCACATGGGAGGTATGGCGTCGATGCTTGGTATCACAGAGGAGATGAGCCACGTATCCACTGGCGGAGGTGCCATGCTGAGCATGCTTGCAGGAGAGACTTTGCCGGTGGTCGCTGCTCTTGAGGCGTCGAAGAAGCGGTACAGGTAGACGATTCCTTTAAAAATATGCTTCCCATTAACTGGATGCGCTGGGACCGTGGTCAAGCTTGGTACGATACGCGGTTTGGGTCCGCGTGATCCCCGGTTCGAATCCGGGCGGTCCCACCAACACAAAACATTAAAAAACAGTTCGTGTCTCTCATTGTTGCGCCGGGTTGGCTGAGTGGTTTAGGCGTCCGCCTGCAGAGCGGATCCACGGGGGTTCGAATCCCTCGCCCGGCTCCATTCTCCTAAATAGCACATAACTCGGTGGTTGTATCCTTAAGAAATAAAAAAAAGAAGAAAAAGGGATGACTAAGTTATCGGAGATATTAGAACTTCTTCTAGAATGATTCTGTCATCTACTTTGTTGAGAGTTCCTCTCAAGTGCCATCCCTCGAAATCTCCGATGCCTTCACCGATGATCTCATCCTCTGACTTTCAGTGCCATTGTTTGTGACAATGGCGGGTGGTTTAGTAACTTGAAATGGATCATCGGCGATGTAGCGACAATATTCATCTTACTCATGGTACTAGGGTACCTTAGAACAAGAGGAGTCGTGTATAGATGAAGCGTAACTATCTTCCCATCGCAGTCGTGGTACTAGTGCTTGGCGTCGGGCTTAGTTTTTACCCCATGAACATCGAAATAAGCCTGATGGATGAGATCGTCACCCCGTGGAATGAAACAACCACCACTGAGAAATCCTTCTATGGATCAGATCAAGAGTTCACATTCAGAACAGGCAAGATTGAAATGGTTGACGGGTTCGGTCCATCACTTGAGATCATCAGCGCAAACGGGGAGATTATGAACGCCTCAGCGGTGAATTTTGATGACACTGACGCCTTCATCGTGTTGTTCAACGAGTCCCAGCCAGTACTAGAATTTTTCATCGAGGAATCAGCCACATATGATCTGGAGATCGAGGGAGTTGTTTTCAGCGAGGATGCGACTAATGTTACAGCTACATTCACCTACTTCAGGCACATGAAGCCTGAAAGCTACACCATCTATCCGTACAGGTTCTTCGGGTACGGCATGGCAGGTGTAGGAGTCATCGCGTCAGCCATAGCGTACATGTTGAACAAACGGCAGGAGTAGACACAATGACTGAACGAGTGATGGGTGTTATAGAGAAAGTTCAGACCAAGCCACACGGCGATATAACCCAAAAAAAGCTGCGACCTAATATTCACCGACATTAGGCTTCTCTCCGTCAAGGTGGGAAGCTAAAGTCTTGATGCTGTCTACTTTCTAGAACTCGATTTTGTTCTGGATCAGTCCGAGGAACCCGACGAGACCGATGATACCGAACACCCAAGGACCTGCGTTGAGGAATGGTGGTAAGTCTTTGTATATCGCAAGCTTCCAGACATTTCCCGAGCTCATGTATCCCTCCACAGCAAGGACTCCATCCGACTTTACGTTGGCTTTGTAAACGAACTCAAGGCTCGCCTTCTTACCGATCATCTCTGAAGATGTGAGTGTCTTCTCGTAGATGGGAGATCCTTGGAACAAGATGCGTGCATCTACGTCCACAAGGTTATACGGTATGCCCTGATCATTCTCAGCGACGAGTTTGATCTCATAGCTGTGCCCTTGCTGGACGTTTATGGAGCAGTCTATGAGAGAATTGAAGCCGATATCAGACTCTACAAGGTTTCTGCTCCTCGCGCCTCTGTAGTACTCGAATCCACCTAACCCCAACACTAGGAGGATGACGCTCACGTAAAGTACCTTATCTGAGTTCTTCATCCGGCGGCAACAAGCCGTCGCCAATATTAAGGAATATGGAAAGCTGATCAGAGGCGTCTATCTATACCTCTTACCTACGAGGTTGACGGTGCAGGCTGCGAGGTATATTGGGACCCATGTAAGCACTCATGGGTTGAACTCATTGAACATCTCGTCTGCCCACACCTTGATGATGGGAGTCAGTAGATACCAGTAAAAGTTCAGAATACTTTCTGTCTGTAAAGTCACAATGTAAGCGATTACAGCTGGAAGCAGTACAGTAACAATCAGCTTCAATGGAGTGGGTCGAAGAAACTCTTTGAGATCCATTACACATGGAAATCCATTAACATAGATATTACACCTCCGACAAGAAACCCTAGCCGTTAATGCCTATGATTCAAGAATCTGGGATTAATCCGTCTTGTCTTTGTTAGGGTTATCCGGTTTTTCCTTGTCAGGTTTACCATTGGGTTTATCGTTGCCATTTCCGTTGTTGTCTGGTTTTCCGTGATCTTCCTTGACCTTGATCTTTTTACCATGGAGCAGACCGAGAGCCTCATCCTCCTCCGATGTATCCTCGCCGGCAGCTGCCTTCCGCTCCTTCCGTTCAATTGTCTTCTGTATTTTGGCTTCTAGCTTGTTGATGGTTCTCAGCATCTGAGCGGTGCCGTCGTCAACCATATCACCGAGCTCATCATCCATATCTTCTGAGGTTTCATCAAGATCGTCAATGGCCTCATCAAACTTTCCGTCAAGGATCTTCTGCTGGATATGTAGGAGTTTCTCCTCGGTTTTGGATAGAGTTGACTGGAGCTTCGCCGCGTCCTCGGGTAACATCTGGTCACTTATCTCAGCTGCAAATTCCTCCATCGCAGTTAACCTATCCCGGAATCTTTCCTCGAAGCTCTCGATCAGCTGTTGTTTATATTCATTGATCTGGTTCTCCAAGTCAGGGTCATCTTCACCCTCTGGGGGGTCGTCGCCATCTACCTCTGGCTCAGTTGAGAGTGCCTCTAGGGTATCTGGGGACTCTTCGCCAATCTTTCTCAAGGCGTTTCGGAGCTGTTTCATGGCGCGTAAGGCCTGCTGGGCCGCCGCTGTGGGGTTTCTTTCCTCAAATTCTTCAGCCTGTTCCATCGCCTGTATAGCGCTTTGATAGTTCTGCCACACAGCGGGAGGCATATCCTCTAGATTTTCTCCGTAAATTGACTCTAGATTGAGCCTGACGTTGCCAGCCTGCGTTAAAAGCATCTCCAAGACAGCGGGATCAACTGGTGTTTCCTCAGGTTCTTCAACACCGTCGCCTCCGTTGGGGTCCTCCTCCTCAGCGTAGGCAATATGCGTGAAAGGTGATACTAGTAAAAGCAGTACAAATGTTATCGCCAGTAATCTCGTTTTCATCTGTCTCACTGATTCCTATCCCTTCAAAGTCTTATTATAAGAACACTCTGGAACGATCGTTCCAGTATCACTTGCGATATTTCTCATTTATTCGCACCAAACTCTGATTTCCTATCTTTTTCTCCTCCATGATGCCCGCGTTCACCAGTCTTCTTATAAGTCTCCACGCGCTTGACCGTGGAATCTCGAATCTGTTCCGTATCTCAGTGGCGAAAGCCTCACCGTTGGACTCTGCCAGAAACTTTATGACCTCCTTATCTTCCAAACGAAGGTCCTCGTGTTCCCAAAAGATCTTGTCTAAATCGATTTCCGTGGTTCTCGACTCCTCTTGTTGAGGTTTAGGCACCGGGGGTTCCTCTATCTGACTCTTTTTCCAGAGGTAAAAAGCCGCGACACCAGCTCCAGCGACCAATATAAGAACCCCTAGATAAAATCCGACGCTGCTTGGTGCCTTCAACACCTGAGCATCGAGAAATACCTGCCTAGCAAGCGTTTCCGCTTCAATATAGTTACCCTCATCATAGAATCTTTGAGCTGTGCTGAGGCTTGCCTCTACTATGCTGAGCCCATCTGTCCGACCGTTTTCTCGGGCCAAGTCGACTGCATTTTCGGCCCTCGATAATTCATCCTCTGCCTTATCCGCATGTACTATTATCGACTGTGTCGTCGAGATTGCTTGTTCGGCGCTTATCTTCGCTTCGATATATCGTTCCTCACTAAACAAACTCTGTGCTTCAGTCAGGAGGCTCTGTGCATCAGATAAAATGTATCCTTCGGCTTCCTTCCTCGCTACATATGTCCCGGCTTCGTCAATTACGTCTTGGGCTTCCTCCGAAATGGTAGGTAAACCAATTATATAATAGACGGAGAGCTCGCCGGGTTGAAGCTCAACGTATTGTTTTCCGTCAGTTATCCCGAGTCCAGAGGGGATATCGCTGATGTCAATTATCGTGGCTCCCGCAGGTAGAGTGATCTTGGACTCTATGGGAGTGGTCACGTTAAGAGTCCAGATGGGACCCGCCTTCATGGTAAGACTTGATGTAATGTACCTGATAGAGAGCTCTGAGGCTCCGATAGTATCCACTCTAATCCCTGTGGCTGTCTCTGTGGAGCCGAGAGGGACTCCATCCTCGTCTCTGATAACGAGGCTGCTGATATGGTCACCGAATAGGGATACGTTGACTCTTACCTTTGTGGGGTCAACCTCAGTCAAATAGAATACATTTGCTCGACCATCAGAGTACAATGTGATTTCCAGTTGGAGCGGGGTCACCTCGTCCTGTGCATGAACCATTGCGGCTTGAGATAACAACAACGAAAAAACTAGCATAATGATATATTGTCGTTTCATTCAGCGCTCTCTCACACTTTAGTCTGTGCTCTCAGATATAATCAATTCTTAACCCTCCCTGATAAAAAATAAATGATTTTTGGATACTGATCAAGGGTTTTTAATGCATATCGAGTAATGATAACTGAGGGTTTAAATTGGACTCAATTATGATCATCGGCTCCGCTGGGAGCGTGGGCCACGACATGATGTACCAGATCGCCAGCATGGGGCTACCCGTCAAGGTCATCGGCGCGGATATCGACGAAGAAAAAGGAAGATTCGAAGTGGAGGAAAGCCTCCACGTCGCCCATAACTTCGGATACTACCCGGACCTGAGCTTCACCAAGATCAACTTATTTGAGATCGATGAAACCGCGGAGCTACTCAAGGAACATCAACCCAAAGTGATATGCAACCTAGCAAGCCTCGGAAGTTGGTGGGTCACAAGGCTGCTGCCACCGGACGAGTACAAGAAGATCGGTCCCATTGGACCATGGTTGCCGAACCACCTCACTTTGGCTCACAAGCTGATGCTCGCGATCAAGAAGACAGGACTCGACATCAAAGTTGTGAACGGTGCGTTCCCTGACGCCACCAACGTGGTTCTCAGTAAGCTTGGCCTTGAGCCAGTTTGTGGTGGAGGAAACATGGATCTTGGGTTATCAAGAGTTAAACGCATTGTCGCCCACGAGATGAAGGTTCCTTACCGTAGCGTACAGATCTATGGTGTAGGGCATCATGGCGCGTATTATACTGCAAGGATGACTGGACCATACTGGGTCAAGGTCCTCGTTGACGGCGTAGACGTATCCAAACAGTTCCCTAACAAAAAGATCACAAAACTATACCATGAACGGGGTTACGGTGCTCCTGGCCAATTCAAGAGTTCCCTTGTGGATCAGATGAGGACCGCGTCAGCTTTCCTGAAACATGTTCTCTCTATCTACTATAACACCGGGGAGGTGCACACATGTGTACCTGGCGCGGCTGGGCTACCGGGTGCATACCCGTGCAGGCTCTCTGAGAAGGGTGCGGAAATAGTGCTTCCTGGTTTGAGCTTAGATGAAGCCATAGCGATAAACAACGAGGGAGGCAAGATCGATGGAATCGAGAAGATCAAGGACGACGGCACAGTTGTCTACTGTGAGGAGAACGTCAGGTACATGAGGGAGGTAGTGGGCTACGAGTGCGCTGAGCTGAAGCCAAGTGAGAGCGAGGAACGGGCACGGGAGCTCAATAAACTGCTTAAGCGACTCTACGACAAGTACAATGTAGAGGCTTAACCCTAACATCCATTTATTATAAATAATATAATATCACATAAATCTGGGTTAGCGTAATCTCAGAGTGGACTATATGTCAGAGATCAAGGTACTTCACGTCGACGACGACAAGGATCAACTGCTTTTCACAAAGCAGTTTCTAAAAAAGTCGGATCCAGATCTCATTGTTACTTCTGTTATCTCGCCCAGAGAGGCATTGAAAAGGTTTCCTTCTGAGCATTTTGACTGCGTGGTCTCTGACTACAAGATGCCCAGAATGAACGGTATCGAACTCTGTGAAAAGATCAAGGAAAAAGTCGACATACCGTGTGTGCTTTACACTGGTCAGGGCAGTGAGAAGGTCGCCGAGAAGGCCTTTAGTGTAGGCATAGATGACTATGTCAGGAAAGAACTGGAGCCTAGCCACTTCCAGATCCTCGCGAAGAGGATCAGAGCGGTCGTTGAGAAGCACCGCGCCGAACAGCTTTATAGAGACATGATCGAGGGGAGTCAGGACGCCTTCTCGATCTCTGTAGACACCCGTTTTGTCTACGCAAACCCTGCCATGGCTAAACTCCATGGGGTGAATACACCTGACGACATTATTGGGACTGAATCGCTGAAATGGATAGTTGATGAAGACCGTGAAATGGTGAGACAGAGAACCATTGACCGAAGGGAGGGTCTTGATGTACCTCCTGTCTACACGTTTAGGATACGGCGGAAGGACGGTGAGGTTCGTACCATTTTGATCAGAGCAAGTACCATTCTCTTTAACGGTAAACTGGCCAGCCTTGCGTTCACACGCGATGTCACTGAGCAACAGAAGCTTGAAGAGGAAGTCGTATTAAAGTCTCGTCTTCTGGACTCCGTTTCTGATTCGGTTATCCTTCATGATCTGGATGGTAATATTCTGTATGCGAACGAGGCTGCTGCAGCCCTGAGAGGTTACACTGCCGAAGAGTTCAGATCAATGAACGTCGGTGACTTCATCAGTCCACGTTCACTCAACCTAAAGGAAGCCATCAAACGAATAATCAATAACGGGAGCCTAGTCTTTGAGGCGATCAACCTTACGAAGGATGGAAAAACTATCCATTTTGAAGTGAACTCGTCTTTTATCCAGATAGATGATGAGTCATTTGTTCTAAGCGTCAGCAGGAACATAGTTGAGAGGAAAGTGTATGAGCGCAAACTAGAGTTGTTGCTTATACATGCTCGTGACCTTCACAAGCCGGAGACAATTGAGGCGATAGGTGAAGCCACTCTTAGAATCATAAACGAATCCTTCGGGTTCTCCATCGGTGGCTTCGGCGTCGTTGAGGAGGACTATATTCACTTCTTCCAGTTCATCGGAATAAATGGAATAAAGCCATTCAAGTTACCTCTAAAAGGTCCAGGCATCTCAGTTAGATGCGTCAAGACAGGTGAATCTCAGCTAGTCTCCGATACGAGGCTAGATGAAGCCCACGTGGAGCCTCAGACTAGTGATAACCTGAGGATACTATCCGAAATGGATGTCCCCGTTATTATCGACGGGAAAGTAGTTGCTGTTATCAACGTTGGAAGTCAAGAGCTGGATAACTTCACTGTCAACGACCTACGGCTGATGGAGGTATTCGCTAATCAAGTATCATTGGCTATCTCAAAGATTTTACAGAAAGTTCAGATCGAGGAGATCACAGGCGCTCAGACACAAAAGCTTCTGGACGGAGCTACACGGGTCACCAGCATGGTTAGACATGACTTGCGAAGCCCTCTGCAGAGTATTAGAAATGCATCACACATGATCAGGAAGACACCTGAGCGTACCCCGAGGATGCTGGATATTATCGATAAGTCTGTAGCCTACGCCACGAAGATACTTGATGATCTCCGATTCATTGCTGAGCCAGGCGCCGTGATGAAGGAGAACATAGACATGGTGGAGCTCATCAAGGAGCGACTTAGCTCGGTTATCATCCCGAACATCATCAAACTCAAGACTGTCTTCCCTGAGTCCCAAAGCGCCCTCGTTGACCCCACGATGATAAGTAGGGTCATGGACAACCTCATCAGGAACGCCGTCGAGGCTATGCCTGAAGGCGGTAAACTGACAATCAAAGTCGCTGAATCGAAAGGTAATCATGTAATCACCGTCAATGATACAGGCGTGGGGATGTCGGAAGAGGTGTTAGTTAAACTGTTCCAGCCCTTCTACACGACCAAAAGCATGGGCACAGGGCTTGGGCTGTTCTACGCCAAGCAGGCGGTAGAGGCACACAATGGAGCCCTCACCGTGAAGTCAAAGGAAGGAAAAGGCACCGTCTTCAAGGTGAC